>JBOHHE010000336.1:0-11149 GCA_050700355.1 Pseudonocardiaceae bacterium
TCCCCGCACCCTTCCCGTTGTGCGCAGCGGGAGCTGCGTTCAGCCGCGGTGGATGGTCAGCTCAGATCCTTGTTCTCGGCGATGCCGCCGGCGAGGGTGGCGGCGGTCTCCGGCATGTGCGCGGAGGCTTCGGCGAGTTTGGTGAAGACCTGTCCGTCATCCGCGACCAGGCTGTCGATGGTGGCCAGGACACTGTCGACGTGCGGTACCAGTGCCTCGGCGACGGCGTCGGCGGGGAGCTCGGGGACCACGGAGTTGATCAGCTGGCCGAACGAGGTGCGGTAG
Organism: Pseudonocardiaceae bacterium; assembly: GCA_050700355.1. Lineage (GTDB taxonomy): Bacteria > Actinomycetota > Actinomycetes > Mycobacteriales > Pseudonocardiaceae. The sequence continues at coordinate 286 of JBOHHE010000336.1, forward strand.
CCGTCCAGATCCGCGATGGCTTTGTCGGTCTTGGCCTGGTCCTTGGTGGCCTTGCCGAGGGTGTAGTCGACGAAGAAGCCGATGTGCTGGCGCCAGGACTCCAGGAACGGCTCCTCGGCGTCGGGGTAGGCGGCACCGACGGCCTCAGCCAGCGCTACCGAGTTGGTGTCCAGTGCGGCGACGGCGGCCTTGACGGTGGGTTCCTCCAGGTCGCCACCCTGCGACACAGCTTGGGCCAGGGCGATCCCGGCCAGGTCGACGTGCGAGGTCAGCAGGTAGGTCAGTCCGGAACGCAGCTCCGAGGCCGCGGAGTCCGCATTGCCCTCCAGACCCTTGTTCTCGGCGATGCCGCCGGCCAGGGTGGCGGCGGTCTCCGGCATGTGGTCGGCGGCGGCGACGAGTTTGGCGAAGACCTGTCCGTCTCCGGCGACCAGGCTGTCGATGGTGGCCAGCACACTGTCGACGTGGGGCACCAGGGCCTGGGCGACGGCGTCGGCGGACAGTTCAGGCACCACAGAGTTGATCAGCTGGCCGAACGAGGTGCGGTAACCATCGAGGTCGGCCTCGGCCTTGTCGACCTTGAACTGGTCGTTGGTGGCCTTGCCGAGGGTGTAGTCGACGAAGAAGCCGATGTGCTGGCGCCAGGACTCCAGGAACGGCTCCTCGGCGTCGGGGTAAGCTGCACCGACGGCCTTGGACAGGGCGACCGAGTTCGCGTCCAGGTTGGCGACCGCGGCCTTGACGGTCGGGTCCTCCAGGTTGCCACCATTGTCCACCGCGTACTTCAGTGCGAGGGCGGCGGTGTAGACGTGCTCGGTCAGCAGATGAGTGAGCCCGGCACGCAGCTCCGCGGCGGGAGCGCTGACCGCGGCCTGACCGCTGACGATTTCCGATGCCGGAGCCGATGTCGTCGCCGGAGGCGCAGCGGGCGTCGTCGGCGTTGCTGTCTCTTCGTTACCGGCGCACGCGACTAATGCGAGAAGAGTCACCGCCGATGCTGCGATCATTTTCGGGATGCGGGGAGACACAGGTTTCCTTTCTGGTCGAAATCATGACGAATCGAAAGGTGCGAGGCTATGACGTGACTTCTGCCTCGCCGTTCATTCCCTTGTGGATCGAGCAGTAGTAGGTGTAAGTGCCGGGTTCATCGAAGGTAAACGAAACCTCCTTCTCCTGGGTCAACGGCGCGTCGATCCTTCCGTCAGGCTGCTCGGCAGTGCGCAGGCCGTTGCCCCCGACCGTGAAGGTTCCCGTGGTCACGGTGTGCGCGATGCCGTCGCCTGCTCTCCAGGTAATTGGCGTACCTGCCTCGACGGTGATTTTCTCAGGGTCGAATTTCAGCAGCTTCGTCAGCACCGTGACCGTTCCCGAGGGAGGCTCGGCGCCACTGGTCGGATTTCCGGTAGTCGGAGTATCGGCTGAGCCGCAGGACGCCAGCAGCATTATTGCTGTCGAAGCCAACACGATCATCCACTGTTTCTGCATCAGTGGTTTCCTTTCGTCCCCACGGAAACGGTTGTAGTGAATTCGCTACTGCCTGACGTTCGCCATCGTCGGCTGTGGCAACCAGCGCTTCGGCTAAGTACGGTGTGAAGCGGTTGTCGGGGCACGACGGCGCAGCGTCAATGCGAGTAGCGCGGCCGCCGCCAAAGCGGCAACGGCTTCACCGATCGCGCTGAACGTCTTATCCCAATACCACACCGGCTCGTACATACTGGGTAACGGCCCGAATGCCCCGATGTCAATGTAGGTCGACTGCACCACCGCACCCAGCGCGCTGGCCGCGATGAGAAATACTGCGAGGTACACCCAGGTCCTACCCAGCAGCAGGACCAGCAACGCGGCCAGCAACGCTATCGCGCCCTGCACCCGAAACAGCGCGCCCTGGGTGATGGTGCTGCCCACCGCGTCATAGGCCGCCGCCAGGTCGAAATGCACATAGGCATCGATCACGAGTCCGGCGGCCGCCAACACACGCAACAGCAGATTCACCGGCCCCCGACCTCGGTGCTGCGAGTTGACCATGGTTATTGCCTCTCGTCGATGGCGCATACCCCGACCTCGGCACAGCACGGCGAGGTTGTCAGTCAGCCTTCGAAGCCGCGCACCGATCGGATTGGTCAGTCCTCGGCGCGCGGGCCTGGCAGCCGACGGCACCGTACCGGCTTAAGGTCAGCTGGTCCAGTTGGCCCAGTCACCTGCATCGGCGGCGCACGGCCAGATCCCCGATGGTGAAACGCAGTTGGAGCGCTGTGCACAACCAGCGGCTGCCCCGATCGTCGACCTGCTGCTCGAAGCGCGCGGCCAGGGCGCGAACCCCGGTGCTCAGGGTCACCAGGGCAACCGCCTCCAGGATGCCGGGTCCCTGGGGTCGGGTGAGCACCTTGCCCACCCGCGGCTGGAGATTCCCCGCCACCGTTTGCAGCGTGACCAGGTGGGCCAGCACGTCGTAACGCAGCACTGCGGCCAGCTGCCGCGCTGGGCGACGGCCGCCGAGGATCTCCACCGCCACCCGTAACACCCGCTCCACCTGCGCCGCCGCGGCGAGATCCGCTGGTGGGAGCGTTGCAGGCAGTGGCACGGATACAGCTGGCGCCGGCAGAGGCAGGATGTCGGTCAGCCGGCGCAGTACTGGTCGCTGCGGAAGTTGGGGACGTGGCTCAACGATGCTCCCGGTCAACGAAAGCCCTCCTCGTCTGGAGATCACGCACACTTGCGGGGTCGGCCGAGGGCGGGGCCGAGGCGCCATCGGGGTGTCTGCATCGGTGACGCGGCGGCGGCCGGGCACCGAATCGGAGGAGGGGCACTGATCCGATGCGGGGGAGTATGCAGAGCTCGGTGAGAGTTTTACGGGCTTTCGCCGATATTTGTGGACAACCGGTTCCTGATGCCCGCCTCTGCGCCGCGTCGCCGGGCCCACTCGAAGCACACCACCGCTGCCGCGCTCGCGACGTTGAGTGATTCGACGCCATCGGCCATCGGGATCATGACCCAGCCGGTGAGCTGCGTGGCAACGACCGGGGAGACTCCGGTGGTCTCGTTGCCGAGCACGTAGGCCACCCGGGGCGGCTGCGCCTCGTCGAACAGCGAGGCGGCACCAGGGATCGAACCCGAAAGCCCCAGCACCGCGAATCCGTCGGCGCGCAATGACCGGCAGGCCTGCTCGGCGGTGGCGGCGCGTAGCACCGGGGCACGGAAGGCCACCCCGGCTGATGCTTTGACCACGAGCGGATCGATCCCGGGTACCCCACGGCGGGGCAACACCACGCCGCCGATTCCGGCCGCGGTCGCGGTGCGCAGAATCATGCCGACATTGGCCGGATTCGTGATCGCGTCGAGGACCAGCACCGCCGAGGGGCCGTTCAACCGCTCCAGGGCATCCTCCAGCGGACGCATCCGAGGAGCCACCACGTCGGCGAGCACGCCCTGGTCGTGCCTGCCATTGCCGGCCAGCACCTTCACCCGGTGCGCCGAGGCCCGCCGTACCGGCACACCCCGGCCGGTCGCCACGTCGAGGATCTCCCGCAGGCTCTCGCCGAGGGCGCCTTCAGCGATGATCACTTTGTCGACGGTCAGCGCCGGGTCGGTGAGTGCTTCCAGTACCGGCTTGCGGCCGTAGACGGTGATGAAGACGTCCCGTGGACTGACACCGGCTGGTTGGACGTCGGCCTGCCGGCCGCTGGACCGGGAGCGGGGCGAGAGCACCTGCCCAGGATGGCAGGTTCGGATCCGAGCGTCGGACGTGCCAGGATTTGTCGCATGCCTGACCGCCTTTCGGCGCTGGACGCCTTGTTTCTCTATCTGGAGGGGCCGACCACGCCGATGCACGTCGGTGCCGTCTCGGTGTTCCGCCGCCCGCGGTCCGGTTTCGACTTCGAACGCATGGTGAAGCTGATCGAGCAGCGGATCGCGCTGGTCCCTCGGTACCGGCAGAAGGTCCGTGAGGTGCCCGCGCGGCTGGCCCGCCCGGTGTGGATCGATGACGGGGGCTTCGACATCTCCTATCACGTGCGCCGGTCGGCGTTGCCGAAGCCGGGCAGTGACGCGCAGCTGCGCGAGCTCGTGGCGCGGCTGGTGTCCCGACCACTGGATCATCGCCATCCACTGTGGGAGATGAACCTTGTCGAGGGGCTGTCCGGTGGGCGCATCGCCGTGATCGCCAAAACGCACCAGGCGATGGTCGACGGGATCAGCGCGATCGACATCGGTCAGGTGATCCTCGACGTGACGCCGACGCCGCGCGACATTCCCGAAGACCTGTGGATGCCCCGTCCCGAGCCCAACGCGCTGCAGCTGTCGTGGCAGGCGATGGCGGAGGCGATAGCGCGGCCGGGTGAGATCATCGACAACGTCCGTACCGCTGTGCAGGGGGGTGTGGCGACCGTGCACAAGGCGGCCGACGCGCTGGGTGGGGTGGCCTCCGCGGTGCTGGCCGCCGCGCACCGTTCGCCGGGCGGTCCGCTGAACGTGCCCATCTCCACTCAGCGGCGCTTCGCGGTGGCCCGCACCAAGCTGGTGGATTATCGTGCTGTGCGCAAGGCGCACGGGGGGGATGTCAACGACGTGGTGCTCGCGGTGGTCTCCGGCGCGCTGCGCTATTGGCTGCTTTCCCGGGGAGAGTCGGTCACCGCTTCGACAACGCTGCGAGCGATGGCGCCGGTGTCAGTGCGCGGTGATGTCGGCGAGGGCGCCGACGTGGCGGCGTTGGGCAATCGGGTCGCCTCGTATCTGGTGGACTTGCCGGTAGGGGAGCCCAACCCGGTGTTGCGGCTGAACCATGTCAGCCATGCCATGCGGGCACACAAGGAATCCGGTCAGTCCGTCGGTGCTGACGCACTGGTCCGGCTAGGCGGGTTCGCTCCACCCACCATCCACTCGCTGGGCGCCCGGGTGGCGAACAGCTTCGCGCAGCGGATCTTCAATTTGGTGATCACCAATGTGCCCGGTCCCCAGTTTCCCCTCTACGCGGCAGGGGCGAGGATGATCGAGATGTTCCCGGTGGTGCCGTTGGCCAAGAACCAGGCCGTTTCGATCGGCATCACCTCCTACGACGGCGGCGTCTATTACGGGCTCAACGCGGACCGGGATGCCATGTCCGATGTGGACACCCTGGCGGCACTGATCGAGGAATCTCTCGAAGAGCTGGTCTCGACGGTGCCATGAGGGTCTACTTACCCGCCACCCTCGCGATGCTGCAGCACCTGGTCGATTCCGGGGAGTTCACTCCGGTCTCCGGCACCGGCTTCGCACTCACCCCGATGCTGCGCGAGTCCTACACGGCGGGCGATACCGAGGAGCTGGAGTACGCGGCGATGATGGAGGCCGCTCGGGCCTCGTTGCGGCTGCTGTCCGCTGAGCTGGATGATGATCCCAAGACGCTGGCCCGTCGGGTGGTGGTGGCGGCCGACGTCGAGGGCGTGCGATTGCGCCCTGATCTGGACGCCGCTGCTGTCACCGTATCCGGGACGGTGCCGGTCACCGCGGTCGCCGCCGTTCATGTCGACGGGGCGGCTGCAGAGGAAGCGGTGCGCGCCTCAGCGGCGGTCGTGCACGCTGCGGACCTCGGTGATCCGGACGCCGAGTTCACCCTCGGCGACGCGGAAGATCACGAGATGGCCTGGTACGCCCCACAAGAGCTGCCCTTCCTCCTCGACCTCCTGTGAGTGGTATTCGGTGCTATAGCACCGAATACCACTCACAGGAGGTCCCATGGACGCGATCACGTCCACGCCGGTTCCGGCCAACGAACCGGTTCGTAGCTATCGTCCGGGAAGTCCCGAACGCGAGTCCCTGATCCGGACGCTCACCGAGCTGGCCGGTCAGCGAGCAGAACTGACCATGACCATCGGCGGCGTGCAGCGGATGGCAGGCGGGGAACCCTTCGACGTGGTCGCCCCGCACCGGCATGCTCAGGTGCTGGGGTGCAGCGCGCAGGCCACCACCGCCGACGTCGCGGACGCGGTGCGCGCCGCTATGCGAGCCGCACCTGCCTGGCGGGAATTGGCCTTCGACGAACGGGCGGCGATCCTGCTGCGAGCAGCAGACCTGGCCGCAGGCCCGTGGCGCGACACCCTCAACGCCGCCACCATGCTCGGGCAGTCGAAGTCGGTACAGCAGGCTGAGATCGACGCAGCCTGTGAGCTGATCGACTTCTGGCGGTTCAATGTGCGCTACGCCCGCGAAATCCTGGCGCAGCAGCCCGACTCGGCACCTGGAGAATGGAACCGGGTGGACTACCGGCCGCTGGATGGGTTCGTCACCGCGATCACCCCATTCAATTTCACCGCGATCGCTGGAAACCTGCCCACCGCGCCCGCTCTGATGGGCAATACGGTGGTGTGGAAGCCCACCCTCACCCAACAGCTCAGCGCGCATTACACGATGCGGCTGCTGGAGGCGGCCGGACTGCCGCCCGGGGTGATCAACCTGGTGACCGGACACGGTGCGCCGGTCAGCGAGGTCGCCCTGACCGATCCCGACTTCGCCGGGCTGCACTTCACCGGGTCCACGAAGACATTCAAGAAGCTGTGGCGCACCATCGCCGACCACCTGGACAGCTACCGCAGCTACCCCCGCATCGTGGGAGAGACCGGCGGTAAGGATTTCGTGGTGGCGCACTCCTCGGCCGAGACGGGGCCGCTGGTCACCGCATTGGTCCGGGGCGCGTTCGAGTACCAGGGGCAGAAGTGCTCGGCCGTCTCGCGGGCCTACATCGCCCGCTCGCTATGGGACGGCGGCGTGCGGGAGCAGCTCGTCGACACCACCCGGACGATCAACTACGGCGACGTCGCGGATCTGGCCAACTTCGGTGGCGCGGTGATCGACGCGCGAGCCTTCGCCAAGCACCGGCACCTCCTCCAGCGGGCCGCCACCGATCCCGGGCTAGAGCTCCTGGTCGGTGGTGGGTGTGACGACTCGCAAGGCTGGTTCGTGCAGCCCACGGTGCTCCTGGGAGCCGATCCTCAGCATGAGGTGTTCGCCACGGAGTACTTCGGCCCGATTCTTGCGGTGCATGTCTACTCCGATGACGACTACGCCGCGATCCTCGACGTCGTCGACTCGACCAGCCCCTACGCGTTGACCGGCGCGGTGTTCGCCACCGACCGCGCAGCGGTGGTGCAGGCGCACGCGGCACTGCGTTTCGCGGCGGGCAATTTCTACGTCAACGACAAGCCCACCGGGGCGGTCGTCGGTCGCCAGCCATTCGGCGGTTCACGGAGATCGGGCACTAATGACAAGGCGGGCTCGTCGGTGAACCTCCATCGGTGGACGAGCCCCAGAGTTGTCAAGGAGACCTTCGATCCGCCTACTGACCACATCTACCCGCACATGCTCTACTAGGGCTTGAGGCGACGCTATAACCCACTATCCGTACGTTCCGAACGGCTCGATCATCACGCCCTGTATGTCCAATTTCTTTACATTCACCCAAACGGTTCAGCGAGGTTTCTCGTACTCTTCTTATGAGGTATAAAAAGAAGATTCGATACAAGTCCTCCAGCGGTTCGGGCTCATGGCTTAATTCACCCGATCGGGTAGTTTGGTGCGCATTGCAACAACTCGTGTTTTCGCAGGTCGGAGCGCCTAAGTCGGACCAGCTGGACGATGCTTTTACTCTCCTCGGTGCGAATGCCGATCATGGCGTTCTGTTCACTCTTCCGAAACCTTGCCTAATCCGAACGATGCACTCATGCTAGTGACTATCGAAGTCGTGGGAGTCGCCGCGCTCACCCAGGTGACAGCACCTTCCCGCCGCTGACCATGTGATCGACCGACGCGATTTATGCCTATCTGTCATGAATCCGTCGACCAATGCCGAATACTTTCCAGAGCCCAGAGCGGGGAATCGAAGCATGCCGACGGAACACGGTGACGCCCAGCTAGGGGGGCTGCGCCGAGAACACCTGGTCGCGGCGGCGATGGTCGCCGCGGTCACTGTCGTCCTCGGGTTCGCCTCCGGGTTCGGGGTGTTGCCCGGCGCAGCCGTCGCGGCGCCGGTGAGCCCAGCTGCACCGGTAACCGGACAGCCGGGAGACCAGCAGGTCGCGCCACCGGCCGCAGGCCCTCCGCCCGCAGGCGTCAAGCGACCCGGCGGTACCCAGGTGGGCATCCGGCCCGGCTCGCAGGGCACGTCCGGTTCGGGAGCCGGTTCCGCAACCGGCGCTGCCTCCGGCATCGGCGCCGGTTCCGACCTCGATTCCGGTTTCGACTCCGACCTCGGCAGCTTCCCGATCAACCCCCCTGAACAGGGGAGCGATCCGGCCGGGCCACCCACCGGGCCGGTCGCGACTCCACCGCAATGCTCAGCTGGGCTGCTCGACCAGCTGCTCGCGCTGATCGCCCAGGTGCTCGGTGGCGCCGAACCCGCCCAGGCCCTTTTAGCTTCCGGCGCGGTGACTTACGTGTCCCCCCAGCCAGGCGTGAGTGATCCCAGCCTGACCGAGCTGGTCACCCTGCTGCCCATCAGCGGCGGCTGGATCGTCCCGGTGACCGGGCTGGTGCCGCTGCTCGACACCATCAACCAGCGGGACGATGCGCGCCGCGGTGAAGCGAACTTGCTGGGTGTGCAGCCCGCGGCGGCACCTGCCGCCGATGCTCCTCCAGCGGCTCCGGGCGACCAAGTCGCTCAGCTGTCGGCTCTGCTTTCCCCACTCGGCCTTGCCATGGATCCGGCCAGCGGATCCGCGGATCCGCTGTTGGCGCCGGTGCTGGGATCGCTGGGCTGCACAGGCTTCGCCGCCGCCCCAGCACCAGCACAGGAGGAGCCGGCGCCGGCTGTGGCACCGCAGGCAGCCATCCGATGAGCGCCCTGCTCGCGATGGTGGGCGATGTCCAGGATTCGCTGGCTCGTTCGCCTGCCCGATCCTGGCTGGTGATGGCCCGCTCGGTGGACTACATCGGGACCGTGCTGTTCGTCGGTGGCACCGCGTTCCTCGCGACGCTCTGGCCAGGGGGTACTCAGGACATCCGGGCGCGTGGCGTGCTCGCTGCCGGGCTTGTGCTCGGACTGTTCGGCACACTGTTCGCGATCCTGTTGCACGGTGCCTGGATCGATGGCGTTGCGATGGCCGAGGCGTTCCGCTGGGAGGTCGCGCAAGGAGTGCTCGGCACGCCCTTCGGGCAGGTGTGGGCCGCGAAGGCGTTGCTGTGGGTGCTCGCGACAGTCGTTATGGCAGATCTGTTCACCCGGGGTGAGCAGGCCGCTCGATCGGTGGCGTGGCGGGTCATCGCCGTGATCGTCTGTGCCGCTCTGCTGCGCACCCTGGGAATGGCCGGTCACGTCGCTGAGAGTGGTCCGCTGGTACTGGGAATCGCCGACTTCGTCCATGTCGCCGGAATCAGCTTGTGGGGAGGCGGGCTGGCGGTGCTGTTGTTCGCCCTGCTACCTCGACAGCGGCCCGAGGAGCTGGCTTCGGTTCTGCCCGGCTACTCCAAGCTGGTGTTCGGCTCGATGCTGGCCGTCGTGGCCGGTGGCATCGTGCTCACTTGGGGGCTCGTCGGTTCCTGGGCCGAGCTCGTCAGTACCGGTTATGGGCAGTTGCTTTCCCTCAAGGTCGCGGTCTTCGGGGCGGCGCTGATGGCCGTGCTGGTTTGTAAGAGGTGGATCGACCGGCGCCGTGACGTCACCCTGACACAGAGCGGTGGAGTCGCGGTGGCCCGCCCGGTCGTCTACTCCGTTGCCATGCAGACGGTCCTGGTCGTCCTGGTCCTGCTGGCGACCAGTTTCCTCGTCACGGCCAGCCCCGGCCGCTGATCGCGCACCACTATGACGCGCACCACTATGAGAGGAGTTTCGATGGACAACACTGGCTTACTTGAGCGGCCGCCGGAGGAGGTGTCCGCCCCACCCAGCACATCATCCAGCCGGTTCACCGGTCTGGCTGTGCTTGCCTCTGTCGCTGCGGTAGTGCTGGGGATCACTGCCCTGGGTGGTCCCGGGACAACGCTGAACGGTGGGTCGCAGCTCGCCGCCAACGGTGCCGCCGCGGGCCAACCGGCTGAGCCGGGCTCCGGACATGCCGCAATGGCACCTCCAGATGCACCCGCCGGAAGTAGTGGTACGGGAGGGCACCAAGCGGCGCCTGGAGCCGCCGGTGCTCCAGCCGGTGCCGACGCCGGTCAGCAGGCACCCGTCGAACACATCGTCAGCATGGAGGGGCTCCAGTTCGTTCCCGCCCTCCTCAACGTCGCTGTTAATGACACGGTGACCTGGGTGAACAACGACAACGCACTGCACACCGTGACCGTCACCGATGGCCCGCAGACCTTCGAATCCGAACTGCTCGAGCCAGGAGACACGTTCACCTACACCTTCACCCAGGCAGGCACGTACGAGTACTACTGCGCCGTGCACCCGGACATGAAGGCTTCCGTGGTCGTCACGGGAGTGGACGCGCCGCCAGTTGACGGTGCGGCACCCCCTGCTCCGGTTGAGGAGGACACTGCCGGTTGCGTGACATCCACCGCCCTCGACGCGTTGATGCGGCACATCGAGGCTGCTCACCTGCAGACGTCGCCTGGTCAGCAGGTGAAGGATCTGGCGTCGGTGGACCAGTACGTCAAGACGCACACGATCTTGCTGAATGACATGTTCAAGCCGGCGTTCGACGGGGCGGTCAGCGATGGGTTGGCGAAGTCGCTGAACGCTCTACGGACTCACCTGGAGGTGGCTCACCTTCAGACGTCCCCGGGGCAGCAGGCCGCTGATCTGCTCGCGCTGGACCAGTACGTCAAGACCCACACCGTGCTGGCGCAGGACACGGTCGCTCCGCACATGGACTACACCGCCTGCTGAACCAACTCCGCTCCTGGCGTCGCGGTTCCGCACCCGACGCGGCGGTGGCCCGGCCGAAATGAGGTCGGC
>JBOHHE010000337.1:0-9560 GCA_050700355.1 Pseudonocardiaceae bacterium
ATCCAACACCGCCGTGGTCACACCCCCATCCTCACCACCGGCACCGACACTTTCAGCCCACCCAGCTGCCGCCCCAGAAAGAATCTCGGGAAGGCGACGAAAGGCTACTTTGGAACGATAAAAGGTATCGGGCTAACCGATCAGAGAAGAGCGACGAAACCGAACCCCACTGAACTACCGCGACAGCGAGGCGAGTCCGATAAATCAGCTGAGAATCACCGCGCCGTCGGCTGCGGGCCCACCAGCCGTGGGCGCAGGTCAGCGGACGACAGACCGTTCACCCCATCCCGTTCAATGCGGTCGGCCAGGAAGCGAGCGTGTGCGGCCAGGCCGGCAATATCCAGGCCGTGCGGCGGCGCGGTGGCATAGCGGTCGATCCGGTCCACTGATCTGCGCAGCAGCGCTATCGCGCCCGCCGGGTTGCCCCGCCGCACATGGGTGAGTCCGACCGCGAGCTGCGCCAGCCCCTGCCACAGCTCGCGGTGCTCCCCTTCGGTCGATTTCCACACCCCTTCCAGAACCTCATGCGCATGGAACGGATAACCATCGTCGAGCAGCTGCTGGGCGCGGGGCAGCGCCTCCGCCGGGCTCAGCACGACGTCCTCGGGCACCCGGTCGACACCACGTGCCCCCCGCGGCAACGGACGACCCAGACCGTCCCGGGGGCGGGCGTTAGTGGGGCGACCTGCCGAGTCCCTGTCCCGGCTGCTCATGGACCCATGATGCAAGATGGCGACATGGATCACCACAGGCGCCGCGAGCAGACGGATCGGATCCGGCTCGGCGGTGTTGCACTGCCGATCGTCAGTCCTGCCCGGCTCTACGTCTGCGGCATCACGCCCTACGACGTGACCCATCTGGGGCATGCCAGGACCTTCGTCTGGGCCGATGCCGCCGCGGCGATACTCCGCTTGGCCGGCGCGGAGACAATGACCTGCCGAAACGTCACCGACGTCGACGACGTCCTGACCAGAGCCGCCATCGAGCGCGGCAGGCACTTCGACGAATTCGCGCTGGAGCAGGAGTATCTGTTCGGGCGGGACATGGCCGCGTTGCGGGTGCGTCGCCCGGAGCATGAGCCGAGGGCCCGGCATCACGTCGGGCGGGTCGTGCAGCTGGCCGCGGCACTGCTGGCGCGCAACGCCGCCTACCAGCGGGGTGGCACGGTGTATTTCTGCGGCGCCGAGGTACCCGTAAAGGCCGGGTTGACACTCGAGCGGGCGATGGAGCTGGCGGCCGAGTTCGGTGACCAGCCCACTGATCCGATGCGCGACGACCCCTTCGACGTCCCGGTGTGGCGGCCCTCCAGCGACGATGAGCCCGGCTGGCCCAGCCCATGGGGCCGCGGCCGGCCGGGTTGGCACGCGGAGTGCGCGGCGATGGCACTGGGCGTGTTCGGTTCCACGGTCGACGTCCTGGCAGGCGGAGCTGATCTCGACTTCCCGCACCACGCCTACCAGGCGGCCATCGTGGAGGCGGCGACCGGCGTCGCTCCCTTCTCGCGGGCCGGGTTGCCGGTCGGCACGGTGACCGTGGGCGGTGCCAAGATGGCGAAATCGGTGGGCAACCTCGTACTGGTTTCCGACATGCTCACCGGCCATCCCGCCTCGGTGGTGCGGTTGCTGCTGCTGGCACAGCCTTGGCAGCAGCCCTGGGATTTCCAGGCAGATGCCCTCGACGTCGCGTCCGCTCAGCTCGAACGGCTGTACGGGGCGGCCGGAACGGCTCAGACCTCACCCGCCGCAGCGAGCGCCGTCACCGCAGCACTGATCGACGATCTTGATGTGGGCACCGCCCTTGCGATCGGCGAGGAGGCAGGTGGGGTGGCAGCCCGCCTCGTACTGCACGTTCTGGCCCTTCAGTGACCCAGACCGGACGCGAAAGCGGGGAGACCCAACCATGGGCAATACGCTCATCCTGCTCAGACACTCCAAATCGGCGTGGCCGCAGGATGACACCCCCGACACCCAGCGACCGCTGGCCGGACGGGGTCGCCGGGACGCTCCCGCCGTGGGGCAGTGGCTACGGCGACACGCGCCCATGATCGATCTCGTGGTGTGCTCCCCCGCGATGCGAGCCCGCCAGACCTGGGAGCTCGCGGCGGCCCAGCTGGACGCCGAGCCCCCTATTCGCTACGAAGAACGGCTCTACGGCAGCAACGCGGAGGTCCTCCTGCTCCTCACCCAAGAGATGCCGTGCGAGGCATCGACGGTGGTGCTGGTGGCGCACAACCCCAGCCTTGAGGACTTCCTGCAACTGCTGACCGGTGCCGTCGAGCTCCTCAAGACCTCTGCCATCGCCGTGGTGACCACACCGGTCACCTGGGCGCAGACCCGACCTGGATCAGGGGTGCTCGCAGCGTTCGCCACCCCCCGAGGGGAATGACGATCGGCTCACCCCCCTACCGGCGAAGACACCCACCCTTCGTGATTGCGTGGCGCCTCCCACCTGAGGACCGGACCTCTTACTGTTCGAGAGTGGTATCGAACAACGACGCTGATCATCGTCTGTTGGAGTACGGCTCAGAGGGTGAGTTCATGGCAGGCGTCGCACCGTTTCTGATCGACGGCCTGAAGGCAGGTGAGCCCGGCCTGGTAGTCGCGTCGGCCCGCAATCTGGCGGCGGTGCGGGATGTGCTCGGCTCGGCCGGAGACGGTCGGCTGCGCTTTGCCGACTCCGACGCGTGGGGCAGCGGGAACGTTCCTTCGAGGGTGCTGGCCGTCGAGTGGACCATCCGCAAACTGCTGTCCACAGCGTCGCGGTGCCGCTATGTCGGAGAGTTCACCTGGGCCGGGGTCGCGCGCCGCAAGGAGTGGTGCCGCCACGAGGCAGCAGCCAACCTCCTGCGCCCATCCTCGTTGGTCAGCATGCTCTGCACGGCCGACACCCGGGCCAACCCGGCCGCGTTCCTCGAAGATCTACGCCGGACGCACCCGATCATCGCACCGGATCGCGTCAATCCCGATTTCATCGAGCCGTGGGCCTACCTCACGCAGCTGGACGGTAACTCCTATTATCCGGCGCCGCGGCACGCCGTCACGAGCCTGGCCGTCGACGAGCAGGATCTGCGGCCGATTCGTCAGCGCGTACAGACAGCGGCGCAGGCTACGGGGCTGACCGACCACCAGAGGCAACGCCTCGCCTTGGCCGCCACCGAGATCGTGGCGAACGCGGTGCGCCACGGCGGGACGGTGACCACTGTCAAGACCTGGGCTGAAGGCAACCGGTTTTGCTGCGAGGTCAGCGACAACGGGATGGGGATCGACGATCCCATCGCGGGGTATCGGCCACCCGCACCTGCCGGCGGGAGATGTGGTTTGTGGCTGGCTCGTACGTTCAGTGACGAACTGCGGATCTTCTCCTCCGCCGCGGGAACCACTGTCCGATTGTCGTTCACCCTCACCTGAACGCCCTGCCTCTAGGGACTGGCCGCGCGCAGGGTGGCGGCCTCTCCTATGCCGCAGATGTCGAGTGTCGTGGCAACCACGCTGGAAGGGTCGACGATCAGGTGCAGATCGAGCCGGGTGGCCAGCTCGAAGAGAACCCTGACCCCCGCGCTGTCGAGGAAGCCGAGGCCGGTGAGATCGGCGATGAGCTGGTGGCGGCCGGCGGCAGCGGCGGCGAGGAGGCGCCCGAACGCTGGGGCGCTGACCACGTCGACCTGTCCGGTAACCGTGACGATGTGCTCCCCCCTGGAGCCGGGGCGGGTGTGCAGGTGCACGTCATCGCTGGTCATAACGGTCTCTTCCGCCAGCATGCCGGTAGATCAGATAAGCGACGTCGTCCTCGTGGTCGGCCGCGAGCAAGGTCTCGGCCAGCCGGGTCGCCAAGGCCTCTGCTGCCAGCCGGCGAGCCGCGAGCAGGATGGCCCGCAAGCGGGCGATGCTCTCCGTCAGTGGCACCGACCTGCGTTCGATCAGACCATCGGTGTAGAGCAGTAGCGTGGAGCCCGGTTGTAGGGTGGCAGTGGCTTCTGGGCGCCGTCGCGGCACTGTCGTGGCCAGCGGCACGGAGCTGGCGACGTCGAGCGTTTCGCTGCTGCCGTCGGGGTGGACGAGCAGCCCGGGTGGGTGTCCAGCGCTGCTATAGCGCATCGTCCCAGCACTGCGGTGAATGATGGCGCAGAACAACGTCGTGCACTGGGCATCGGGAATGAGCGCCGCGAAATCATCCAACGCGGCGAGCACCTGGCCGGGGGACCGGTGAGGCTGCAGCAGCAACGCGCGACATGCACTGCGCAGCTGTCCCATGGCCGCGGCGGCGCCAAGGCCGCAGCCCACACAGTCGCCCACCACGGCTGCGACGTGGTCCTCGGCGAGGCAGACCACGTCGTACCAGTCTCCGCCGACCTCCAGATGGTCGGCGGCCGGTTCGTATCGAACGGCGAACCCCGGCGGTAGATCGGTGGGGCCGAGGATGGCACGTTGCAGGGTGACCGCCACCGCCCGCTGATCATCGAAAGCCCGGGCTCGGATGAGCGCCATGGCCAACTGCTCACAGAGCCCGGTGAGCAGCAGTCGGTCTTCTCCGTGTGGCGGACCCCGATGATCGGGCTCGAGCCAGAGGACCACCGAACGTGCGCCGGTCTCGACCGGCACGGCGATGCCCGCCAGACCGGCCGGGCTTTGCGGGCGTCCGGTCCGGCGGGCGGCGGTGATCGCCGCCCGGACGTCGGCGCGCACGGTCACCCAGGAGAACCCACCGGTGATCAGCTCGACCTCGCCCCCGTTCCAGGAGACCGCGAACGCTCCTCGTGCTCCCCACTTGTCGAGGAAACCGGCCAACCCGACGTCGAGTACCTCACGGACACTGCGGCTCTTGACGAGCCGCTCGGCGAACCAGGCCAACGTGGTCTGGCGCTCGGCTGCCAGGTACTCGGCGGTGACATCACGCACCGTAGCGACGAGGAGCTGCTGGTGGCCCTCACGGTCGCGCACCGAGGCGACCGCGAGAGCCACCCAGATCCGGTGACCATCCCGGTGCCGCATCGGAAGAACGAATCGCCCTTCGCCCTTCGCCGCGACCATCGCGAATGCTGTACTGGCCTGCTGGGAGCCTGCTGGGTCCCGCTCCGGATCCGGCCACCAGGGATGTGGCACCTGATAGGGCAGGCCTGCGGGGCCATGGCCGAACATGGTGGCGAACGCCTCGTTCATCTCGATGACGGTGCCGTCTGCGGAGATGACGGCGAACCCGTCCTGCAGCGCGTTGACCAGCGCGATACGCCAGGCCGACTCGTGGTTGCGCAGCCGAGCCAGCTCCAGATTGGAACGCACCCTCGCGAGCAGGTCCGCGGCGGAGAACGGCTTGACCAGATAGTCGTCCGCCCCGGCGGCCAGGCCCTCGGCCGCCGCCTCTGCACCCGCCCTGGCCGAGAGCAGGACCACCGGGATGGCCGCGCTCCGCGAGTCGCCGCGCAACGCTGCCAGCAGGCCGAAGCCGTCGAGCCCGGGCATCATCACATCGGCGAGCACCAGATCCGGCCGGCGCGCCATGATCGCCCGTAGCGCGGTTTGTCCGTCCGAGGTACTGATGACTGTGTAGTGCTTCGCCAACAGGGTCCTCAGGTAGGCGCGCATGTCGGCGTTGTCCTCGGCGACGAGCACGCAAGCGCCCGCCGAGGCCCCGATGGACGGCCGAGCGGCCTCGTCGAGCGGCGTCGTGGCCTGTTCGGGCTGCATCGGCTGCATCGTCCAACTCAGGGCTTCCTCGAGATAGAACGGAACCATCGGGGTCCGCTTGGGCACTGACGTGATCATGGTGGGTCCAGGGGCGGTGGCCCGACCGAAGGGCAACCGGACGGTGAAGGCGCTGCCCTGGCCCACCTGACTGTCGACGGTGACTTCGCCATCGAGCAAGCTGACAAGTTCCCGGACCAGCGCCAGCCCGATCCCGACGCCCTCGTGGGTGCGCCCCGCCACGCCGCGAACGCGGTAGAACCGCTGGAACAGCAACGGCAACTGATCAGCGGGGATACCTACGCCGGTGTCGGTCACGGTGAGCTCGACCTCGTCGCCGCGCGGGCGCAGCGTCACGGTGAGCTGACCTTCGTGGGTGTACTTCAGCGCGTTGGACAGCAGATTGAGAAGGATCTTCTCCCACATGCCCGGATCCACGAGCACCGTCCTGTCCAGCGGCGGGCAGTCGATCCGCATGATCAGGCCTGTGCGCTCGACGGCCGGGGCGAAGGATTCGGCGATGCCTCGGGTCAGTTCGGCCAGATCCACCGCGGCAGTCTCGGCCTGCATTCCCCCACCCTCGATGCGGGCGACGTCGAGCATGTCGTCGACCAGTCGGCGCAGCCGACCCGCGTTGCGGCGCACGAGCTCCAGCCGATCTCGCTGGGCTGGGTGCAGCGGCTCAACCCGGTCGGCCAGGGCGTCCTCGGCGGGGCCTGCGATCAGGGTCAGCGGGGTGCGAAATTCGTGGCTGACGTTGGCGAAGAATTCGGTCTTGGCGCGGTCGAGCTCGGCCAACGCCTGGGCCCGCCGCCGCTCCTGTTCGTGCGCCAGGGCATTCGCGACCGCACCGGACACGGTGGTCGACACAACATCGTAGAACTCGCGATAGGCGCCCGGCAGCCGGAACAACGGATTGACCCCGACCACCAGTACACCCTCGATGCCGGTGCCAGTGGTGATCGGCAAGGTCAACGCCAGTTCGACGTCCCGCAGCGCGCAGCGGCCGGTGAACCACGTGGCAGGCGCCGAAGCCGGTCTGCCGGTGCTGAACACCTGCGTCACCACCGCCGAGCCGGGTACGCCGTTACCCAGTCCGGGCTCCGGGTCACCCAACGTACTGGCCGACCTGCGCAGGACACCCCCTGCACGGAGGTAGACCTGGGCGAAGGGCACATCATCCGGGTTGGCCGCGAGCACCGTGACCACCTGGCGAGCGACCTCCTCGACCTGCCGCGCGCCCGAGGTAGCTACCGCCAGCTCACGGAGGGTACGCATGCGGCGCTGGCTGAGTACCCGACCGGTGGTCTCGGTGACCAGGCACAACACGCCGCCGACCCGGCCACATTCCAGTGGCATGGGGTCGTAGGAGATATCGAAGTAAGTGCGCTCCAAGAAGCCGTGCCGTCGCAGCTGGAACGGATGGTCATGTGCCCAGAGTCCCTGCCCGGACTCGCCCACCCCGTCGAGCGGAGGACGCAGCACATGCACCCAGCGCTCGCGCGCCGGGCGGGCCAACACGCCGGGATGCCTCGACCCGATGACAGGAAAATAGGCGTCGTTGTACAGCGCCACGTACTGCGGCCCCCAGAACAGCACCATCTGCTGCTTGGACCCGAGCACCAGGCGCAAGGTTCTGCGCAGCATCTCAGGCCAGGTCTGCGGTGCCCCCAATGGTGTGGTTTCCCAATCCATCACCGCCATCAAGCGGCCCATCTCGCTGCCGCCGTCGAAGATCGGCCGCACCGAACCGGTCACACCCCCACGCTAGTCACGCCACTATCACCCCAGAAGCCTGCGATCGGGTCTCGCCGAATGCCCGTACCCGGCCCCGTGCATCACCCGATATGTTCGGTGTTGAGCAAGCGCTGCGAGGGTCCCGCAGCCGGCCGGTCCAGGTTGCCCAGCGCCTCAGCAATGGCGACCACATCGAAAGTAATCTTTATCTCCGTTTCTGAGATCGTGCGGTAGCGGTCGGTAGCGGATCCCGGCAGTCGCGTCGGGTGGGAACCGGCACGCAGCCGAGTTAGCATGATCAGGCAAGGCGCTCGAGATCACCTCACCCGCGATGGCTGATCCAGCGCAGCCAGGTCGGGAGCGCAATCACCTGGTTGAGGCCGAAAGCGAGTGGGTAGTTGGCCAGTACAACGAACGGCCGAGTGGCGGAGCGCGAAGCGCGGCTGGCGATCACTTCACCGGAACAGATGTTCACATCGTTGCCCGAGCAGCTGGGCAACATCCGGCGGTGGAACGAGGAACGACGCTGGGGTTTGCACGCTGAGGATTTCCTGGCGGTCGACCTCACACCACAAGCCGGCAACGAGCCGCTCCTGGTCGACGTCATCGCCGTCTACCTGACCAGCCGCCCAGATCTCAACGGGATCCGCCGCACCTGCCATGAACTGTGGACAGTGGCCGCCGAGCAGCAACCCCACTCCTGGTCGTGGGACTGGTATGCGGATAAGTGGGAGCATCATCCCAAGCCGGTGTGCCTGTCCGACGGCATCGTCCACCGGCCCGGTATCCGCCGGGTGACCGTCGATCTGGGCGCCCACTTCGAACCGGGACGCCATATCCGGCCCAGCAGACTATGCAGCCCGGATTCCGCCCACGCCGAAGTGCTCGCCGCCGCCGCTCACTTTCCGCGCTGGGTCCGAGCGATGGACGGTAAGACCATCCCTTACGTCTGGCTCTCTGGGTATCAGGTGCTGATCCGGGATCGCCCGACGCCGGCTCGACTGCCTGCCCTGAGCTGGAGCAGATTCCGCCGCGCGGTGAGCCTCACCGCTGCCTGGGCCGAACACTCCCACCCGGGCTGGGCCTCCCCAATCTGCATCAGCTGATCCAGCACACACCACCCAGGTAGGGCACGCACACCGTGGATGAAGACCACCAAAGGCCCGTGAGACGCAGAAGGCCCGCATCTGACGTCTTCCCGCTTCCCCGGTCACCCAGCCACGCTTCCCCCATGTTCCTGCCGTCCTTGGGACGGTGTGAGACGGCGGGCGCGAACTGGAGGACCGTTGCGCGAAGCTGACGGTTGGACTGTCGCGTGGCACCCCCGTGTCGGCATTGGCGCGTGCCTGTAGATCAGGTCTTCGGCGCGAGACAGGACAGTAAATGATCAGTGTTCTACGGTGCGCGATCGTCAGGCCAGCTCCATATTGACCACCGCCAGTTCGATATGTTCGATCAACAACGGCTCCCAGGAGCGCCGACGTAAAAGGCGGAGAATGCAGGCGCAGCGTTGCGGTTTGTGCCTGGATTGGTGCAAGTCGCAGGCTGATAAGGTTGAGCTGTCCACACTGCGCGATTGTCGAAATGATTCTTGATCGAGCGGTAGTTCGTGGTGTCTATGATCCACCATCCGCCCTCATTGGAGGCGCCATAGACGGCCTTCCCACCCTGGAAGTAATTCTGCTTCCAGAAGCAGACATAACCACCGGGACAGTAGTCATCGGCGTGAGCCGTTCCGGCAGTCACGAAAATGCTTCCAAAGGCCACGACTGCCGCGGCGAGGACAAGCGAGAGAGGGCGCGTCAGGGCCGCCTACGCCGCGCAAGCACGTGTGATCACGGGCAACTACGATTTCAGCCAGAGCAGCGACACCTTGCAGGTCCAGTAGCGCCACCCAAGCCGCCATGGCCCGGCCCGTTTCTGCGGTATTCCAGCTGGCTAGGGACACTTACGATCGACGATACCCTGATCTCGGTAGCGGGACCGGGCCAAAGGGTCAGACGATAAAGCGAGCCGGGCGTGCGCGCCATGTCCATTGATGCCTTCACCGTCGCTGCCCATTCGAAAGCACTTGGCCATGCTCGACGTCACTTGGCCATGCTCGACGTCGAGCGTCAGGCATTCGGCACCGCCTACCCGGATGGC
>JBOHHE010000338.1:0-15334 GCA_050700355.1 Pseudonocardiaceae bacterium
GGTATTGCCTATGCTGTTGACGGCCAGTACAAGGAATGCATGACTGAGTTTGACCGGGCGCTCACTGGTTTGCAGCAACCAGCCGGGAATTTCCCCTCAGCATTCTATTGGATTCATGAGGGCTTTATTGCCAACTCGCAGAGCTACAGCTTGCTGAGGCTCGGCAAGCCAGCAGAGGCTGCCACGGTTGCTGAACGCGGACTGAAGCTGATCGACAGCTCATTCATCAGCGGCCTGGCCTTCTGCACTTTGCGGCTGAGTACTGCCCGGTTACTCTCTGGCGAAGTTGAAGAGGCTGCGCGACTGACCGGCGAGGGAGCCTTACTGGCCACCAAGTACCGTTCAGCCCGGCTGACCAATGAAGTCAGGGCAGCACGAGGGCGGTTGCAGCCGTGGCAGGGCACAGCTGCGGTCAAGGAGCTAGATGAGAGGCTCAGGGGGATGGGGTTTGGTGGGTGAGGTTAAAGATAGTGGTTTAGGCATGACCTCAAAGTGGCCAGACACCGTTGAGCGTGACGACGGTATGGATGATGAGGATTACCATACCCGTGAGGTGTACGCGCACTAAGGTGGCCAAACTCAAACCAACCAGCGATACTGGCGGCGTCGCCGCGATCGACAGCGGCGAGTAGACACCGAGCTCCAACCTCAAAGCCCACCTCTCCACGGGACACTGCCCAAACCCAGGTTCGCCCGAGCCATCACCGTGTCCGGATGGTCAACGCCCAGCAGGCGACGTGCCGAATCGGCGAGGTCGCTTCGGCGACGTTTCACCCGGCGCGGATGGGGGTCGGCGGCGCACTGCAAGCTACGACCGCGGCATGTGCCTGCTCATCCTTCTGCTGGCCTTCGGACCGCGGACGGTCATCGTCGTGTGGTGGCTCCTCGCTTCTACGGACAGCGCCGCCACCGAGCGCGGGCGACACCGTGATCCGTACGGAAAATCAGGGTCAACGGCGGATCACGGGGATCTGTGTCCCTTCGGGGCACAGAAGATCACCACGAGGACTGCCGGGCAGCACGCAGGGCAGTCGATCTCGGTGAAATCTCGAAGTGGTTGCCGGTAACCGGTTCAGCGACTTGCGCGGGCACCATGTCTGGGCTGCGAGTTCCCGAGCACCAACGCGGTCACCCTAAACGGAGGATGGCGCCGGTGGGCCGCGATTGTAGCGTCGGTTGCCCAGGGTATGGGAGGAGGCCGGCATGAATTACCCGTCCATCGCTGACCACGGGTTGATCGGTGATCTGCAGACCGCTGCGCTGGTCGCGACGAATGGGACGATCGACTGGTTCTGCTGCCCCCGTTTCGACTCACCGAGTGTGTTCGCGTCACTGCTGGACGACCGTCGAGGCGGCCGCTTCGCGTTGGCGCCGGTCACGCCGACACGCACCACCAAGCAGATGTACCTGCCCGACACCGCCATCCTCGTGACGCGGTATCTGTCCGAATCGGGCATCGCGGAAGTTCTCGACTTCATGCCGATCGATGCGCCGGGCATCGTCTCGGACCGGCGACGCATTGTGCGGGTCGTGCGCGGTGTCCGCGGCGAAGTCGAGTTCGAGGCCAGGGTGGAGCCGAGGTTCGACTATGGACGCCAGCCCCACCAGGTGCACGTCCACGGCACGACCGCCGTGTTCGAGTGCGGTGAGCTGAGGCTGAGTCTGAGTCTGAGCAGCCTGTCTCCGCTCGAGCGCGACGGGGACGACGTCCGGTCGAAGTTCAAAGTCGCGGCGGGGGACATCGGTGGACTGGTCCTCGCCTCGGGCGCTTCAGCGACGCCGCACCCGATCGGCGGCGGGCAGGTGTGGGAACTGTACCGCGCCACAGCGGCCTACTGGCGGCGTTGGCTGGAAACCAGTTCATATCGGGGCCGCTGGCGGGAGGCGGTCGAGCGCTCGGCGATCACGCTCAAGCTCCTGACCTATGCCCCCTCGGGGGGTCTCGTCGCCGCCCCCACCGCCGGGCTGCCCGAGCAGGTCGGCGGTTCCCGCAACTGGGATTACCGCTTCACGTGGGTGCGCGACGCCTCGTTCTCGGTGTACGCGCTGCTCGGCATGGGGTTCACCGACGAGGCCGCCGCCTTCGGTGACTGGCTGCGCAGGCGTGTTGAGGAGGAGGCGAGCGACGGTTCCGGTCCGCTCAAGATCATGTATCGGGTTGACGGCAGCTCCGATCTCACCGAAGAGACGCTGGATCATCTCGACGGTTACCTGGGGTCGCGTCCGGTGCGGGTCGGCAACGCCGCATCCGACCAGCTGCAACTCGACATCTACGGCGAGGCGATGAACTCGATCCACGCCCTCGACAGCGGCCTGCTCGGCGACTGGGGCGTCAGTCACGACGGGTGGAACCACATCGTCGGCATGATGGAGTGACTCTGCGAGCACTGGCACGAACCCGATGAAGGCATCTGGGAGACCCGCGGCGGTCGCCGCCCCTTCGTCTACGGGCAGCTCATGTCCTGGGTCGCGTTCGACCGCGCCATCCGCATGGCCACGAACCGGGGCCGGCCCGCCGATCTGGCGCGATGGGCCCGGGAACGTGACCGCATCCACGAGCAGATCATGACCAAGGGGTGGAACGATCACCTCGGTGCATTCGTCCAGTACGAAGACGGCGACGTGCTCGACGCGTCGCTCGTGCTGATGCCCCTGCTGGGATTCATCAGGCCGAACGACCCGCGGTGGCGGTCGACGATGTCGGCGATGGACAAGACGCTGGTCGAGGACAGTCTCGTGTACCGGTACGACCCCACCGCGTCACCGGACGGTCTGCCCGGGTCGGAGGGCACCTTCTCGCTGTGCACCTTCCTCTACGTCGATGCGCTCGCCCGCTCGGGGCGGCTCGATGATGCCCGGCTGACATTCTCGAAGATGCTGACCTACGCCAACCACGTCGGCCTCTACTCGGAAGAGATCGACCCCGCCGGACAGCAGGTCGGGAACTTCCCCCAGGCGTTCACCCATCTCGCCCTCATCGCCGCCGCCCTGAACCTCGACACCCAGCTGGACAACCCGAAGGGTCCAGTGATCCAGCCACCGGCAGGTACGGCACAACGTGGCTGACAGCCTCAGCCCCGGACGGCCGTCCGCTTCGCTGAGGCGAATGCTCGTTCCGCTTGCCCTCGCCCAGTTCATCTGCAGCTTCGCCGGCTCGAACATGAACGTGATGATCAACGACATCAGCGTGGACCTGGACACGACCGTGCGGGGGGTACAGACCGCGATCACGGTCTTCCTGCTGGTCATGGCGGCCCTCATGATCCCGGGCGGCAAGCTGACAGACCGCTGGGGCCGCAAGCGGTGCTTCACACTCGGCCTGGCCGTGTACGGGATCGGTGCCCTGATGAGCGCTCTGTCTCCCGGTCTCGGCATCCTGATCCTCGGCAACTCGATCCTCCAAGGTGTCGGCACCGCCCTGTTGATCCCGCCCGTCTACATCCTCACCACGATGCTCTTCCCCGATCTCAGGTCCCGTGCCCGGGCCTTCGGTGTGGTCACCGGGATGGGAGGCATCGGCGCCGCGGCAGGACCCTTGATCGGAGGTGTCATCACCACCGGCATCAGCTGGCGGGCGGCATTCGTCTTCCAAGCCATGATCGTGGCCACGATCATCGTCCTCGGCCCCGGATCATCGACCCGGTGGAGCCGGATCCGATTCACCCCTTCGACACCGCCGGAGCGATCCTGTCGGCCACCGGCCTGGTCGCCCTGGTGATGGGAATCCTTCAAGCGGAGAACGACGCCGTGCTGATGGCGATCCTGCTCGCCGTCGGAGCCCTCCTGCTCACCTGGTTCTTCCTCCATGTCCGCGCCCGAGAGCGAGCCGGTAAGGAACCGTTGCTGTCCACCGCGCTCTTCCGGAACCGCACCTCCGACCTCGCCCTCCTCACGCAGAACATCCAGTGGCTGCTGCTCATGGGAACCGCGTTCGTCGTCTCAGCCTTCCTCCAGGTCGTTCGTGGCTACAACGCGATCCAAACAGGCGTGATCTTCACAGCAGCCACAGCCGGCATCCTCGTCTCGTCGATCGCTGCCGAACGACTCGCCAAGAAACACCCACAACGGACCCTGATCATGGCAGGGTTCATCACCACACTCGCCGGGATCGGCGTGCTGCTCGCCATGGTCAAGGGCTCGCCCAGCGTCTGGGCCTTCGCGCCCGGACTCCTGCTCATCGGCCTGGGGCTCGGAACGATGCTGACCCCCTCGGTCAACGTCGTGCAATCCGCCTTCCCCGAACAACAACAAGGTGAGATCTCGGGCCTCTCGCGCAGCGTCTCCAACCTGGGCTCATCCCTCGGCACGGCGATCGCAGGCACCATCCTCGTGTCCGGCCTCACCACACCAGACCGGTCCTACGCCCTCGCGATGATCGTCCTGGCACTCGCCGGCATCATCGGGCTCGTGGCCACGATGGTTCCTCCCCGCCGACACAGCTCAGCAGGCGGGAGTGCTGCATTAGCAGCAGGCATCACCCCTGCGCCCAGCGGGCGCGCGGGTCGATGTCGACCAGGAGCGTCTTGGCCAGCAGGGTCAACGGCACCGCCAGCAGCGCCCCGAGCAGCCCGATGATCCAGGCCCAGAACACCAGCGACACGTAGGCCTCACCGTTTTTCTCGTGGTCGGCACGCAGGACCGCGTACCGGCCGTACACCTCATCCCCGGTCGCCCAGGAAAAACGCACACCCAGATCACGCAGTTCCTGGAGTTTCCGACGAGCGATCTGTGGTTTGGCCTGGAAAGCGACGTTGTGGGGAACAGCAGCGGCCGCGCGGCGGGCCTGGCCGGTGGCGCCGTACCACATTCACATGAACGGACGATGATCGAGGCACGTCTCGTCGAGCCCACGGTCGGGGAGGATGGCCTGGTACTCGCGCCGACAAGCCGCTGCGGCTTCGGGATCGCCGATCCGCGAGGTGATAGAGCGCGTGCTCGGCTCGTCCTCGATGACGACCCGCTCCCGAGCGAACGCGGCGACCAGATCATGCAACCGATACCGGCTATGGCCCCCGGCGTCTCGACCGAGCGCCTCGATGAGATGCACGTCGGCGAGCCTGTCGAGCAGCGCGTCGATCGGCTCACCGTCGATGGGAGGTCCACCCAGCAGCTCGCCGGCCACCCAGGCCGGCCAGTCCGGCGCGGCGATCAGTCCCAATCGGCGGAACAGCCGACCCAAGAGGGGATCGAGCGCCTGGTAGCTCAGCGAGATGCTGGCCCGGACGTCGAGGTCGCCGACGGCGAGCTCATCGAGACGGCCCCATTCGGCGCCCAGCCGCTGCTGGAACTCTTCCAGCGTCCAATCAGGACGCACCGCGAGTCGAGCACCCGCGCTGCACACCGCCAGCGGCGAATGGCCGCAGAGCTCGGCAATCGCCGCCGCGGTGGCCGGCTCTGCGGCCACCCGTTCGCCGACGAGCCGACGAAGCAGCGTCACGGAATCGGCTGGAGGCAGGACCGGCACGGTCCA
Source organism: Pseudonocardiaceae bacterium (assembly GCA_050700355.1). Taxonomy (GTDB): domain Bacteria; phylum Actinomycetota; class Actinomycetes; order Mycobacteriales; family Pseudonocardiaceae. The sequence continues at coordinate 5,471 of JBOHHE010000338.1, forward strand.
CTTCGCAACGTCCGGCAGGGCGTCGAGCCGACGCCGTGAGGTGATCACGGTGCCGCACCTCGGCGCCCGCGGGAGCAATGGCTGAACATGTTCGGCCGTGGCCGCATCATCCAGCACAACCAGCAGCCTGCGCTGCCTGAGATGGCCTCGGTACATCGCGATCCGCTCCGAGGCGTCCATCGGCACCTCGACGCCGTCTACTCCGAGCGTGCGCAGGAAGCGACCGATGACGGCGTGCGCATCGACCGGCTTGTCCTGACTGCCGCGAAGATCGGCGTAGAGCTGGCCGTCCGGAAAGGTGGAGCGAAGGTCGTGCGCGGCGGCGACCGCCACCGTGGTCTTGCCGACCCCGCCCGGTCCGACCAGGACGGCGACCGGGACGGTGTGGCCATCCCGCCGCCGCAGCGAGTCGACGACCTCGCCGAGCAGCTCATCCCGTCCGGTCATGACGGGACTCACCGGTGGCAGTTGTTGAGGAACCGGCTGATCGACCGTCGGCCCGCTTTGGTGGCGTGCGATGTGCTCGGCTGTGGCGCGCAGCCTCGGGCCTGGTTCGATGCCGAGCTCGTCGGCAAAGCGCTGACACACGCGTCGGTACGCGGCGAGCGCATCGGCCAGCCGGTCGGTTCCAGCGAGCGCGAGCATCCGGAACTCGTGCAACCGTTCCCGAAACGGCTGCTCGGCGAGCAACACGGCAAGTCGCGCCAGCACGTCCTGGTGCCTGCCGAGCGCCACCTCCGCAGCCAGCTGGATCTCCACAGCGGCGAGCTTCTCCTCGTGCAGAGCCGCACGGGTAGCGGCGACCGCATCGGTGGCGACGTCGGCCAGCGCCGGACCTCGCCACAGCGACAGGGCCTCGGTGAGCAACGCGACGGTCAACTCGTTGTCGCCGACGGCAGCCGCGTGCTGGCCCCTGGCCACCAGCCGACGAAACGTCTCCAGGTCCAGGCTGCTGTCGCCCAACTGGAGCTGGTAACCACCTGGACGGGTCACGATCGGTTCCTGGCCGCCGACGTTCAGCTGCCGGCGCAACTGGCTGATCATGTTGTGCAGCTGTGCCCTGGCCGACGACGGTGGGTCCTCGCGCCACGTGATGTCGATCAGTAGACGGGCGGGCATCAGGCGGCCGGCATGGAGCAGCAACACGGCAAGCAGCGCACGCACCCGGCTGCTGCCGATTCCCACCGGTTGGCCATTCTGCTGGACCGCGATCGGACCCAGTATCCGGAAGTCCACCACCAACTTATACGGCAAGCCAGCAGTCTCAAAGTCAGCTGAGCGTTGGCGTTGTTAGGGAGCTGTTAGCGCCGACTGGTTTGCTCATCGTTTGTACCCGTTCGGAACGGAACCGACAAGGGAGGTAGCAATGACGAAGATCAGTGTCAAGATCCGCAAGCTGGAGAAGCTCGAGACCACGGCCAAGCGCGACCTGGGGTGACCGGTGGGCCGGGCTGGCGCCGGGAAACGTCGCCAACCCGGCCCCCTTTATGACCGAGCTGGAGGTTCTTCCAATGCTTCGTCCACGGATCAAGAATGTGCACAGCCCGTTTGCCTTACCGGGCAACCGAATCATCATCGGCCTGATGCAGTACGGGGTCGCCTCGGAGATCGAGGACGACGACCAGCACACGATCGAGCGGCTGCTGGTGTTGCTGGACGGCACCCGTGATGTCGACGCGATCTGCACGGATCTCGCCACGACGCACCCCCAGGTGGACCCGGCGAGCGTGCGCACGGTGATCAAGGACCTGACCGAAGGCGGCTTCGTCGAGGACGGCGCCGCGGAACTGCCCGGCGTGCTGACCGAGCGGGAGGCGGCTCGATATGAGTCGCCACGGCACTACTTCGCGTGGATCGACGGCACTCCGCGGTCCTCGCCGTATGAGATTCAGGCTCGCCTGAAGGGTTCGTCGGTGGTGCTGCTCGGCCTGGGTGGAACGGGTTCGGCGGTCGCCGCCGGCCTAGTCGCGAGCGGGGTCGGCAGTGTGCATTGCGCCGATTTCGACACGGTGGAGGAAGCCAACCTGTGCCGGCAGTTGCTCTACGTCGAGAACGACGTCGGCGCGTCCAAGCTGAAAAGGGCGGTGGAACGGCTCCAGGCGATGAACTCCCTGGTCACCGTCACCGGGGAGGAGCTGCGGGCGAGTTCCGCCGACGACATCGCGGCGCTGATGGCTGGTCGCGACGCGTTCGTGCTGTGCGCCGACGAGCCGCACCCGGACATCATGCGGTGGACCAACGAAGCCGCGCTACGTACCGGGATTGCGTGGTTCGTGTCCCTGTACACCGGCCCGATGGCTGTTGTCGGGAGTTATCGCCCTGGCACCACCGGCTGCTGGGAATGCCTGCAACGACAGGAGAACCAACGAGATCACCGGCGCGGCAACCGGATGCTGTTCCCCGAGGGTCGCGACAACGCGGTGATCGCGGCCAGCGCCGGCGTGAGCGGCCACCTGTGCGCGTTGGAGGTCATATACCACCTGGGTGGGCTGCCCACCCAGGTGCCGGGCCGCATCTTGCACTGGAACTTCGCCAACTGGGACCACCACTACTTCATCGACGTCCCCCGCTACCCGGACTGCCCGAGCTGCGGCGAGTCGACGCCATGACCGACGCGACCGCCCCGGCGGCGGAGCAGGGGCAACACATCGGCGTCGGGCCGGACAGCACGCTTCACCTCCATCCGTTGGTGGTCAGGGACAGCGACGACGATCCCGATGCGGTGGTGATGGGCCGCACCGAACTGGGCGAGTTCGTCGAGCTGCCCCGGGTGGCGGCGGACGCGATCGGGCTGCTCGGCCGAGGCCGGACGATCGGAGAGGTGGAGGCCGCTGTCGCCGCCGAGCACGATGTCCGGCTCGACCTGATTGAGCTGGCCGAAGCGCTGGTGGAACTCGGGTTCGTGGCCACTGTGGACAGTCGATCGATACCCGACCTCGCCAAGCGGCTGCCGGGCTCACACCTGCCGTGGCTGCACGACCGGCACGTGCGCTGGTTGTTCAGTCGGCCGGTCGGCGCGCTGTGGCTTGGCGTGCTGATTGCGGCGATCGTCACCTGGTGGCGGCAACCTGACCTGTTCGTCGAAGCGAGCGATTTCTACTGGACCAGCTACGTCGGGCTGGCCGTGCTGGTGAACACGGTGCTGTTCTCGGTGAGTCTCAGCGTGCACGAGCTGATGCATCTGGCCGCCGCCCGCTCCTACGGCGCGCCCGCCAGGATCAGTTTCGCCACCCGACTGCACCATCTGGTGGTACAGACCGATGTCACGGCAATCTGGGCGGTGCCGCGCCGGCTCCGCTATCGGGTGTACCTGGCCGGCATACTGTGGGACGGCTTCGTCATCTGTGCCTGCGCGCTACTCGTCGCCTACGCTGGGCTGCCGGTCGGCGTCGACCGGTTGCTGACCGCGGTGCCGCTGTGCGTCCTGCTGAGCCTGCTGTTCCAACTGCAGGTCTACATGCGCATCGACCTGTATTACGTGCTGATGGAATGGCTTCGTTGCCGGAATCTCTTCCACGACGGCATGGCCTACGCGGACCATCTGCTGCGCCGCCTGGCTCGCCGCCCTTCGGCGGATCCGAGCGCCGGACTGGCGGCAAGGGAGCGGCGCGCGGTCCGGCTGTACGCGGTGGCAATGGCGGCCGGCAGCCTCGTCGCGTTGTCCGGATTCGCGCTGCTCGGTCTGCCGATCCTGCTCGAAGGGGTGGTCCGGGCGTTCACCGGCCTCATCGACGGCGTGCACACCGGTGGTCTGCTGCAGGCTGTCGACAGCGCCCTGATCATCATGGTGGAGGGCACCCTGCAGGCGGTCTTCCTCGTGACGTTCTACCGTCGCCACCGCCACCGCCTCCCCCGCCGCGGCGCAGGGTGGCGAGCACGTCAAATGCTACGGCGTCAAGTCAGTGCACACTGAAATACAGCCCAACACTACCGAACCCAGATTTACCGTCATACTGACCTCTGCACGGTGGCCCAGTCGTACTCCGACACATGGTATGGCATCCGGCTGAGGTAGATATTCCCGTCGCGGAGGCGTCGGAACCGGCGGCACGAATCGTCGAAAGCGTTCCTCATCGGTCTGCTCGCCCGGACAGTCCTCCAGATGATGAACGAGGGCACGGGCCAGGCCCTCCTCACTGAACGCCACGACTGTGGCATGGGCGCACCACGGGCAGATCCGGCTCATCTGAGGCAGCGGAGTGCTGTTCACGGATGCAACTTAAGAACCATGGCAGCACCTGGTCATGTGTCACCGGCGAGCGTCACCTCCACGTCATGTCCATCCGGACGTTGAGTATCAATGTCCTGTTGGCGGCACCACGCGAATCTGATGCGGTCCGGGAGAACGCTGATGACATCCAGGAGGCGGGAACGCAGTGGGCTACCGGTACGGTTTCTCCGATGAGCGAATGGGAGCTGACCTGGGCGGACGTGCTCATCCAGGTCATCGACGAGTCGCACCTCGTAACCGGTGATCAACTGTCGACGATGGTCGACCACGCGGTATGCCCTTTGGGATTGACCGCCGAGGTACTCGTGGTCGATCTGGCACAGCGGGTGCTCAGTCCGGTGCGGGCGCAGCGGCAGGCGACCGTGGACGTGGAGGGCACGATTGCGGGACGCGCCTACCAGCTTGGGGAGATCTTCGCCGCCACTGATGACACTGGCGGGCGGGTGTTATGGGTACCGATGTTGGACGGTACCGACCGCGCCGGGGTGCTACGGATGGGGCTCGCGCCCGGGATGGTCGACGACGGGGCGCTGCGCCGACGCTGCTGGGCCCTCTCCGGACTGCTCGGGCATATCGTGGTCAGCAAGATTCCGTACAGCGAACGTCTGCGGTGGATGCGTAGCAACGGCCCGTTGTCGCCGCCGGCGGAGCTGTTGTGGCAGCTGCTGCCACCACGCACGTTCGCCACCTATCAGTTCGTGCTGACCGCGTTGCTCGAACCCTTTGACCAGGTCGCTGGTGACGCCTACGACTACTCCGTGGATAGCAGCAATGTGTACCTGGCCGTCTTCGACGGTGTGGGACATGACCTGCAGGCCGGACAGACCACCGCAGTTGCCGTTACGGCGATTCGACACGCCCGCCAGGAAGGGGTGACCGACCTCGCCGAGCTGGCAAGGCACGCCGATGAGCTACTCGGCGCGCAGCCGGGGCCGACGAAGTTCGTCACCGCCGTACTGGCCACGCTGAACACCGACACCGGGATGCTGCAGTACTTGCTGGCCGGACACCCCGCGCCGCTGCTGATACGTCGGGGCCGAGCGGTCAAAGAGCTCACGTCGCTACCGCGGTTGCCGCTCGGTCTGCGGGGATCGCCTTCGGGCCGACTGACCGCCCAATGGGAGCGGCTCGAACCCGGCGACCGGCTGCTGCTGTACTCCGACGGGATCACCGAGGCCCGAGACGCTCACAGGAAGTTCTTCGGCGAGCAGCGCCTGGTCGATTTCATCGAACGCGCCGAACTCGATCAACTACCCGCGCCGGAGACGCTACGCCGCCTCACCAACGCGGTTCTTACCCATCAGGGCGGCCTGCTCCAGGACGATGCCACTCTCATCATGGTCGACTGGTCGACCGACGCGCACCGGCGGCTCTTCCCGGCACTCGCGGTCGGGCCGGGTAGGAATGGATGACCTCGTACACGCCCACCATGCCCCGCAGTGCGTGGCGATCGCTGGTATCACCGTCCAAGGACAGCCACTCTGATAGAGAGACACATCCCAGCGCGCCGGTTGCGCTCCGAATCACGTTGCGGACCCGGGGGTTCAACTCCCCCGGCTGGGGCCACATGATCAATTCAGTATTTCTCGTGGGCGCCGCCCGCTGAGTTGAACCGGGGGGCGGCAAACGGGACGGGTTCGTCGATTCGGATCTTGGGCCGACGGTGGGGCCTGAATCCGGCCAAACGCCCATGAGCGGCGCTGATGTTGCCCTGAACCGCTAAACCGGAGCGGCCGGGAGAGCGGACCGGGCAGAATGCTGGGGTGCTACTGACGATCACGTCCCGCGCGGAACCAGCGACCGATCTGGGGTTCCTGCTGCATAAGCATCCGGGCAGGGTGCAGAGCTTCGAGGTCTCGAGCGGGTTGGCGCACGTGTTCTATCCCGAGGCGACTTCGCACCGATGTACGGCCGCGCTACTGCTGGAGGTGGATCCGATCGAGCTGGTCAGAAGCAAGCGCTTCGGCGGCAACGACGTGTTCGCGCTGGCCCAGTACGTCAACGATCGGCCGTACGCGGCGTCGTCGATGCTCGCCGTCGCGATGGCCAAGGTGCTCCAGGACGCGACATTCACCGAAATCCTGGGCGTCGACGTGTCGCATCGAGCCCTGCAGATCGCCACCCGACGGCTGCGGCTGGAGCGAAGAAGTGATCGCCAGCGGGAGCGAGTGACGTTACTACAGTCATCCCTGACCTACCGGGACGACCGGCTGGGTGGCTTCGACGCGGCCGTGCTGATGGAGGTCATCGAGCATGTCGACCCGCCGCGCCTGGCGGCGCTGGAGCGAACGGTGTTCGGGCATGCCCGGCCGGGGACGGTAATCGTGACCACGCCGAACGTCGAGCACAACGTGCGCTACGCCCACCTGCCCGCAGGCCGCATGCGGCACCGCGACCACCGCTTCGAGTGGACCCGATCCGAGTTCCGCCACTGGGCCAAGCCGGTGGCGGCGCGGTACGGCTACCGCGTGCGCTACCTGCCGGTCGGGGCGGACGATCCCGAGGTCGGGCCGCCCACCCAGCTGGCCGTCTTCACCCGAACCGACTCCACCGAGGGCACCACATGACCGACGTCGCAGAGCCCGATCGCCGGGCACTTGCCGTACCGGAGTTGTCACTTGTGGCGCTGGTGGGGGTGTCCGGGTCAGGGAAGTCGACCTTCGCCCGCACCCACTTCGGTCCGTTCGAGGTGCTGTCCAGTGACTTCTGCCGTGGCCTGGTCTGCGATGACGAGAACGACCAGGCAGCCACCGCGGACGCCTTCGACGTGCTGTACTACATCGCGAGCAAACGCCTTGACGCCGGGCACCTGACTGTCGTCGACGCCACCAACGTCCAGGCCGACGCCCGCAAGAAGCTGGTGGAGCTGGCCCGGGCGCACGACGTCCTCCCGGTGGCGATCGTCTTGGACGTGCCCGAGCGAGTCTGCGTCGAACGCACCGTGGCCCGCGCGGATCGCGGCTTCGGCGCTCACGTCATCCGCCGCCAGGCAGACCAGCTCCGTCGATCTCTGCGGAGCCTGTCCAAGGAGGGCTTCCGCAGGGTCCACGTGCTGCGCGGCGTCGAGGAGGTCGAGACCGCGCACATCGTCCGGGAGAAACTGCTCACCGACTACCGCCACGAGACCGGCCCGTTCGACGTGATCGGCGACGTCCACGGCTGCCGGGCAGAGCTGGAGACCCTCCTCACCGAGCTCGGCTACGCTATCGACCGAGACGGGAACGGGCGAGCAGTCGACGCGGCCCACCCCGATGGCAGGCGGGCACTGTTCCTCGGCGACCTCGTCGACCGCGGCCCCGATTCTCCCGGCGTCCTGCGACTGGTCATGGGCATGGTCAGCGCCGGGCATGCGTTCGCGGTCCCCGGCAACCACGAGAACAAGCTCGTACGTGCCCTGTCCGGACGCGATGTCCAGATCACCCAAGGGCTGGCGGAGACGCTGCAACAGCTCGCCGGAGAGCCCGAGGAGTTCCGGGAGCGGGTGCAGACCTTCTGTCACGACCTGGTCTCCCACCTGATACTCGACGGCGGCCATCTCGTGATCGCGCACGCCGGGCTGAAGGAGGCATACCATGGCCGCGCGTCCAGCCGGGTCCGCAGCTTCGCCCTGTACGGCGACACCACGGGGGAGACCGACGAGTTCGGGCTGCCGGTGCGTTATCCGTGGGCGAATGAGTATCGGGGCCGGGCCATGGTGCTGTACGGGCACACCCCTACCCCTGAGCCGGAGTGGGTCAACAACACGATGTGCCTGGACACCGGGTGCGTCTTCGGCGGAAAGCTGACCGCGCTGCGCTATCCGGAGAAGGAAATCGTCGCGGTCCCCGCCGAGCGGGTCTGGTACGAGCCCACCAAGCCGTTACGGCCGGAGGCCCAGCCTCTGCGGGAGGAGGTGGCACGACGTGCTCCGGATGTCCTCGACATCACCGATGTGCTGGGCAAACGGGCGGTGCAGACCAGCTACCACGGCCGCGTGACGGTACGCGAGGAGAACGCCGCGGGCGCGCTGGAGGTGATGAGCCGGTTCGCGCTGGAACCGCGCTGGCTGCTGTACCTGCCGCCCACGATGGCCCCGTGCGACACCTCGACGCGCCCCGATCTACTGGAACACCCCGAGGACGCGCTCGGAGCGTTCCGGTCCGACGGGGTCGCTCAGGTCATCTGCCAGGAGAAGCACATGGGGTCCCGCGCCGTCGTCCTGGTATGCCGGGACGACGATGTCGCCCGCGCCCGCTTCGGCGCGCTCGACGGCACGCCCGGCGCGGTCTACACCCGCACCGGGCGCCCGTTCTTTCCCCCTGAGTTGAGCGAGGAACTGCTGATCCGGGTGCGCGCGGCGGTCACCGCGGCGGGAATGTGGGAGGAGCTGGACACGGATTGGCTGTTGCTCGACTGTGAGCTGCTGCCATGGTCGGTGAAGGCGGAAGAACTGCTGCGCCAGCAGTACGCGGCGGTCGGTGCCGCTGCCCGTGCCGTCCTCCCCCACGCCATCAGGATTCTCCAGACCGCCTCGGCAACCGGCCTCGACATCGAGGATCTGTTGACCCGTACGCGGTCCCGGTTCTCGAATGCCGACGCGTTCACGGCGGCCTACCGGAGGTATGTATGGCCGACCGACGGTCTGCATGGTGTGCGCCTCGCACCTTTTCAGGTACTCGCGACCGAGGGATCGACCTATCACGAGCGCGATCACGGCTGGCACCTCGCGCTTGCGGACCGGCTCGTCGAGGCGGCCCCAAACCTGATCCAGCCGACGCGACGGCTGCTCGTCGACACCACCGACGCGACGTCCACCGTCGCCGCCGTGCGCTGGTGGAATGAGCTCACCGAAAGCGGCGGCGAGGGCATGGTGGTCAAGCCGTTTCCCAACCTCACCCGCACGCGCAGAGGTCTCGTGCAGCCCGGGATCAAGGTGCGCGGTCGGGAGTACCTGCGGATCATCTACGGACCCGACTACACCGAAGTGACCAACCTCGAACGGTTGAAGCAGCGCAACCTCGGCCACAAGCGATCTCTCGCGCTGCGCGAGTACGCCCTCGGGCTGGAATCCCTGGATCGCGCGGCACGGGGTGAACCCCTGTGGCGTGTTCACGAAGCCGTGTTCGCGGTGCTCGCACTCGAGTCCGAACCCGTCGACCCACGACTTTAGACCACCCTATGCTTTGAGACCTTCCAGATAGCTGGAAATCGCGGGTACGGCGGTCATCCGATCGTAGAAGAAGTTGTTGACCAGGTTGAGCAGCTCGGCCTGGGCGGCTTCGACATGGGGACCCAGCGGCAGCCCTTCGGTCTGGCGGGAAAGAGCACGATAGAGCCGCAGAAGATGGCGCACCACCTCGAGCTCATCCTCGCCCTCCAATACCTTGACCACGTCCAGAACCAGATCGTCCATCTGATTGAGGAGGCTGTCGATCGAGAAGACTTTACTCTTCACGGTTGCCTCTTCAATGGTCCGGACCAGGGCATGGACCTGGTAAAGCAACGCCACCGGCTCGTCGAAAAGCTCCCGCAGGAAAGCCGCCTCCTCGTAGTGACCATTCAACCGGAAGACGTTGTACAGCCGCTTGGCCGCCTTTCCGTAGTTGGGGCTGTCACCGCCGAAATACTTCTTGACCTCGCGCTCCAGTTGAGCC
>JBOHHE010000339.1:0-22163 GCA_050700355.1 Pseudonocardiaceae bacterium
GTTGGTGCCCTGCGGTGCGGCGGCGTTGACCTTTATCACCGCAGCCAACTCCACTGTGCAACTGTCTGTCGACGCAACGATGCGAGGCCGCGTGATGGGGCTCTACATGCTGCTGTTTCTCGGCGGCAAACCGATCGGCGGGCCGCTGATGGGCTGGATCGCCGAGGAGATCGGTGGCCGCGCCCCGATCGTGGTCGGCGGAGCGGTGACGGTACTCGCCACGTTGGGGTGCGCAACGGTGCTGATCCGTAGGTCCACCGCGTAGTCTCGACGGTGTACCAGATGCGGTAGATCATTCCCACCTTGACGCCAGTCAAAGGTTAGCCTAAGCTAAGTTCGTCCGCTTCGTGGTGGGAGCGTGGCGATCGCAGTTCGGGAAACACGTCGAGGCCCGAACGGAGAATTCTCCGGTCGGGCCTCGACGTATGTCGGGACCGCGACCGGGTCGGCATTGCTCCAGGTCAGAACTCGGTGCCGTGTTGTGGTAATCGATCGGTGGCGAACCCGTTGGTCAGCGCACGCAGCACCTGATGATCTTTTACCTCCAGCAGCCCAGCCCGCAAGAAGGTCAGAGCTTGGTGTCCGCCGAGGTACAGCGAGCCGAGTGCGGCGATCTCGACGCGCACGTCGGGCAGCCGGTCGGTCGGTTCGCAGCATGCCCCGTCCGGCCCGCCACGCAATCGGAATCGCCCACCGCGGCCCAGAAACGCGTCGTGCACCTCGATACTGAGGTCGACGTCGGTGGCGTAGCGGCGGCCCGACAGCGCTGCTGGTACATCCAGCAGTCGGATCCACACGCCATCATCGAGATCGGTGGTGCGCACCTGCCGGGGGTCGGCGAGCAGGAAAGGCAGCGGATCGTCGAGCGGGCAGGCGTGGGTCGTAATGGTGTGGACCAGGTCCAGCCCGAGCAGGACCCGCCACAGTGCGACGTGCGCCTCATCGCTGGCAGCCACCAGCTCCACCACCCGGCAGCGCTGCTCATCTTCGACCCGGTAGGCGGCCCAGCCATCGGGATGTACCAGATGGAACAGTGCCGACCCCCCGCGCCTGTGGTGCTCCCGGTCCAGGAACTGGTAGTCCCACCAGATCGAGCTGCGGGACAGCGCGCCCGGAGTGCGGGCACACCATCGCTGGTGCACGTCGGGAGCATGCCGACGGGCCTGATTCGCGTCGACCAGTCGCACGCCGACTGCATCCGGCGCCGTTGGCCGGAACCCGGCCAACCGTCGATCGATGTGCACCGAACGCCTAGTGGTGGCCGGGCCATAGCCGAAGCGTCCGTAGATGGCGCCCTCACTCGCCGTCAGAATCGAGACCGCTATCCCGTTTTCGATGAACCTACGGTGCTGCGCCGCCAGCAATGCACGTAGCACGCCGCGACGCCGATGAGTGGGTATCACCGATACCCAGGTGACTCCGGGAACGTCGAGTGTCGTGCCTCCGGGCACCGTCATCGTGAATGGGAAGTTGCCGGTGACCCCCACAATCTGCCCGTCCACGGGGTCACAGGCCAGCAGGAAGCGATCCGGCTCGAAGAGTGGACGGATGTCGGCAATGTCCTGCTCGCGGTAGGTCACACCGAAGGCACTCCCGTCGGCCACGCCGATAGCAGCCAGGTCGTCCCAGCTGGCGCCGCGCAGCACAGGGTGCACGCTGCTGAAGTCTAGAGGTCCGCGTCGCCGTCCGGAGCCGGATCGCGGTTTATGCCCCGATCCTGGACACTATTCGGAATCGGATCGCGCTTATCGGCTTCGTTGTGGTAGTGGATCAGAACGATGGCCAGGAGTGGACCGGCTGGTTGGAGTGCATGTTGCAGATGTAATGGCGGAGCATGTCCACCAGTGCGGTCGGACGGTCGACGCCGCGGGCGCCCAGCGCTTGCACGGTTTCGCACTGCCAGGTGGCACCGGTTCGCCTTGTCACGCAGCGTTGTTCGATCACCCTGAGATAGCGCTCACGCGCGGCGTCGGATACCCCCAGGCTACGCAGTCCACTATGGGCCAGCGGTAGCAGCGTGTGCAGCACCAGCTTGTCCGGCGTGGTCCATCCGACGCCCGGCCAGTACAGCAGGGCGTCCATACCCAGCCGGGCGCCCGTGTACAGGTTCCTCTCAGCGGCACGAAACGACATCTGGTGGCAAATCGGTACGTCGAGCTCGGTGAGCCCGCGTATTGTGCCGAAAAAGAACGCTGCGTTGGCCACTATGTCGATAACAGTCGGCCCGGCCGGCAGCACGCGGTTCTCGACACGCAGGTGCGGCACCCCGTTCGCGACGTCATACACCGGCCGGTTCCAGCGCCAGATCGTGCTGTTGTGCAGGCGTAGCTCGGAGAGCGCCGGAATCTTACCGTGGTCGAGTGCTGCCAGCTGGTCTTCCTCCTGGATATCGAGCAGCAGTGGCGAGAAGTACCGCACGTTTTCCTCGAAGAGGTCGAGCACCGAGGTGATCCACCGTTCCCCGAACCAGGCCCGGGGGCGTACACCCTGATTGCGCAATTCTGGCGCTCGGGTATCGGTGGACTGCTCGAACAGCGGGATACGGGTCTCCTGCCACAGTGACCGGCCCAGCAGAAAAGGTGAGTTCGCCGCCAACGCCACTTGCACCCCGGCCAGTGCCTGTGCAGCATTCCAGTGTGGTGCGAAATCCGCTGGGGCAACCTGCAGGTGCAACTGCACCGATGTGCACCCTGATTCAGGGAGAATTGAATCCGCCGCGCAGGTCAATCGCTCTGGCGCTTCTCCGTTCAGTGCCGCAGCTTGAATGTCGAGCACCAACTCCTCGGACCGGGCGGTGAGGATCTGCTCGTTGAGCGAGGCGTAGCGCGATTTGGCGGACATCCACCGCACATCGAAGTGCTCAGCCCGCAGTGTCGGCAGTATACCGATCATGACCGTGCCTGCTGCTGTGTCCCGGGCGGCCCGCTCGGCGGTTGCCAGCGCGGCCTGCAGATCGTGCTCGAGCAATATCGCCTCATCGTCGGACAGCGGCCGAGGCGTGACGTTGATCTCGATGTTGTGCTGACCGAGCTCGGTTTGGAAGGCTGTGTCGTCGATCCGTTGGAGCACGGCGGCGTTGACCATCGCCGGATCAAGATTCTTGTCGACGAGATGCAGCTCCACTTCCAGCCCGATCAGTGGCGGGTCGGTGGCGAAGCTGTTCCCGACGAGCATCCGAGCTAGCGCCTCCAGGCAGGTATGGGCGTTTTCTCGGTAGCGCCGTAAGTTCCGGCGGGTGAAGCTCGGATAGACCGTGCTGTCGCCCATCCGGCCCTCCTGCCCCCTTCGCGAGAGTGGTGACCCAGTCGGTCAATTTCTCGCCACCTGAACGAGCTATATATGAACATAGTGAGATGTCGACAGCGTGAGAGGGTCTCCACCTGAGTGACCGCTGGAGGTGACTGAGACGGAAAGTCGGGGTACTAGCAGCTGCGTGGGGCTGGAACTGTATGCCCGGGCGGGTCGTGCAGTGTTGATCGGGTACGGCAGTATACCGCTGGATCCGGGCGACCTGCAGCTGCCCTCTGGCTTGGAGCCGGCGCTGCACGAATGGGCACGGATCGCTGAGACGGTCGGCCGCGCTGGGGACTGCGAGCGTGAGCCGGGCGTCCTGGTATCACAGCGTGGCCGATTGCTTGCGATCCGCTTGGCGGGCGCCACCGGTGTCCCAGTGGCTTACGGCGACCCGATGGCCGGGGGGATAGAGATTCTGTCGCCTGGCCAAGGCCGGGAGCCGACGCCGTGGGCAACAGGTGGTGCTCTCAGCGCGGCGACCGCGGTCCTGGTAGGAATCGCCCTGTTCGCCTTCTCCGAAGGTCTGGCCGCCCGGGGCGCCTGGTCCGTTGTGGTGGCGAACATCGTGGTCGCCGCAGGGCTCACGCCATCGATGTGGCTGACTCGGGCGATCCCGACCTGGCGTTGGGTGGCCTACGGTGCTGCGGTGGGCATCCTGCTCACCTGGATCATTCTGCTGTTGTCCCTGCTCGGCTGACTATCCCTCCGGACCGACTGGTGCGCGGGGGCAAAGCTCGAGCGGGCAGTGCTAGTCGCGGGGAGAGCGCACGCCGAGCAGCACATCTTCCCAGGAGGGCACGATTGGGCGGTCCTTGCGGCCTCGTTTGGGAGCCGGCGGTGGCGCCTGCGCGGCGGGGGGTTGGATCGGTGTCTGGTGGGCTGGCATCTGGTGGGTCGGCATCTGATGGGGCACCGGGGCCTGCGGCTCGCGGTGCTCTGCGGCGGGGCGTTCACCGGGTCGGTAGACCGGACGGTACGCGGGTCCGTCGTCGGGCACCGCGCGGGCCGGGTGCTGTTCCTGGATCAGCGGATCTGGCACCCCCCGCTGCTCCCGCTGGGCAGGTTCGTGGTTGACCGGAGCTGCGGTCGATACGGCCAGGGGGGTCACCGGCGGCACCGGAACCACGGGCGCCACGGGCGCCACTGGCGGTACCGGACGCAGCTGGGCAGCCGGTTGCGGATCTATCAGATCGGTGGCGTGGTCGTCGATCGCGGTCACGGTGCCACCGTGTGCGCCCGGGTGGAACGTCCAGTGTGCCCGGTTATCCGACCGACCGGCCAGCCAGTGCAGCTGCACGACCCACTTGCCGTTCTCCCCACGCCAGGAGTCCCAGGCCACTGCCGCGTAGTCGTGACCCCGCTGGCTGAAGGTCTCGCTGACGACCTCCTCCAGCGTGCGCACATCAGGACCGTCGGAGCGCACCGGGTGGGCCTGCTGGGCCAACTGCGCGGTGCGGGACCGTTCCAGCAGTACCGGATAGGCGAATCGCTCGATCCGCTCGCTTGGGACGCCTGCGGCCATGGCCACTTGCTCGACGGACTCTCCAGCCCTGATCCGGGTCTGGATCTCACGGGGTCGCATTTGGCTCTCCAGCTCGATCTCGATCTGTCCAAGGCGAGGAAGATCGCCCCGAACGGCTGCGTGCAGGCCTTCGTCAGCGGGCAACGTGAACCGCTCCCGTCGCTCACCGGATCGCTGGGCCACCGTCTCCAGGATGACCGTGCGGCCGTCGATCCCCAGACCGACCACTCGCAGTGCTCGCATCCCAGGACCTCCGCGTCAATCCGTGCCCGTAGCCGAATACGGTAACCCGCTGCGCCACCTCGCTGGGGGAGGCGCGCCGCCAGCTGCCCCGATCGGGGTATGCGTCATTCGAGGCGCTCAACCACCCAGTCGATGCACGACGTCAGCGCCGTCACATCCTCGGGGTCGACCGCAGGGAACATACCGATCCGCAACTGGTTGCGCCCGAGCTTACGGTAGGGCTCGGTGTCCATGATGCCGTTGGTCCGTAGCACCGCCGCCACCCGCGCCGCGTCGATCGAATCGGCGAAGTCGACGGTGCCCACCACCAGCGAGCGCTTGGCCGGATCGAGGACGAAGGGCGTGGCGTACTCCGACGTGTCGGCCCAGGAGTACAGCCGCGACGAGGAGTCGGTGGTGCGCGCGACGCACCAGTCCAGCCCGCCGCCCGCCAGCATCCACTCGATCTGGTCGGCCAGCAGCAGCAGGGTCGCCAGTGCAGGGGTGTTGTAGGTCTGGTCCTTGCGGCTGTTGTCCAGCGCCGTGGGCAGCGACAGGAATTCCGGCACCCACCGCCCAGAGTTCCTGATCTCTTCGACTCGTTCCAGCGCGGCCGGGCTCAGCAGCGCGATCCATAGCCCCCCGTCGGAGGCGAAGCACTTCTGCGGCGCAAAATAGTAGACGTCGACGTCCTCGGCCCGCACCGGGAGCCCACCGGCGCCACTGGTCGCGTCGATCGCCACCAGCGCGCCCTCGGACCCGGCCGGACGCTGTACCGGCACCATCACCCCGGTGGAGGTCTCGTTATGTGCCCAGCCGATCAGGTCGCAGGACGGGTCGGCGACGGGTGCCGGGGCGTCCCCGGGCGAGGCCGTGATCACCACCGGATCGGCCAGAAACGGCGCCGCCTTCGTCGCGGCGGCGAACTTGCTGGAGAACTCGCCGTAGCTCAGGTGCAGCGCCCGCTCCCGCACCAGGCCACAGGTCGCGACGTCCCAAAACGCCGTAGTGCCTCCCACCCCAAGCACCACCTCATAGCCTTCCGGCAGCCCGAACAGCTCCCGCAGCCCCGCCCGGATCCGCCCGACCACCGACTTCACCGGTTTCTGCCGGTGCGAGGTGCCCATCAAGGCGGCCCCGGACGTAGCCAGCGCGGCCAGTTGCTCCGGCCGCACCTTCGACGGCCCGCACCCGAAGCGCCCATCAGCGGGCTTCAGCTCAGCGGGGATGCTCAATTGGGCGGTCTGCGTCATGCGGGCTCACTCTCGCGGGTCAGGGTTGGCCGGTTCGACGGTAGACGGCCAGGTGCTCGCGGCACAGGTAGAGGGTCAACCCTTCGGGAGTCGTCAGCCGGGACAGTCCGCCCCACCTGCGCCCGGGGTCCAACTCGGTGAGCATGGCTTCGAGGGTGCGAAAGTCCGCCTCGCTCGTGGCGCGCGCCGTGGGCCCGAGCTCAGCCGCGCCGATCCGGCTGAATTCATCTTGGTAGCCGACTTCGGCGGGAACTTGAGCGATCAGCTCCTTCATCAACTCGCAGTCGGCTTTGATGCTGTCAGCAAGCTTGTCAACACTTACCCCCAGAACTGGTCCCACCAAGGGAGCGACGAGTTTGAGCACGGTGAGCAGCTGCTGCAGGTAGGGGCCGAACTTGCTAAGCCATTTATGGGGTTTCGTGATCGGGTAGCAGCCCTCCGGTTCCGGCAGGCGGTGCCAGGCCCCGGGCTCCTCGCAGTACAACCGCAGCTCATACGCCGAGCGGAAGGATAGCCGCTTCCGGACGGGAACCAATGCGAAGACACTGGGGCAGCGAGCTTCCTGCTGCCGCTGCGCCATACTGTGGAGCTTGAGGAACATGCGTTGGGCGTACTCGGTCTGGTCGGTCACCTTCTCGTCCACCTGCGTGATTACCTTATGAATCTGCTTCAGCTGCATACGGGTCGCGTCCTGTTCGGAGGGGGCGAGTCCCAGCAGCAGCAGTGGTACCGGAACGAGTTCCCCGGACTTATGGCACTCGATGTCGTGCCGAGGTGGCGTGCGCTCAAGGCGACTCCGCAGGTCGCGGTAGTCGAACATTTCAGTGCAGGTGCCACCATGGGGTTTCTGGCATGGGCAAGGCACTTGACGGACGATGTCCAGACCGGGGAAGCGTTCCAGAGTCCTGTTCAAGCCGTCATCGAGTATCGAGAAGAATGCTGCGGGTGAGGGACCGCGTACGGTCAGTTCCACGGTATTGCGGTGTCGGTCCGCCCGCGCCAAGGCCAGGTGTCGCCCATCGGTGTGCTGCAGGAGGGCACCGGTCCGCCAGTGCGTTTTCATACTGAACCGGTGCGAACGGGCGATGAACCAGGTCGGGATTCCCGGTGGCATCGTGTTCAGCCGGTAGAGCACCCGAATCTCCTGGGTGTTCCCCAAGTTCCCTATTGCATCCCACTGGTCCTGAAAATGCGGTGGGTTCCAGGGGAGCCGCTCCACCACCAGGCTGACGTCGTCTGTTGCGCTCTCGTCCACCCGATAGGAGAGGTCGTACTTGTCCATCATCCCCAGAAAGTGCTCCTGCAGATCCGGGGACAGATCCCACCACAGCTCCCGCATGTGGTGGTGTGTCAGAATCCCCTCCGCCTTAGCGACTTGCGGGCTGTCCAAAACCTTACTAATGTATTCACTGACCCACTCGGGGCGTAAGATGACGGTCTGCGAAAGCTCTCGATCCTCATGATAGTACAGAATATCTCCCAAATGGTGAAGCGCCTCGGCAAGATGCTGATGCTGTGCGGTGTCCCTGAGTCCGGTAGTCGCCATCATCTGCCACATACACTGGGGCGTGACGTGCTTGTCAGCTGAATTTCGGAGCGATTCGGCCGCCGCCAGCCACGCGGTCGGCCATTTGACTCCCATGAGAGGAAGCTTAGCCGCTTCTTCGGCGATTTCTGCGTACAGCGCCTGCACTCCGTGACGGCTCTCGCTGTCCACCGATATATCTTTGATAATCATCGGATATTCTCTGCGCAGATCATCGATCGGTAGATCGACGGGTCGTCCCTCGATGTGGGTTGCAACCAATATGATCGGTGACCCGGGAGCGCGTGCCGTGATGATGTCCAGCCAGTAAGGAAGCTTGCCCTGCTCCCAGCCGAGCCGTGAGTTCCACAGCAAGAGAAACAGGGATCGGTTGGTCAAGAAAAATTGATGTGTGGCATGATAAATTTGCTGACCGCCAAAGTCCCACGTGCTGAGACGCATACGGACGGAAGGCTGACTCGGATGATCAAAATAGAGCGGCCTGATCTGTAAGCCGTGGGTCGTCGGTTCGCCAGGATCGTGCGTGTCGCCCGCCAACGCCTTGATCAGCGAGGTCTTGCCCACTCCACCCTCACCCACGACAAGTAATTTAGATACCCATTGCGCTGCACCGTCGTTCGCTCGGGCACGGAGAAAAGCCAAGATTGACTGCGTGCCTCCCGTCAGGATCTCCGGAGGCGGACTCGCTAAAGGGTTTGCCTTAACCGATAAATGTTCCAGAGAGGTCAAATCTGTCAGCCAGTCCGGTAGGGCAGTGAGCTGATTACAGTCGAGGTAGAGCTCGATGAGATTGGTGAGGTTGGCCAGCCTCTCCGGTAGGGCGGTGAGCTGATTAAAGTCGAGGGCGAGGTGGGTGAGGTTGGTGAGGTTGGCCAAGCTCTCCGGTAGGGCGGTGAGCCGATTGCTTCCGAGGGTGAGGTGGGTGAGGTTGGTGAGGTTGGTGAGATTCTCGGGTAGAGCGGTGAGCTGATTGCTGCTGAGGAAGAGTGTGGTGAGGTTGGTGAGGTTGGCCAGGCTCTCCGGTAGGGCGGTGAGCCGATTGCCGCCGAGGTGGAGTGTGGTCAGGTTGGTCAGGTTGGTCAGGTTGGGCGGCAACGTCGTTAACTGTAGGTTGCTTAAATCTAGGAAGCTTCGGTTATGGTGGAACGCATCATCAACGCGGCGCCTTGTTTCGTCTACGCGGGCGCACATAATTAGCCCCTGCCTCGGTTTTCTGTCTTGCTGGCGCTGGAAGTTCATATTGAAGAACGCCAGGT
Organism: Pseudonocardiaceae bacterium; assembly: GCA_050700355.1. GTDB lineage: Bacteria > Actinomycetota > Actinomycetes > Mycobacteriales > Pseudonocardiaceae. The sequence goes on from JBOHHE010000339.1 coordinate 9,094, forward strand.
GCGGTGCTGTTACGGACCGCCCTCTATTTGATCTTGTAAAGAAAGATCAGATAGTTGGATAGGATAGTGCAGCTCCTCGGGCGCATGGCTCGCCGGGAGAGATGTTTTCGGGAGCAGCCGTCTCGCGCGGTTGAGGCTTCCCTTGTTGGTCTGCTCGTGGCTGAGGGGTCGAGCACCAGCTCCAACTGCTGGGACCGGTAGTGACCGAGCCTCGGTTACGGGGACGTCAACGGGTGATCAGTTGAACTCGCCGTGCTGGATTCCGGTGATGAAGGCGGCCCACTCGTCGGGGGGGACGAGCAAAGCCAGGCCGGTGGGGTGTTTGGAGTCGCGGACGGCATGGTGTCCGCCGTCGAGGTCGGCTACCTCCACGCACTCGTAGTCGGCGTTGCTGTGGCTGCTCTTGCGCCACCGGGCGCGGGACAGGTCGGTTCTGTTCACTTCTGCAACTCCTTTGCCACGTGGCCGATCAGCCGCTGGGAAGCCTTCTCGTCGAGCGCCGACTCCCACATGCCGGCGAACTTGGCGGCGTACTCGTCGATCTCATGGGGTTTGTCCAGGTAGAGGGCTCCGGTCAAGCCGTCGATGTACACCGTCGGCGGTTCGGCGGTCGGGCCGGTGCCGTTGAGCGGGAACCTCAGTATGACGAACGGCCCGGACAGGGCGCCGGGGTGCAGCCCGACTTTAAACGGCATCACCCTGATAGATACGGTGGGCAGCTCGCTGATCTTCTTCAGACGTTCGAGCTGATGCTGTATGATCTTTGCACTTCCGACCGGGCGGCGCAGGACAGCCTCGTTGAGCACCACGTCCAGCACCGTCGGGGCGGTGACCCGGGTCAACAGCACCTGCCGGGCCATCCGCGCGCTGACCCGCCGCTCGATCTCCGCGTCGTCCACGCCGGCCTTGTTCGCCCGGATCACGGTGCGCGCATAGTCCTCGGTCTGCAGCAGACCAGGCACCAGCTCCGACTGATAAACAGCGAGGTGCGACGTCGCCTCTTCCAGGCCGATGTAGAGATCGAAGCCCTCCGGGATGACGTCGCCGTAGGCGTGCCACCAGCCGCGCGCCCTGGTCTCCTTGGCCAGGGCCATCAGCGCGGTGGTCAGCTCCGGCGGCGCGCCGTAGATCTTGCACATCACCTCGACGTCGAGGCTGCGCATCCCGGTCCGGCCGGTCTCGATGCGCCAGATCTTGGCCTCGGTCCACTCCAGCTGCGTCGCCGCCCTCAGCGCGGTCAGCCGCGATCCTTTGCGCAGGTCACGCAGGTACCTGCCGAGCTGGCGGCGCGGCACGGTCGACCCGGTGATGCCTGACCTGGTGATGTCCTCGGTCATCTGTCTACCCCTCGCTGTGAAGGAAACCTTGCACTCAAAATGAAAGAGTCAAGCACCCCGTTTTGTCATGAATCCACGCAGTTGCCTGGTCATAGCGAAACGGGCGCGTAAAGTCTCGCATGGGAGTGGTGCTGCACCGGCACATGCGTCGCGCACGGCGCGGTGAGCCGTCACGTCATAGCAGCCGGAAACCGGTCATGCCGACCAGGAAAACCGATGGTGCGTTCGTACTGCGGCGCACCGGATTGCCATTTCTTGACCGGCCAGAAACACGACGAGTCCGAGGTCAACAAGCCGAGGGGCTCCCCAGCTCGCGAACCGTGCTCGCCAAGGGACTCGACGCGCGTGGCGTGGTTTTTACACCAACTTCCCCTCTCGCAAGATGTACGATCTCAACGCCACCCGTTTTGCCGCGGCGACGTTTCCCTGGGTCGGGCAGCACCGGCAGGTGCATCTGCGCGGGTCCGTCGAGGTGGTCGGACGAGTGGAGAGCCGCGCCTACTGGGAGACCCGGCCGCGCGGGGCACAACTGGGGGCGTGGGCCTCGGCCCAGTCTGCTGTGGTGGCGAACCGGCGTGCCCTCGACGTCGCCTTGGAGCAGGTCGTCCGGCGTTTCGCCGACACCGAGCGAGTGCCGTTGCCGCCGCACTGGGGTGGAATCCGAGTGGCTGGTGCAGCGGCTGGTCCCGTGATCGCACTGCTGCCCCCTGCGCAAGGGAGGTCGCGACAGGTAGCAGACTGTGCGATATGGGCGATGCGATGTCGGGCACGACCACCTCGGACAGTGCGGGTACGACCGAGCTGAAACGGGTGATCGGGCCGAAATTACTGTTTTTCTTTGTCCTCGGCGACATTCTGGGTACCGGGATCTACGCATTGACCGGCAACGTCGCCGGGCAGGTCGGCGGGGCGTTGTGGATACCCTTTGTCGGGGCCTTCCTGGTCGCGTTCCTCACTGCTTTCAGCTATCTGGAGCTGGTTGGCAGGTATCCCCAGGCGGCCGGGGCCGCACTGTACACCAACCGAGCCTTCGGGATCCCTTTCCTCACCTTCATTGTTGCCTTCGCCGTGATGAGTTCGGGTATCACCAGTGCTTCCTCGGCGGCTGTCGCGTTCGGCAAGACCTACCTCAATGAACTTCTCGAATTCATCACACTGCCCACCTCTGCCGTCGCGATCGTTTTCATCCTCTTGCTCGCCCTGGTCAACTTCCGGGGCGTCGGCGAGTCGCTGAAGATCAATGTGGTGCTCACCTGTATCGAGCTCTCCGGGCTGCTCATTATTATCGCCATCGGCGTCTACGCCGTCGGTACTGGTGCGGGTGTGCCCGGTCGCCTCACCGAGATCGATACTACCGACTCCGGCGTGCTGCTGGCGATCACCTCGGCCACCGCGCTGGCCTTTTTCGCGATGGTCGGCTTCGAAGACTCGGTGAACATGGCCGAGGAGTGCAAGAATCCGGCCAAGATTTTCCCTCGAGCGATGTTGCTCGGTATGGGCGCCGCCGGACTGATCTACGTGCTGGTCGCGATCACCTCGTCGCTGTTGGTGCCGGCGAAGCGGTTGGCCGAGGTGACGAGCGACGCGCTGCTCGAGGTTGTGAAGATCGGTGCACCCGGCTTCCCGCTGGACTTGTTCGCCGTCATCGGGCTCTTGGCAGTGATCAACTCGGCACTGATCAACATGTTGATGGCAAGCCGACTGGTCTACGGGATGTCGCGGGAGCAGATCATCCCTCGGATGCTGGGCACAGTGCATCCCACTCGGCGTACTCCCTGGGTCTCGATCCTGTTCACCAGTGCAATCGCCGTGGTCCTGGTGAGCTTTGTCCCTCTGGACGACTTGGCGGGTACCACGTCGCTGCTGCTGCTGGCTGTCTTCACCCTGGTCAACATCGCCTGCCTAGTGCTGCGCAGGCAGCCCGTTACGCATGAGCACTATCACGCTCCGACGTGGACTCCCTGGCTCGGCGCGTTGCTGTGCGGTTACCTGGCCACCCCGCTGTCCGGGCGTGACCCTTACCACTACCTGCTCGCCGGTGTCCTGCTGGGGGTCGGAGTCCTGCTGTGGCTGGTCAATCGGCTGATCATGGGCAGAGTGGCTGTTTCGTAGGTCACGTGAGCCAGAGGGAACTGGTGATGCGTTCGTAGACCTCGATGTACCGCCGCCGCGTTTCGGTCACGATCTCGTCGGGGATGGCTGGGCCTGGTGGTTCTTTGGACCACCCGGTGCTGACCGACCAGTCTCGGATGAACTGCTTGTCGAGCGCGTACTGCGGCGCACCGGGTTGCCATTTCTCGACCGGCCAGAAACGCGACGAATCCGAGGTCACCACCTCATCGCCCAGGGTCAACCGCTTGGTGGCGTCCCAGCCGAACTCGAACTTCGTGTCCGCGACGATGATGCCGTTGTCCAGCGCGTGCCCGGCGGCCGTCTCGTAGAGTTCCAGGGTCAGCGCACGCAAACGTTCCGCCGTCTCCCGGCCGGTTTCGCGCACCACGTCGTCGAAGGTGATGAACTCATCGTGGCCGGTGTCGGAGAACTTGGTGGTCGGCGTGAAGATCGGTTCGGGCAGCCGGCTCCCGGAAACCAATCCGGGGGGCAATGAGACCCCCGACACGGTGCCGTACTTCTCATACTCTCGTAGTCCCAGACCGGCCAGGTAACCGCGGGCTATGCACTCCACCGGGATCATCCGTAGTGGTGTGCAGCGTAGTGCCCGCTTTGCGAATTCCGGTGGCACATCGGTCGCGGAGATCAGATGATTGGGTACCACCTCGGCGAGCCGCTCGAACCACCAGACCGACAGCTGGGTGAGCAGCGCACCCTTGTCGGGAACTGGTGTCGGCAGAGCGACGTCGTATACCGAGACCCGATCCGAAGCGACCAGCAGGATATCGTCGTCGATCGCATACAAATCCCGCACCTTACCGGCGTGCAGCTGCTTCATCTCGTTCCTTCCCTGCTGCCCGACGCTCCGATTACCGTACTCACCTGCCTGCCTGCCTGCCTGCCTGCTGGCCAGCGGGGACGGGGGCAGTCGCGGCCACCCCGGGTAGGTTGATCGCCGTGGACGCTCAGGGCACCTTCCATGATCTGGTCGGCGAGCTGGACTACCCGATGTTCATCGTCACCGTTCGCGCGGACGACCAACGGGCCGGTTGCCTCGTCGGGTTCGGCACCCAGAGCAGCATCGACCCCCCACGCTTCCTGGTCTGCCTTTCCAAGGCGAACCGCACCTACCGGGTGGCACAGCAGGCGAACCTCCTGGCGGTGCACTTCGTACCCCGCCAGGCCCAGGCGCTGGCCGAGCTGTTCGGCGGGCACACCGGCGACGAGATGGACAAATTCACGCAGTGTGCTTGGCAACCTGGCCCGTATGGCGTACCGATCCTGCAAGAATGCGGCAACTGGTTCGCCGGGCGGATCCGGGATCGGGTCGACCTCGGCGACCACGTGGGTCACCTACTCGAACCGATCGAGGCCCACCACGAAGGTCGCGATGCGCCTTTCGAGTTCCACCGAGCGAAGCACATCCAGCCAGGGCATCCGGCATGAGCCTGGACGCTGGGTCGCTGCGTTGGCTGCTGCCCAAACAGGGGACCGTTACCGCCATCGAGGCGCTGGACGGCATCACGTTCGCCGAGCTCGCTCCCGAACATCGGCCGTACCTGGTGCTCAACATGGTGGCCACCGCGGACGGGGCCGCGACGGTGCGGGGGCGCACCGCCCCGATGAGCAACCAGGCGGATCGGGAGCTTTTCCATGAGCTGCGGGCGATGGTCGATGCGGTCATGGTCGGCGCGGGCACCGTGTGTACCGAGCGCTACCGGCGGCTGGTGCGGGACCCCACGCGCAGGCAGCGCCGGGTGGCCCGCGGCCTGACGCCCGACCCGCTCGCCGTCGTGCTCAGCCGTCGGCTCACCCTGACCGCTGATCTGCCGCTGCTGGCCGACCCGAACTCGCGGGTGTTGGTGGTCACCGCCAGCGAGAGCGAACTGCCCGGCTGCCTGGCGCAGGTCAGTTACCTGCGAGCAGCGCCTGGCGAAGAGCTGTCCACAGTGCTGAGTCGACTGCGGACTGAGTACGGCGTGCGATCGGTGCTCTGCGAGGGCGGACCGACGCTCAACGCCGCCCTGCTTCCCGCCGGCCTGGTCGATGAGCTGTTTCTGGCCATCGCACCAGCGCTGGCGGGCAGCGCAGGCTCGCTCACGATCGTCGGCCGGGCGCCCCTGGCCGAACCGGTCGGGCTCGACCTGCGCTGGCTGCTGGAGTCGCAGGGTCAGCTGTTCGCCCGCTACAGGCTGCGACGCTGATGCCCGCTCAGCGCTGGGCGATCTCGCTCCAGCCCGCCACGTCCTGTGGCGGACGAGGATCCGGGCCGATGTAGCGCGCTGCGGGGCGGACCAGTCGGCCGGTACGTTTCTGCTCCATGATGTGTGCGCACCAGCCTGCGGTACGAGCACAGGTGAACATCGCGGGCATCATGTGTGGCGGGACCTCCGCGAAGTCGAGAATCACCGCGGCCCAGAATTCGACGTTGGTCTCGATGACCCGATCCGGTCGCCGCTCCCGTAGCTCGTTCAGGGCGGCCTGCTCCAGGGCGACCGCCACCTCGTGCCGAGGCGCACAGAGTTCCTCGCAAGTCCGGCGCAGTACCCGAGCTCGCGGATCTTCGACCCGGTACACCCGATGACCGAAGCCCATCAACCGCTCACCGCGGTCCAGCACTCGGCGCACGATGGAGACGGCGTCCCCGGTGCGCTCCGCCTCCTCGATCATCGGCAGCACCCTGGCAGGCGCACCACCGTGCAGCGGGCCGGACATCGCGCCGATCGCCCCGGAGAGGCAGGCGGCGACGTCGGCGCCGGTGGAGGCGATCACCCTGGCCGTGAACGTCGAGGCGTTGAGTCCGTGTTCAGCGGCCGAGACCCAATAGGCGTCCACAGCCTTGACGTGTGCCGGGTTGGGCTCGCCGCGCCAGCGGGTCATGAATCGTTCGGTGATGGTGAGGCATTCGTCGATCCGGCACTGCGGGACGGCTGGCTGATGGATGCCTCGAGCGGACTGCGCCACGTAGGACAGCGCCATCACCGATGCCCTGGCCAGTTCGGCGCGGGCCTCGCTTTCGGTGCTGTCGAGCAGTGGGCGATAGCCCCAGATGGGGGCCAGCATCGCCAGCGCGGCCTGCACGTCGACTCGCACGTCCCCGGTATGCACCGGCAGCGGGAACGGCTCAGCAGGTGGCAGGCCATGCCCGAAGCGACCGTCGGTGAGCAAGGCCCACACGTCCCCGAAGGTGACGTGACCGACCAGGTCCTCAATGTCCACGCCACGGTAGCGCAATGCGCCGCCCGCCCGGTTTGGTTCGGCGATCTCGGTATGGAAGGCGACAACGCCCTCCAGTCCCGGCTTGAAGTCGTTGGCGGGATCCGCCCCGGCGGGATCCGCCCCGGCGGGATCCACCACTGGGGTGTTCGACGCCGGCGTTGTCGCCGACGTCAATGTGTTCGACGCTGCCATGCCCGTCCTCCTTGCACGCTCAGCCCCCGGCTGGGCACGCGCGGTGGACCGACTGGCCGACGTTTGGGGCGCGCCACAGTGCGGCGCCGCGCGGTTGGGATGAAGACTGCACCGGTGGTGAGCCCAAGGCAATGTATTCACCGGTGGCCTGCGTCACCGAACGCGATGGCAGGGGTGTCGGCGACGTCGGTAACCCCGTACTTTCGGAGGAATCGGACCCTTCAGAACTTGGGAGTGTGCGCAGTGGGGGCTAGTCAGGTACAGCAACAGTGGGTCGCCGAGCTGCCTGCGATGCGGGTTGCCTACACCGCTAGCGAGCTGGATACCGAAGACCTGGCCGCTACCTGGCATGAGCAGCTGGTGAGCTGGCTCAACGAGGCCTTCGAAGCGGGCCTGCCGGAACCTAATGCGATGGTGCTGGCCACCGCTGACGCGGAAGGGCTGCCCAGCTCACGGACCGTGCTCGCCAAGGGGCTCGACACGCGTGGCTTGGTGTTTTACACAAACTTCACTTCTCGCAAGATGCATGATCTCAACGTCACCCGCTTCGCCGCGGTGACGTTCCCCTGGATCGGGCAGCACCGCCAGGTGCATCTGCGCGGCCCCATCGAGACCATCGGGCGAGCAGAGAGCACTGCCTACTGGGACACCCGGCCACGCGGTGCTCAGCTGGCGGCATGGGCCTCGGCGCAGTCGGCTGTGGTGGCGAACCGGCGAGCGCTCGACGTCGCGCTGGAGCAGGTCGCCCGGCGCTTCGCCGATGCCGAGCGCGTGCCATTGCCGCCGCACTGGGGTGGTGTGCGAATCCGGCCGGTGAGCGTGGAGTTCTGGCAGGGCCGGCCGAACCGGATGCACGACCGGCTGCGGTACCGCAGCGATGACGACGGCCAGTGGACGGTGCAGCGCCTTGCCCCGTGATCGGATGCCTGGACGTCGCCAGTAGGCGCCGGGCAACCCAACGCCGATCCAGCGATCTCCGGCTTGGCCGGCTGTGTTGTGGCCGGATTGCGGGCTACCTTGGAGTTTGTCGTCGGCGGTCTGTCACGGGTCGTCACGTCAGCCACGGAGAGCCCGCCATCGAAAATGTGCCATCGAGCGTGAGAGGGACCGCAAATGGCCGACGCCACCGCGTCCGAAGTACCGATTCGCCCGGGCGGCTCGGCAGATAACGGTCGCGGCGAGGAGACGGTACGGCTCAGTCACCCCGGTGGCGAGCACCTGATGCCGATCGTCAGGAGCGCCGAGGGCCCAGCCGGGATCGGTCTGAACAAGTTGTTGGCAGGCACCGGGATGGTCACGCTCGATTCCGGGTTCGCGAACACCGCTTCATGTAGTTCAGAAATCTGCTATATCGATGGGGCGGCGGGCATATTACGTTACCGGGGTTACCCGATTGACCAGCTCGCTGAGCACTCCACCTTCCTGGAAACCAGCTATCTGCTGATTTACGGCGAATTGCCGACCAGTGGCCAACTGGATGAGTTCACCGAACTGATCCGCATACACACCCTCCTGCACGAGGACCTGAAGCGCTTCTTCGACGGCTTCCCGCGAGACGCACACCCGATGCCTGTGCTCTCCAGCGCGGTGTCCGCCCTCTCCACCTTCTATCAGGACAGTCTCAATCCGTTCGACCATGAGCAGGTGGAGATTTCCACGGTACGATTGCTGGCCAAACTACCCACCATCGCGGCTTATGCGTACAAGAAGTCGATCGGTCAGCCGTTCCTCTACCCGGACAACTCGCTGGATCTCGTGCACAATTTTCTGCGGATGACTTTCGGGCTACCTGCGGAGCCCTATGAGGTGGACCCGGTCGTGGTCGACGCGTTGGAATTGCTGCTGGTGTTGCACGCCGATCATGAGCAGAACTGTTCGACGTCCACGGTGCGGATGGTGGGTTCCTCGCAAGCCAATCTGTTTGCCTCGGTCTCGGCGGGGGTCAATGCGTTGTTCGGTCCGTTGCACGGCGGAGCGAACCAGTCCGTGCTGGAGATGCTCGAACGTATCCGCCTCGATGAGGGTAATGTGGATGCCTTCATCAAGAAGGTCAAGAACCGTGAGGAAGGGGTGCGGCTGATGGGCTTTGGGCACCGTGTCTACAAGAATTACGACCCCCGTGCCAAGATCGTCAAGAAGACCGCCGATGATATCTTGCGCAAGCTGGGGATCAATGATCCGTTGCTCGACCTCGCTCTGGCGCTGGAGGATCGCGCATTGAGTGATGATTATTTCATCGAACGTAAGCTCTACCCCAACGTCGACTTCTATACTGGCCTGATCTATCGAGCGATGGGCTTTCCGACGAAGATGTTCACAGTGCTCTTCGCACTGGGGCGGCTGCCGGGCTGGATAGCGCACTGGCGCGAGATGATCAGCGATCCGCAGACCAAGATCGGCCGTCCCCGTCAGATCTATACCGGCCACACGCAGCGTGAGTACACCGCCATCGGAGTGCGCTGAAAGTCCCGGGGATAGCCTCCGCCATGAGCTGAGCGGACCGCACCTTGGATGAACTTCCTTTGCATCATTCGGGCTAGTTGCTGAGCCATTCGTATGACGTTGTGTTGAGACTCCGAAACCTTGGGTACCCTCTGTTGTGTACACCGGCGGTACTCGCCGACCCTCACAAGGGTGAGGTCATTGAGATCCAATTTCGGTCTGCTCGGCGCATTCGTGCTGCGGGATAGGCAATATGTTGTGGCAGAACCGAACGGGGAGGAAGTGTTGTGAGATACGGCGGACGGGTGATGCTTGCGGTAGCCGGAGGATATGTACTCGGCAGGACGAAGAAGATGAAGCTTGCGATCATGCTTGCGGGAATGGCGTCCGGCAATAAGATTGCGCGTGATCCCGCTCAGCTGCTTCAGCAGGGTACCAAACTGGTGCAATCCAACCCTCAATTGAGCGCGCTCAGCGATCAGGTCCGGGGCCGGCTGGTCGACGCGGGAAAGGGTATTGCGGTGGCCGTGGTGAGCAGACGGATGGATGCGCTCAGCGACCGGCTCAGCGAACGTACCCAACGGCTCAGCGGAAGGCTGGACGAGCGCACCGGCTCATCGCGAGTTACCAGGTCTGGTCGAGCCACCGATGCTGCGGAGCCGGCCGACGACGACTGGGTGGATGAAGACCGCGCTGAGGACTGGGGCGACGAGGACCACGCCGAGCAGGAGCGCGGCGTCCAGCAGGAGGTGGAGCCGGCACCACGGCACACCGCCGCGGCAGGCACAAGCGGAGCTGGCCGTCGTACCGGCGCCGGCGCTAGTCCACCCAGAAGGCGCAACGGCACGCCCAGCGCAGCCAACAGCTCGGAGCGGAGTGAGCGCAATGCCTGAGCGTGAGTTGACCCGCGCTGCGGGTCTGCTCAACCAGTTACCCACCGATCGCCTGGTTGAGCAGGGCCAGCTGCTGCTCGGCCTGATCGCCGAACTGGCGATCGAGAAGGCTGTCGGCTCGGTGGAGGACCTGGCCGAGCGGTTGATCGAATATAGGCATTCCGGCGGGCCGGGGCTGATTGCCGGGATCACCGGAGGTGCGGCCTCCACCGCGGCGAGGCTGCCGCTCGGCTCGACAGCGAAGACGGTGAAGACGGGCATCACCGGCGTCTCGGAGAGCGTCAAACAGACGCTCTCGGGGGCAACCAGTCCGCGCAAGAGCGAGCGGGGCACCAAATCGATGAGCATTGTCGAGCAGATAGACGTCGATGTTCCGGTGCGGCTGGCCTATGACCAGTGGAGTCAGTTCCAGGAATTCTCGCAGTTTATGAAAAAGGTCAGCGAGGTCGAGAAGACCTCCCCGGCGGCGTCCCATTGGGAGGTGCGGGTTCTCCGATCGCACCGGGACTGGGACGCAACGATTATCGAGCAGATACCTGACCAACGTATCGCTTGGCGATCGCACGGCACAAAGTGCCGCGTCGACGGGGCTGTGTCATTTCATGCCGTGACGCCGAACATGACCCGGATTCTGGTGGTGCTCGAATACTATCCCGGGGGATTGCTGGAGCGCACCGGAAGCCTGTGGAATGCGCAGGCCCGCCGTGTCCGGATGGAGATCAATCAATTTCGGCGGCATGTCATGACCCGAGCCGTTCTCAACCCGGATTCGGTGCGGGGCTGGCGGGGTGAGATTCGGAACGGCGAGGTGGTACGTACCCACGAGGAGGTGATGGCTGCCGAGACTCGAGAACACCAAGAGCTCGCCGGGAGCCAGGAGCCGGTTCAGGAACCAGCTCAAGCGCCGCCGGCGCCCGTTCAGGACGACCTGGGTACGGTCGAAAAGGACGACGGCAACAAAAAGGATGACACCGAAAAGCACCAAGACACCAGCATCGATGACGCGGTGGAAGAAAACGACAACGACTACGCAGACGACAACGATGTAGACGACCCGGTCGAGGAATACGACGACGAATACGACGACGTGGACGAAAACTACAGGGACGAACCCGAGCGCGAAGCCGCGAGGTCGGGGCGGAGGTAATCAGTGACTGTCGCAACACAACGTCAGGGTCCGAACGTCGAGCGCCCGAATCGTAGCGGATTGGCCGAGGTCATCGAGCTGATCCTGGACAAGGGCCTAGTCATCGATGTGTTCGTTCGGATCTCGCTGGTCGGCATCGAGCTGATTACCATTGATGCCCGCATCGTGGTGGCCAGCGTGGACACCTATCTGCGCTTCGCCGAGGCCACCAACCGGTTGGACCTCTACGCGAAGGGCAAGGGCGGCGTGGGCCTGCCCGGACTGATGCAGGGTGTCACCGAGGGGGTAGCCAAGGGCAAGACCAGCGGTGTGCTCGACGCCGCGCTGGAGAAGGTGGAGCAGGTGTTCGGTTCGGACAAGGACCGCCGCGAGCGCGAAGAAGTACGTCGTCGGCCGCAGCGTCGGGAGCAGCCCTGATGACCAGCCCGTCAGAAGCCGAAGTGGCCTGTTACGTCTATGGGGTGGTGCCCGCCTCGGTGCGACTGCCTGCGCAGCTGCGCGGGCTGGGCACGGATGGGCGGGTGAGCCTGGTCTGCGCCGAGGAGATCGCCGCCGTGGTGGGGGAGGTCCCGCTGGAACGGCCGCTGGGCACCCGCGCCGATCTGACCGGGCATGAGAAGGTGCTCGATGCTCTGGTGGACGCGGGCATCACCATTGCACCCATGCGTTTCGGGGCCGTGGTGACCAATGAGCGGGTCGTGGCTGACGAGCTTTTGCTACCCCACCAGGAGCACTTCACGACGCTGCTACGTGATCTCACCGAAAGGGCGCAGTTCACACTCACCGGTCGCTACGAGGAGGAGCCGGTGTTGGTGGAGGTCCTTCAGGAATACCCCGACATCCTTGCGCTGCGGGATGCGATCTCCGAACTGTCCCCGGAAGAGGCCTATCACCAGCAGTTGCGACTCGGCGAGATGATTGTGGGCGCGCTGGAGGAGAAACGCCAAAAGGACGGCGCCGAAGTGCTCGACGCGCTCACCCCGTACGTCATCGATGTTGTCGTGCGGACGCCCGCCCAGGCTGACGGGGTGGTCGACGCGGCGTTTCTGGTCGCTGATGAGCGCCGGGAGGAGTTCGACGCAGCGGTCGAGGACTGCGGTCGTCAGCTCGCTGGACGTGTCCGTTTGCGGCTGCTCGGTCCGGTGCCCGCATACGACTTCGTATCCGGACCGTGAGAATGCCGGAGGAGCCCGCCCCATGGGTCTGCTGACCGGTTTGCTGACCTTACCAATAGCACCGCTACGGGGCGTGTGGTGGCTTGCCGAACGGGTGCAGGAACAGGCCGAACGCGTTTACTACGACCCCGTTTCCATTCGTAACCAAATCGGGGAACTGGATCGCGCGCTCGCCGCCGGGGAGATCTCGGAACAGGAGTGCGAGGAGGCGCAGGAGGAATTGATCGGCCGACTGCTTTCCCGGCGTGGTGCCGGTGGTTGACAAGACGGAGGACCGCGTGCCTCAGGACCGGCCTCTCCCGGATCGGCCCCTCCAGGATCGACCCAGAGCCCGCGCCGAGCCGTCGGCACGCAGCCACGTCGAGTCCGCTCCGGAGCGATCCCGGCCACGAGCCGACCCGGGCGGAGTATCCGCTGCCGAGGCGGCTCGTTGCGCCGCCCGTCAGGTCGCCGAGTTCACCGGTCGGGATCCGGAGACTGTGGTGGCGATCGAGCGGACCGATCGTGGCTGGCAGATCGGCGTCGAGGTGGTCGAGAGCCGCCGCATCCCGGA
>JBOHHE010000340.1:0-1852 GCA_050700355.1 Pseudonocardiaceae bacterium
CTTCTGCACGACCACAGCACACTTTCAGCGATCATGGAGTTCTGCGCCCGGACCCTCGATACGACCGGTGGTGATCGCCTCGGGTCGCCTTGTTTCGACCCGAATCGCGATCGGTGAGACCATCAGACCATGCGGCACGATGATCCATTGACGGCGGAACGAACGCCCTGACGAGAAGCTGGAGGCCGGGCTACTCGGTGTTGCCAGCAGTGACGTGGAGCGAACATGGCGATGCCCTGTGATTGCAGCTGCCGAACCGGGTGGGACGGTGTTGACGACCGACCCGGAGGATCTGGGTGCACTCGTCGGCCACGCGCGCGCCGTATGCGTTGTCGCCGTCTGATCGGTGCCTGTCACCCAAGGACGAAGCCCGCCTTCTCACCTGGTGAAGGCGGGCTTCCTGCTCGGGCTGCTTACGGCTCCATGAACTCACCGTCCCGTACCCCGCCGACGAATGCGTCTCACTCACCTGGCGTTAACGCCAGTACATGTCCGGCCGGGTTCTTGGAATCACGCAGTGCGACCCGATCACCGACAAACGCTACTTCTACACATTGACCGGTGGCGCTACTTCTGGAGCTTTTGCGCCAATGGGCCTGTGAGAGGTCTATTCTGTTCACCCTTTCACTACCTCCTTATGCGGTCTCGCTGGCAACCTCGGCAATCAACGTGGCCGAATCGTCGGGTCTGAGGGCGACGGCACGCGGGTTGTTGAAGATCATGGTGTACTGGCTGACGTCAGTGTCGGACTCCAGGAAGAGGTCACCGGCCGCGCTGTCGATGTAGACCAGATCGGTGTCCATTGGATCGGCGAAGTCCATCAGGACGAACGCCCCTGGCATCCCCGCATGCGTCCCGGCGCTGTACGGGATGACCTGGAGCGTCACATTCGGCTCAGTCATCAGGCTGACCAGACGTTTCAGCTGGTAGCGCATGACGTCGACACCACCGACCAGCCGTCGCAGAGCCGCTTCGTCCACGATGGCCCACAGCTTCAGCGGCGTGTCCTTGGTGAGTACCTGCTGACGCTGCATGCGCGCCTGAACACGATCATCGATCTGTTGACTTCCCATCGGAAGGCCACCCCGGACGACCGCCCGCGCATACTCCTCGGTCTGTAGCAGCCCCGGGATGTGCAACGACTCATAATTGCGCACGCCTGCGCTTCGTCCTCGAAGCTGATGTAGGCGGTGTACTCGTCGGTCAAGTCGGTGTGGTATGGCCGGAGCCAGCCCTGCTTGCCGGCGTCGCGGCAGAGGGTGATCAAATACTCACGCTTCTCGACGTCGACTCCGTACAGGGTGAGCAGCGCGGTCAAAGTACGCATCTGCGGGCGTGCCCTGGCGGTCTCGATGCGGTAGAGCGTGGCGTTGTTGATGCCGGTCTGCTCGCTCGCGCCTTCCCGGCTCATGTCCGCTTCGGCACAGATCCGGCGCAGCTCAGCGGCCAGCCGCCGGAGCCGTACCGTCGGAGTGTGTCTCTTTGCTCCCATGTTCATGAATCCTTCCCTCTCTTGGGTTGGGTAAGTGTGGCTTCCGGCTGCGTCCCGATCAAGTCCAGAGACGAACGCAACTGCGGTGTTCGTCGCATGACGTTCGCAACATTACTTTTATTGCCTTCTCGTTCGTGCAACGGAATCATTTGCACTCGGTGACGGTGGTCTCCCCGATGGCCACCGTCATCACCCCTGAGAGCCGGGACTGGTGGTGCTGCCTGGATGCCGCCACCAGTCCCGGCCAACCACATCGGCCGGACGGTGGGCATGGCGAAGCGGAAGCTCGTGGTCACAGGACGGGGCCCGAATGCCTCCGTCACCCTCTCCATCGAGGTCTATCGAGGAAAGGTGTGGCTT
>JBOHHE010000341.1:0-60512 GCA_050700355.1 Pseudonocardiaceae bacterium
TGCGCCGCCTCGCGGCAGGCGGCCAGCTGCGCACCGAGCGCGCGGCGCATCTCGACGAGCTCTTCCGGTTCCCGGGCCATGACACTCCCCAGCACTCCTTGCCGCCCTGACCGGCTCAGGGTAGCCGTCCGATCACCCAACCCTGTGACAAAACTGTGTACCTGACCACACACAGTCACTCCCACCGACTTTGGTGCGGGCGAGGCCGCAGTGATGTGTGCGACACCAAACCCGCCCCTCTCCCACAGCACCACCTGATCGGGATTCTGGTGGTACTCAGCAAGTCCGCCACGCCGAGCGGGTTGGAACTGATCGGTTGGCGCAGCCGTAGGCTGCGTGGGATGACTCAGCCTGCTGTCCCAGGTCCGGGGGTATCGTGGCCGGACATCGTCGCGGATGCCTTGGCGGCACCCGCAGGTGCGCGCTGGCACCGGGTCGCCTTGCAGGTAAATCCGTATGGCTACCAGGGCATGTCGGCGCCGAGCGCGAAGTTTCCGGACGAGCAGAGCTACAACGAGGCGATCGTCCGGGCCTGCCGCCAGGGGAATATCGAGTTGATCGCAATCACGGATCACTGGTGCGTGCGAACGTCCGAGGGTCTGGCCAGGGCAGCTCAGGACGCGGGCATCATGGTGCTGCCGGGCTTCGAAGCGGTGTCCAGTGAAGGCATTCATCTGCTGGTCCTCTTCGAACGCGAGACCGGATACGACAAGGTGGACGCCGCCATCGGAGCATGCGGTGGCATCCCCCAATCCAGATCCGGCGAGCCCGGAAATTCTTATGAAGAGATCGTGCGTTGCCTCGTCAAGCGAGGTGCCCTCGTGATCCCGGCGCACGTGAACGGCAAGAATGGCCTGCTCACCGCTCTGCAAGGGCAGGCACTCATCCGGGCTTGGCGCAACGAGAACGTGCACGCCGTAGTGGTCAGCCCTGGACGGGAGCTGACTCCACTACAGGAACGGATTCTGCAGAACCAGGAAAAGGAGTACCAGCGCCGGCACCCGTTTGCGCAGCTGTACGCCAATGACATCTGCGAACCCGCGCGGCTCGATGTCGAGGGTGGCACCTGCTGGGTCAAGATGTCCACACCATCGTTGAGCGCCCTGGACCTCGCCACGCGTACCCCCGAGACCCGGATCATGCTCGTCGATCCAGCTCTCTCCCCGCGTCCGGCCATCGAGACGATCAGTTGGACGGGTGGCTTCCTGGATGGGGTCCGGATGCGCTTGAGCGACTCTCTGACCTGCCTGGTCGGTGGCCGAGGGACGGGCAAGTCGACGGTGATCGAGAGCATCCGCTACGCGCTCGGCATCGACCCGATCGGCGACGCGGCTAGCCGAGACCACCGCAGCCTCGTTGACCACGTCCTCGACGCTGGCACCAAGATCAGCATCCTGGTCCGAGGTGGTGCGGGCCAGTTTATCGTCGAACGGTCGGTGCCCGACCCTCCTGTGGTAAGGGACATTTCGGGAACCGTCCTTGCTTCGCGCCCTATCGACGTCCTTGGTCCGGTCGAGGTGTTCAGCCAGCACGAACTGGCCGAACTCGCCGACTCGCGGGACTACATCGCGCGGCTCCTACGGCGCATCTCCGGCAATACCACCGATCCCGTATCGAATCTGCCGACCCGGCTGCGCCAGAACCGGGAGGCGATCCTCGCAGGTCGCAGACAGCTCGCCGAAATTGACGACGCACTCGACGATCTACCGCGACTCCGGGAGGCGCTCACCCATTTCCGGAGCGCGCATCTTGATCAGCGGCTGGACGAGCGCACCAGGGTCGACCGTGAGCGCCGGATTCTCGACACGGCCGCCACCAGGCTCGACGACGTGCTCGCAACAGCTCAACCACTGCGTGACGAGGGACTGCTCGATCAGGCCTTCACCTCGCCCGCCGCGCTGCGGGACCTCCCGAATTCGAAGATCCTGGCCCAGATTGCTGACGTGCTCAGCTCGCTGCAGGCACAAGTCACCGGTGCTGCCAACGCGATCAAGCATGCTGAAGCTACCGCCCGCGCCGCGATCTCGTCGATCGAGGAGGATTGGTCGACCGTGACGGCGCCGGTCCGAGAGCAATACGACGCGGTCCTGCGGTCACTGCAGGACAGTGGGCTGGACGCGAGCCGTTACCTCGTCATTCAGCGCAACGTGGAACAGCTCGCCCCACTAGCCGATCAGCGTCGTCAGGTCGCCGCTCGGGTCGGCGCGCTTTATGACGACCGTCGCCAGCTGCTAGCTGAGCTCAGTGATCACATGAGCGCCGAACGGCGGAACCTGGGCGAGGCATGCAACGCGGCCAATAATGCGTTGCGCGGGACGGTACGCGTGAAGCCGCAGTCCTCGGCCGACCGGCGGGAAATCATCGCGCTCATTGACAGCGCTGTCACCGGCCAACGCTCTCAGATCAAGTTCGCTGTACAGCAGGAGAACTTCTCGCCGAGAGCGTTCGCCGATGCGGCCCGCGCCGGAACCGAGCGGCTGGCCGACTTCGGTATACGAGGGACGCAGGCCACCAACCTGGTGAATGGGGGCGAGGAGCTTTTTCTCCAGCTGGAGGAGATGACAGTCGGACCAGCCGCAGTGGCCGCGCTCAATGTCGGCAGTGCATCCGATCCCGGTTTTCGAGACCTGGATGATCTATCGAAAGGCCAGAAGGCGACTGCACTGCTTCTGCTGTTACTCGCCACCCTGCCCGGTCCACTGATCGTCGACCAGCCGGAGGACGACCTCGACAACCGGTTCATCTGGGAGGGTGTCGTGCCCCGGCTGCGGGCGCTCAAGGGCCTTCGCCAGCTAGTGTTCAGTACGCACAACGCCAACATCCCGGTACTCGGTGACGCCGAGCTTCTGGTCGTGCTGGAGACCGCCGCAAACAGGGGTCTCATCGCCGAGGACGGCATGGGCTCGCTCGACGACCACAAGGTGCTTACCCTCGCTGGTGAGATCCTCGAAGGCGGTCCGGATGCGTTCCGGCTCCGCCGCTACCTTTACGGGTTCTGACGATGGTGACACTGTCCGAGCTGTCCGCGCTGCTCCGTGAGGGCGAGAACAGCGGTGTCGAGTTTAAGCGCGACGATGTCCAGCCCCACGACTTCGCGAAGCAGCTCGTCGCGCTGAGTAACCTCCGTGGTGGTCGAATCCTGCTGGGCGTTGAAGACGACGGCACGATCAGCGGGGTGGTGCGGGACGCGGTCGATGAATGGGTTCTGACGATTGCGCGGGATAAGGTGCGCCCGCCACTCATCCCGCATGTGCAGAAAGTGACCGACCCGGGCACCGGCAGACAGGTCGCCGTGGTGACGGTTGAGGCCGGTTACGCGGTGCACGCGGTGTGGCATAACAATCACTTCTCCTATTACCTCCGCGCCGGGCGTCAGAGCCGTGAGGCGAGCCCCGAAGAGCTTTCTCGTCTGCAGCAACGGCGTGGCGGGTTTCGCGCCGAGCTTCGCCCGATTTCGGGATCCTTCTACGAGGACCTCGACCAGCGACGACTGACCGATTACTTCCTGCGGGTGCGTGCCCAGCCGGTGCCGGACCCCGAGGACCGGCAAGGCTGGGTGCAGCTGCTGTCGGCGACCGAGTTCCTGGTGGAGGGGGGTCAACGAACCGGTGCCCTGCCTCGCCGCGATCGCGCTCTTCGGCAGATCCACTGCTCGTTACCTGCCGCAGTCGGGAATCGACGCAGTCGCCTACCCCGGCCTCGACAAGGACTATGCGGCAGTGGAGCGTGCCACGCTTCGCGGACCGCTGGCACCGCTGATGGCGCCAGCGGGAGGGCTCGTCGAGCCCGGACTCGTCGACATGGCCATCGCCTTCGTGCGACGCAATGTCGGTGTCCGAGCCGAACTGATCGACGGTGCCCGAAGGGTCGAGACCCCGGGGCTTCCGGCAGAGCCTGTCCGCGAGGCGCTAGTCAACGCGGTGATCCATCGCGACTATCTGCTGGCGCACACCGACGTCGAATTGGGTCTCTACCCGGACCGGCTTGAGATCGTGAGCCCCGGGCGGCTACCGAACGGGGTGACCGTGGAGCGGATGCTGGCCGGGACCAGGGCCGCACGCAACGAAATGCTCAAAGACGTGATGCGGGACTACGGCTATTTGGAACACATGGGTCTTGGCGTGCCGCGGAAAATCGTGCGAGGGATGCAGGAGTTCAACGGATCAGAACCCGAGTTCGTTGTCGGAGAAGAGAGCCTTGCCGTCGTGCTACGGCGCTCGGTCGAATGAATACGCTCGCCGCATCGTCCCATAAAGACAGATTTACTGGGCTGCTCAGCCCGCAACCGCTGGCAACAGTGTGTAGTCGATCACGCACAGCGCATTGCACCGGATGCAGTACCGCCAGGCCCCGGGGCCGGGTTTGAGCCCATGGCTGGTGGTTCCCCCGCCGACCAGCTGCGGCAGCTCCCCGGCCCTGGGCGCCGACCAGGTAAACGAGCCGATGAGCGGAGTGCATGTGGTGAGCGAGAACGGCTGGGATTCATGATCCGTGAAGACCGGGAGCTGCTGGCGGAGTTGGCACGGCTGAACAGTGATATGGCGTCGTTGGTCCTTCCTCCGCATACCGTAGAGCTCGACTGGATCCCGTGAGCAACGTCGAAGAAGTGCGCTGGCGACTGCTGCGGGAGCGGGTGGGAAAGGTATACCGGGCAATGCAGAACCGAGCAGCCGAGACGCTGCCCGAGGGCGCGCCTCCTGATCAGAACGTCGAAATCCTCCTGCGGATGGCCGGGGCGGTGCTGGCGTTACTCGACTGGCACGTCATGGACAGCAAGGGTCGATGCCGGGTACGGGGATGTGCCCGGCGGCGATGGCTGCCGTGGCGAGCACGGCGCACCTGCCACATGTTCGCCACGGTGCACTTCTGGATGCGCCAGCCGCTCCTGATCGTGCAGAAAGCGGGGATGAAGTCGTAGGACGCCGCTCGGGCATGCCGGACCGGTCATGGCATGATCACGTGCCGGGAGGACACTGATAATGCCGGAACCACAGATGCGGCGCGGGCTGCTTGTCCGTGCGTTGTTCGAGCTACTCCGCGATGCCGGCGAGCCGGTGGCGCCCAAGGATGCGCTGGCCCGGGTGGCCCGCTTCGCCCAGCCCAACCAGCACGAACTCAGCCTCAACGACAGCGGCTCCCCGCGTTTCGAGACCTACCTGCGATTCGTCTCGACGTGGAGCAGCGCGATCGGCTGGATGGCCAAACGCGGCGGCTGGTCGATCACCGAGGCCGGCGTCGAAGCGATCGATGAACTCCCTGGCGACCAGCTCGCCCGCGAGCTCAGCCGCCGTTACCGGGTGCACCGCAAGCAGAAGCAGCAGAAGCAGTCCGGTTATGAGGACCCCCGCTGGGCAAGGGTCATCGAGGCGTTGGGATATGTGGAGGCCGGCTGGTGGACGACCTACGGCGATCTCGCCACGGTGACCGAGCTCTCGGCGCAGTCGGTCGGGAATTTTCTCGGGTCCGAGAAAATCGACAACGCCCATCGGGTGCTGCGCGCTGACGGCAGTATCGCTCCCGGTTTTCGGTGGTCTGACCCCGACCGCAGCGACGACCCGCGACAGGTGCTGGAGAGCGAAGGGCTCCGATTCGACGAGTCGAGGCGCGCTGACCGGCAGCAGCGGATCACCGCCGACGGTCTACGGGAACAGCTGGCCGGACTCGAAGCCGATACCGAGATCGAGTCCCCCATCCGCCGGGCCTGGCTGGTGCGGGGTTCCTCGGTGGACGGCCGCGACCTGGTGTATGTGTGGCTGCGGAAGGGGTCCGCCTCGTTGGCTGCGGCCAACCTGAGCCCACTCGTCCCCCCGGTACCGTTCGATCAGCTGCGCAACGCCGTGGAGCAGAACTACCAGTACAAGTCCTATGCAACGCGGGAAACCAAGGTCGCCGAGTTCGACGCCTTCTGCAACCGCATGCGGGTGGGTGATTACCTACTCACTACGTCACAGGGCAAGACGTACCTTGGCCGCATTACCGGGTCTGCCACGTACGTCTCGTCTTCGGATCAGCGATCGAACCTGCGGCGGAAGGTCGAGTGGCTCAACCCCACCGACGCTGTGCCGTTCGCGAAGCTGCCCCAGCCATTGCCCGCGAAGCTGCACAGCCAGGCCGACGTCGTGGAACTGACCGACGAGATCGCGGCCATCCAGCAGTTGCTCGACCTGCTCGGCATCCCTGACCGGCCACCCGACCCGGACCCGATCAGGGAACTACAACAGTTTCCGGAAGTTGCCCCGGACCTCGCAGCGGAGCTGTTCGCCGACCGCGAGTGGCTGCAGCAGCAGGCCGACCTGCTGTGGGAGTATAAGCAGCTGATCTTCTATGGCCCACCGGGAACTGGGAAGACCTTCCTCGCTCACAAGCTCGCCAAACACCTCGCCGATGCGAGTGCGGGTGCGGTGAAATTCGTTCAGTTCCACCCGTCCTATACCTACGAGGACTTCTTCGAAGGTTACCGGCCGGTGCCGCGCGCCGATGGTCAGCTCATGTTCACACTGCAACCCGGACCGTTCCGGCGGCTGGTGGATGCCGCCCGCGAGCACCCGTCCGATCCCTACATCCTTATCATTGACGAGATCAACCGGGCGAACCTGGCCAAAGTGTTCGGCGAACTGTACTTCCTGCTGGAGTACCGGAACGAAGCGATCGGCCTGATGTATTCTCCCGAGGCGGATTTCATCATGCCGCCCAACATTTTTGTCATCGGCACGATGAATACCACCGACCGCTCGATCGCGCTGGTCGACACAGCAATGCGGCGCCGGTTCGCCTTCGTCGAACTGCACCCCTCGCGTCCACCCACCTCGGGGTTGCTCGCCTCGTGGCTACAGCGGGAGACGAAGGACCAGGATGTCGTGCACAACCTGGATGCCCCCGCCCTCCTCGATGCGCTCAACGCGCGCATCGAGGACCACGACCTGGCTATCGGCCCGTCCTACCTTATGCGCTCGCAGATCTACCACCGGGCAGACGGACTGGAGCGGGTCTGGGCAACCTCGATCATGCCGTTGCTGGCCGAGCACCACTACGGTGCTTCGCCTACTGTGCTGGACCCCTACCAGCTCAGCGCGCTGCGGGCCGCGCTGGCCGCTCGGCAACGCACCGCAGGGGATCTACCGCTGTGATCTGTGTCGAGGTGACCGAGACCGGCAAGGCCCAGGTCCCGCTCACCGCCGAGCAAGGGCGCAGGCTCGCCGCGTCGGGAGTCGTGACCGCGGCGCCCTCGCCGTATGACCCGAGGCTGTGGGACGTGGCGTCGCGCGGCAAAGTGGGCGTCGCGCGGGTCGGCGACGTCGAGGTCTGGATCACCTCCAAGCTGCCGATCGACTGGCTGCTGTTCCTCGTCGGATACGCCTTGGACCCGCGCGGCTGGCGCGACGAAACCATCGCGCTCGACGTCGCTCAGGGTCTCGTGTCGTCGATCGCACAAGCGCTGTGCCGCCAGAGCGAGCGCGCGCTGCGGCAGGGACTGGTGCAGGGTTACCACACCGTTGAGGAGTCGTCCCCGGTGCTGCGCGGTCGGCTGCGCGAAGCCGACCAGCTGCGCCGCCATCACGGGCGGGCCATCCCGATGGAGATCCGGCACGACGACTTCAGCGTGGACGTGCCGGAGAACCAGATCCTGCTCGGCGCTATCACCCGGATGGCCAGCGTGCCGCGGGTGGACGAGGAGACCCGGCGCCGGCTTGCCGCGCTGCGGGTTCAGCTCACCGACGTCAGCCTGCCCGTGCGAGGCACCTGTCTGCCCTCATGGCAGCCGAATAGGCTCAACGAGCGCTACCACACCGCGTTGCGGCTGGCCGAGATCGTCTGGCGTGTCACTTCCCCGGAGCATGCCCCGGGCGTCCTGCTTGCCAGCGGATTTCTGTTCGATCTCTGGAGAATCTTCGAGGATTTCCTCACCGTTGCGCTGGCTGAAGAGTTGCACGCCCGCCATGGCGGAGTTGCCCAACGCCAGTACCCCTGCCATCTCGACGAGGCATGCGCGGTACGGATGAAGCCCGACCTGGTGTGGCAACGGCACGGGAGCCCCGCTGCGGTCGTCGATGCCAAGTACAAGCAGGAGCGGCCAGGTGGTTACCCGGACGCCGACATATACCAGCTGCTGGCGTACTGCACCGCGCTGCACCTACCCTGCGGGCACCTGGTCTACGCCCGGGGCAATGCCGAGCCCGCACGGCACGTCGTACGGCATACCGGCATCGAGATCGTCTGCCACGCGCTCGACCTTGCGGTCTCGCCAGCCGAGTTGCTGGCTCAAGTCGCAAACATCGCCGAGGAGTTAGTGACATCTGCGAGTAGCCGATGAGCAGATCCTCGCCGCCGGAGCTGCTGGCGGCCGGGCGCTGGTTACGGCCAACGTCAAAGAGTAGGGGGAAGCTGGAAACGGAGTTCGGCGAACGCCGCTTCGGTAGCTGCCCGGCTGGCGCCGCCGCTGCGCGCCCGGCGCCGGTCGGCTCGCTCCAACAGCTCGGCCATCGTCGGGGTGCTCGCCAACCGGCTGACTTCCCAGGCGGCCATCGTCGAGGAGCGGCGGTGACGCGCTACAGGCGGGCGCCGTCGTCCCAGCCTTCTGGTGGGGGGCCGCTGCGTAGGCCGAGTACCAGGCAGCCGATGCCTGCGGTGATGGCGAGCAGGCCCAGCGGGGTGCCCGCTTGCTCGCCCAGGCTCAGCAAGCTCGGTCGGATCAGCAGCAGCACTCCGACGGCGACCAGCATCAGGCCGCCGAGAGTTCGAGGGCCGGGCACTGGTAGCGGAGGTGGCTCCGGTGGCTCGAAGTGATCCTCGTCGCCACCATCGAGTCTGTGCTCCGCAGGAGTGAGGTCTGCCCTGGCGGCGCCTCGGTCGGGCGGTTCTTGCTCGGTGAGATGTTCGTTGGCCGGCCAGCGGGGCGCGTCCGGCTCGGATTGCCAACTCGCGATGATGCTCGCGAAGGTCGCGTCGGTATCCTTGGAGCCGTCCGCTTCGCGACGGTCCTGCTCCTCAGGATCGGGGACGGTCACCACCGGGACACCACCCTCGGGCTCAGCGCAGCTCTGCATGCAGGGATGACGCTACCGGGCAGGCGGGGATCGCGCGCGCGGCACTCGGGTCGTTGTGTCGAAGCGACCGCGCTCCGTAGGCTGAGCCGAGGCACGGTGGGCGGGCGATGGAAGGATCGGTAGTTGTTCTACTGGCTACTCAAGCACCTGCTGCTGGGCCCGGTGCTGCGGTTGGCCTGCCGTCCAAAGATCAAGGGGGGCAAGCACGTTCCGGTGCGTGGTGGCGCCATCCTGGCCAGCAACCATCTTGCGGTCGTCGACTCGTTCTTCCTCCCTCTCATGGTCCCACGCCGGGTGACCTTCCTGGCCAAGGGCGAGTACTTCACCACCCCGGGAGTCCGTGGCTGGTTCACCCGACAGTTCTTCAGCGCCGCTGGTCAGGTGCCGATCGACCGCTCCAGTGCCTCGGCCGCGCAGGCCGCCCTCGATACCGGCGTGCGGTTGCTGGCCCAAGGTCACCTGCTCGGTATCTACCCGGAGGGCACGCGATCCCCGGATGGCCGGTTGTACAAGGGAAAGACCGGTGTCGCCCGGCTGGCGCTGGAAGCCGGGGTACCGGTGATCCCGGTCGCCATGGTGGGCACCGACAGGGTCAATCCCATCGGCTCCAGAATGTGGCGCCCGCATGCGGTTGAGATACGCTTCGGTACCCCGTTGGACTTCTCCCGCTACGAAGGCTTGGCCGGTGACCGTTTTGTCGAACGGTCGATGGTCGATGAGATCATGTATTCCTTGATGGAGCTCTCCGGTCAGGAGTACGTCGATATCTACGCTGCCTCCGTCAAGGAGCGTGAGGCCAGCGCCCGGCGCTCATCACTCAAGGCGTCCTGATTGTGCGGTTTTTCTACGATTGCGAGTTCATCGAGGACGGCAACACCATTGAGCTGATCTCTATCGGGATGGTGGATGAGCGGGGCCGGGAGTACTACGCGGTGTCCACCGAGTTCCACCCGGAGCGGGCAGGGGAGTGGGTGCGATCGCACGTGCTGCCCAAGCTGCCGTCGCCTGCCGACCCTGCGTGGCGCTCTCGGGAGGCGATCCGCCATACCTTGTTCGGCTTCCTCACCTCGACGGGTGAAAGGGTGGAGCTGTGGGCCTGGCTGGCCGCCTACGACCACGTCGCCCTCGCTCAGTTGTGGGGTCCGATGCCTGCCCTACCTCGGGCGGTGCCCCGCTTCACCCGGGAGCTGCGGCAGCGGTGGGAGGATCTCGGCAAACCGGTGTTACCGCCGCCGCCGACCGACGCCCACGACGCGCTGGCCGATGCCCGGCACAACCTCCAGCGATGGCGGGTGATGGAGCGGCACCGCTCAGCGCGGGAGGCTCACCGCTGAGGCATTCGCCTTGCTTGACCGATCCAGTCGTGCCACGCTCACGGTCATCAGGGTTATCCATACCAACACCGAATCTGCGGAGCAGGAGGCAAATCAAATGCGCATCGGGGTGCTTACCGGGGGCGGTGACTGCCCGGGGCTCAACGCCGTGATCAGGGCGGTCGTCCGCAAAGGCATTGAGGTCTACGGTTACGAGATCGTCGGATTCAGAGACGGCTGGCGGGGACCGATGGAGGGGTTGATCCAGCCGCTCGGGCTGTCTGACGTGGAGGACATTCTCCCGCTGGGCGGCACCATTCTGCGGACCTCACGCACCAACCCGTACAAGAACGGAGGAGCCGAGCAGGTCAAGCAGACCCTCGTCGAGCACGGCGTGGACGCTCTGATCGCGATCGGCGGTGAAGACACCCTGGGGGTGGCCCGCAGGCTGAGCGAGGACGGGGTCTTCGTGGTGGGTGTGCCGAAGACCATCGACAATGATCTGGGCGCCACGGACTACACCTTCGGCTTCGACACCGCGGTACATATCGCGACGGAGGCGATCGACCGGCTTCGCACCACTGCGGAGTCACACCATCGGGCGGCCGTGGTGGAAGTGATGGGACGGCACGCGGGTTGGATCGCGCTGCACTCCGGGATGGCCGGTGGGGCCAACGTCATCCTCATTCCGGAGCAGCCGTTCTCGGTCGAGCAGGTATGCAAGTGGGTAGTGCACTGTTTCGAGCGGGAGTCCGCGCCGATCGTGGTGGTCGCCGAGGGCGCGGTGCCTGAGAACGGCGCGGAGTTGGTCGCGACCGGGGAAGTCGACGCCTTCGGTCACCAGCGCCTCGGTGGCGTCGGTATCTGGCTGGCCGACGAGATCGCCCGGCGCACCGGTGCGGAGTCCCGGGCCGTGGTACTGGGCCACATCCAGCGGGGTGGCACGCCTACGGCCTACGACCGGGTGCTGGCCACCCGATTTGGGGTGCACGCCGTCGATGCCGTGCATGAGGGGCAATCCGGCATGATGGTTGGGCTGCGCGGTACCGAGATCGTCCGGGTGAAGTTGGCCGAGGCCACCGAGACCCTCAAGACGGTGTCAACGGGGCGCTACGCGGAGGCCGAGGTGTTCTTCGGCTGACAACCAGCGATGCTTGATCCCGGCGGAGTGGCCGGGGACTGCTACCCATACCCTGGAGCACTGTGAACTGGACCATTGATGTTCCGGTCGACGCGCTGCCGGAGCTACCGCCGCTGCCTGTCGACCTGCGAGCCAGGTTGGATGCGGCGCTTGCCCGTCCCGCCCTGCAGCAGCCGAGTTGGCCTGATCCCGAGGCGGTGCACAAGGTGCGCGCCGTGCTGGAGAGCGTGCCGCCGATAACGGTGCCCGCCGAGGTCGACCGACTGCGCGACCAGCTCGCCGCGGTGGCCCGGGGCGAGGCGTTTCTGTTGCAGGGTGGGGACTGCGCCGAGACCTTCGTCGACAACACCGAGCCGCACCTGCGGGCCAACATCCGCACCTTGCTGCAGATGGCGGTGGTGCTCACGTACGGATCGAGCATGCCGGTGGTGAAGGTCGGCCGAGTGGCCGGCCAGTACGCCAAACCGAGGTCCGCGGAGCGCGACGCGTTGGGTCTGGTGTCCTACCGCGGCGACATGATCAATTCCCTGGTCGCCACACCGGAGGCGAGGGTGCACGACCCGTCCCGGTTGATTCGGGCCTACGCCAACGCTGCCGCGGCGATGAACCTGGTGCGGGCGCTGTCCATGGCCGGCATGGCGGATCTGCACAAGGTGCACGACTGGAACAAGGACTTTGTGCGCAGGTCCCCAGCCGGGGCCCGGTACGAGGCCCTCGCCGGTGAGATCGATCGTGGGCTGCGCTTCATGTCGGCTTGCGGAGTGGAGGATTCTTCGCTGCACTCCACCGAGATCTACGCCAGCCATGAGGCGTTGGTGCTCGATTACGAACGGGCCATGCTGCGCTTGGACAACACCACTGAGGTGCCGAGTCTCTACGACTTGTCCGCGCACTTCCTGTGGGTGGGGGATCGGACCCGTGCGCTGGACGGAGCGCATATCGCGTTCGCCGAATTGCTGGCCAACCCCATCGGGATCAAGCTCGGTCCGAGCACCACACCCGATCAGGCCGTGGAATACATCGAGCGGCTCGACCCGCACGGCGTTCCCGGCCGCCTCACCTTGATCTCCCGGATGGGGGCGCAGCGAGTGCGCGACGTGCTTCCGCAGATCGTGGCGAAGGTCACTGCTTCCGGTCACCAGGTGATCTGGCAGTGCGACCCGATGCACGGCAACACCATCGAGTCCACCACCGGGTACAAGACCCGGCATTTCGACTGGGTGGTTGATGAGGTGCAGGGTTTCTTCGAGGTGCACCACGCACTCGGTACCTATCCCGGCGGAATCCACGTCGAACTCACCGGAGAGGATGTCACGGAGTGCCTCGGCGGTGCTCAAGACATCTCCGACGCCGACCTTTCCGGTCGCTACGAGACCGCCTGCGACCCGCGGTTGAACACCCAACAGGCGCTGGAACTGGCGTTCCTCGTCGCCGAGATGCTACGTAACTGACAGCGTCAGTTACGTAGCTGGGTGGCCTCCTGTAGCGCGGTCAAGACCGCGGTGAGGTTGGCGCGACGGTGGGATGCGGTGCGGATGTGGGCGTCGATGTGGCGATGCCGGGTGGGTTGTAGCGGCCGGGTGATCACCGCGCCGGGGTCGAGATCGCGGAGCGCCAGCTGGGGCAAGATCGCGATGCCGGTGCCGTAGGCCACGAGGGTGGCGATGGTGGCCAGTCCCTCGAACTCCCAGCGCACTGCCGGGGTGGCGCGGTGAGCGGCGAGGAGTTCATCAAGTGCGGCCCGAGAAGGCTGATCAGTCGGGGTGCACAGCAGGGCCTGATCGTCCAGCGCGCCCGAGTCCAGGATGAGCGGTCCGGGTATCGTGGCGAGAGGATGCGCGGGGGGCAGGGCGAGTACGAGACGGTCGTCGAGTAGCGGTAATCGGGTTAGATCCGGATCGGCACGCGATGGGATCCAGCGGTCGATCACCGCGATGTCCAACTCGCGAGCGTGCAGTGAACGGAGCGCTTCCCGGGTACCGGTCTGGCGCAGTTCGATCTCCAGCCGCGGCCGGGCCCGGCCCAGGTCCGCCAGTGCGGGGGCGAGCAGGGTAGCGGTCGTGGGAATGACACTGATCACGACCCGGCCCGAGAGCTCAGCCGCCATGCTGGCCAGATCGGCTTCGGCTGCCTCCACGGCGCTGAGAACCCTGGCGGCGTGTGCCGCCAGGGTTCGGCCGGCATCTGTGAGAACAGCGCTGCGGGCGGATCGCTCCAGCAACGCCGCTCCGGTTTCACGCTCCAGCGTGGCCAGTTGCTGGGAGACCGCCGAGGGCGAGTAGCCCACTGCCGCAGCGGTGGCCTTGATGCTGCCGCGCAGCGCGAAGTGGTGCAACAGCCGGAGGCGATGGAGATCAAGCATCATATCTTCTTACCCTATGGCCCGGTTTCTCGCTCTTTACGTAACGCTCGACTGAGGAGAGGGTGGAGATACACCGCCCATCGGCCCGGAGGATTTTGTGACAGTCTCCCCGACACTCGCCATCAACGAGGAAGCGGCCCGGCGCCACCGTGCCGGCATCCCGACTCTGCCACTCGGCTTTGGTGAGGCAGGTGTGCCCGTGCACTCGTCCCTCGTCGACACCTTGGCAGCGGCCGCCCCGATCGCCTCCTACGGCTCATCCGCCGGGATTGCGTCGCTGCGATCCGCAGCGGCGGGCTACTGGCGAAGACGTAACCTGCCTACCGACCCCGAACTCGTCGTCGCTGGACCGGGAAGTAAGGCGCTGCTCTACGCGCTGCTGCAGACCGTCCGAGGTGCGGTCGCCCTCCCGCAGCCCAGTTGGGTGAGCTACGCGGCCCAATCCTCGATGCTCGGTCTGGCCAAGCACCACATTCCCACGCCCCCCGGTCAGGGAGGGATCCCCGACCCCGGCCGGCTCGATTACGCCGCCACTCAGGCCCGGCGCGACGGATGGCCGATCACCGCCGTCGTCATCACACTTCCCGACAACCCCACCGGGACCGTGGCAGCCCCGGCGATGGTCGCGGCATTGTGCCAGGTAGCCGAGCGCCATAACCTCTTGATCATCTCCGACGAGATCTACCGCGATCTGATCTACGACCCTGCCGCGCCGTTCGTCAGCCCAGCCGAACTCGCCGGAGACCGCACCGTGATCACCACCGGGCTCAGCAAGAACCTGGCTCTGGGCGGCTGGCGGATCGGAGTCACCCGTCTTCCCGACAATCCGCTGGGACGCGATCTTCGGGACCGGATCGTGTCCATTGGCAGTGAGATCTGGTCCTCACCCGCCCATCCGGTGCAGCATGCGGCAGCCTGGGCATTCAGCGAGCCGCAGGTGCTGCGTGACCGCATCGCCATCAGCCGAGCTCTGCATCAGCGGATCAGCACCACCATCGCCGGCGTGTTCAACGCCGCTGGGCTGGTCCTTCCTAGCCCGCGAGCCGGGTTCTACCTCTACCCCGACTTCAGCCGCCATCGCGAGCATCTTCAGCGAGCGTGGTCCATCCGGACCAGCGCCGACCTCGCTGCCGTCCTGCTCAACGATCACGCGATCGCCACCCTGCCAGGCTCCGCCTTCGGCGACCATAACCAGACGCTGACCCTGCGGATAGCCACCAGTCTGCTCTACGGAACCGGGGACGAGCAGCGGGAAACCGCCCTGCATCATCCCGACCCGGCCTCCCTGCCGTGGATAGCGGCACACCGGGAGCACCTTCAAGCGGCGCTCATCGCCTTACTGGCGGCCTGGTACTGAGCCCGCTGATCAGAAGAATGTCAACAGCCGGACGGAGGTGCCGGGCCGCACGGACCGTCCGGGGCCGGGGGATTGTGCGACCACCCGACTGGAGGCGTCCCCGAAGAACTGATTGGCGTCACTGTTCAGGCCGGCCTCGGCGAGTACCTGCCGGGCCTGCTCCACCGACATGCCGACCACGTCGGGCACTGTTACCCGGGTGGCCACCTCCACCGTCACCACGTTGTTCGAGGGATCGACCAACGAGCCCGTCTCGGGCCGCGCCGAGAGTACGGTCGCGCCCGGCTGACCCGCGTCATCACCACGCTCCGCAGGATCGAATCCGGCCTCGGTCAGCGCGGCCAGCGCCTGCTCGCGGGGCTTGCCGACCACGTCGGGTACGACCAGGGCGGTGCTCACCCACAGGATGACGTCGACACCTCGGCTGGTTGCCTCGCCTGCCATCGGATCGGTGCCGATTGCTCGCCCACCAGGGATCTCGTCGTCGAACTCCCTGCGTGGTTGTGCGTCCAGGCCGGCACGGTCCAGCGCCGCGACCGCCTCGGCTTCGGGTAATCCCCGTACGTCGGGAACAGTGGTCGGGGCGGGACCTTTGCTGATCACCAGCAACACCGGCGCGCCCACGGTGAGCATGGTGCCCGCCGCCGGTTGCAGTCGGATCAATGTGCCCAGCGGCACGGTGTCATGGAATTCCGCTGCCGCCGGGTCGCTTCGCGGGCTCAGGTCGGTCTCGTTGAGCGCGTTCTCGGCATCGTCGGCGGGAGTGCCCACCGGAAGTTCCGGCACTACTGGGCGGCCCAGCGAGAGCAGCACGGTGATGTCCGAGCCACGCAGCGCGCGGTTACCCGGGCCGGGGACAGTGTTGATCACTGTCTCGGCCGGGATGGAGTCGTGATGGTCCTCGGTGATTGCGGCATCGAGATCGGCTTCGGCCAGCGTGGCCTCCACCGCGGTCCGGCTCAGGCCCGCAAGTTCGGGCACCACCGTCCACCGCCCGCTGCCCAGCCACCACGCCGCCGTTCCCACCAAGGTCGCGAGCAACAACACGACCACGAACCAGGCGATGAAGGCGCGCCGATTGCGAGCACGCTCACGCTGGTAAGGATCGTCGTCGGGAGGCCGGTTCCTGGCGCGCGGTGGTGGCGAGCCACCACGCCGGGTGGCCGGTTCTTCAGGCGGCGGCTGTTCTCTGATCAGGGCGCGGGTGCCCTGTGGTCCGTGGTCGGACGGCAGTGCCGCCACCACGGTACGGGTACTCACTGAGCCCATAGCCCGAGTAACATGGCCGTTAGCCGCAGCGGCGCCGGTCCCCGCGCCGACAGCCAAGGGCAGTGGTACCGGGATCTGATCGATTCCCAGTTCATCGCGCACGTGCCGGAGCGCGAGCAGAAACGCCGACGCATCCTCCGGGCGGACAGCCCGGTCGCGTCGGGTAGCCCGGACGATCAGATCATCCAGCGCGGCGGGTAACGGCGGGCCCACTGTCGCCGGCGCGGGCATGTCGTCGTTCACGTGCCGGTAGGCCACCGACAATGCCGTCTCGCCGGTGTACGGCGGTGCCCCGGTGAGCATTTCGAAAAGCAGCACACCAACGGCGTAGACGTCGCTACGCGGGTCCGCCGTGCCGGTCGCCACCTGCTCGGGGGATAGGTAGGCCACCGTGCCGAGGATGATGTCACCGGTGTTGCCACTGGCCTCTGCGGCTGCCCTGACCAGCCCGAAGTCGGCCACCTTCACCACTGAGCCCGGGCCGATGAGGACGTTCTCAGGTTTGATGTCGCGGTGGATCAGTCCTTCCCGGTGCGCTGCGGCCAGCGCGGAGAGCACCGGATCGGCGACCGCGAGGGCCAGTGGCACCGACAGCCGACCGTGCTCACGGAGTAGATCACGCAGGGTGCCGCCGGGCACCAGTTCCATGACCAGGAACACGTGATCGCCCATAGCGGAGGAGTCGATGCCCTGGTCGAACACTCCGACGATGCCGGGGTGGTGCAGGCGCGCAGCCGCGCGCGCCTCACGCTCGAAGCGCTGCAGGAAGACCGGGTCAGCTGCGAATCGAGGGTCCATCACCTTGATGGCGACGGGGCGTTCCAGGCGGATGTCGGTGCCGTGGTAAACGGTGGACATACCGCCGCGGGCCAGCAGCGGGCCGACCCGATAACGTCCGTCGAGCAGGCTACCGACCAGGTTCGGTTCACGTCCGGGTGGTTGCCGCTCCACACCTCGAATCCTACGTACTCCTCCTTGCCCCGATCAGCGGGCGGCCACTGAATTCCGGGTATGGCAGGGTGACCGCTGTGAGTGACATCCCGATCTCCCCGGACGTACTCGATCCGGAGGTGGCAGTGCTTCCACTGCCCGATGTGGCGGCCCAGCTGGCGCTACCGGTAACCCGCATACACCAGATGCTGCGCGATGGACAACTTCTGGCGACCCGCCGCGATGGCATTGTGGTGGTGCCTGCCGAGTTTCTCAGCGGCAATGTGGTCGTCAAAGGACTGCCCGGCACGGTCACCCTGCTGCGTGACTCCGGCTACTCCACCGAAGAGATCCTGCGCTGGCTGTTCACCGCTGAGGATTCGCTGCCCGGCACCCCGATCGAAGCGCTGCGCTCCGACCGAGGCCGCGAGGTGAAGCGTCGCGCCCAGGCCATGGGTTTCTAAGCGACCCGATCGACATGACGAGGAGCAACCAGCCGCATGGACTTGTCCGAGATTCTGTCCCGCCTCGCTGATCGTGGTCGTCCGGTGCGGGTCATCGCCACCGGTGGGGGCACCGGGGGGCACACCTACCCTGCGGTCACCACCGTCCGGACCGCGCGGGAGATGTTGGCTGAGGCCGACATCGAGCTGGACGTTCTTTATGTGGGCAGCGCAGCCGGGCTGGAGGCGCGGATCACGGCGCAGGAGGGACTGGCATTCGCGGCAATCCCGACCGGCAAGCTACGCCGCGCGTCCAATCCCCTGAAGATGATCTCCCCGGCCAATCTGCGCGACATCGGCCGAGTCGTTGAGGGGGTCGCCGCCGCTCGGCGTATCGTCCGGCGCTTCGGCCCGGACGCGGTGCTGTCCACCGGCGGATATGTCGCGGTGCCCGTGGGGCTGACCGCGCGGGCGGCGAAGGTGCCGTTGCTGGTGCATGAGCAGACCACCCGCCTCGGCCTGGCCAACCGCATCCTGGCACGTCGGGCTGATCTTATCGCGCTGTCCTCGGCGGCTTCGCTGTCGCTGCTTTCGGAGCAGCTGCGAACGCGGGCCGTGGTGACCGGCAACCCGGTGCGGGCGGAGCTGTTCGATGGCGATTCCGCAGCGGCGGTCAAGGCGTTGGAGTGGACCGGGCACGATCCCGGGCTGCCCACCGTGTACGTCACCGGCGGTGCACAGGGCAGCGTGCAGATCAACCATCTGGTCGAAGCCGTACTACCGCGTTTGCTGGCGCGGGCCAACGTCCTGCACCAATGTGGCCGGACCTCGCTGGCGGCCACCCAGGAACTAGCCGGGGGCCTCGCTGACGATCTGGCCGACCGGTATCGGGTGGTGGAATTCGTCGGGGCAGAGCTACCGGGCGTGTTCGCCTTGGCCGACATTGTGATCGCCCGCTCGGGCGCGGGCACCCTGGCCGAACTCACCGCGCTGGGCAAGCCCTCGGTGCTGATACCGCTGATTCCGACGGGCGGAAGGGAACAGGAACACAACGCACGCCACCTGGCCGAACAGCACGCCGCATACGCACTCGTCGGCCCGCAGGCCACTGGCGACGCCTTGTGGAGCCATCTCGACGAGCTGATCAGCGATCCGTCCCGTAGAGCGCGGATGGCTGCGGCCGCCCGGCAACTCGGCCACCCACAGGCCGCCCCCGAACTGGCCACGCAGCTACTGACCCTGTGCGTACCCGGTTGAATCAGGGCTTTCGCCCGACGCCGCGGAACTCATGCACCTTGACCGGGACGCCGATGTCGTGGGGATCGGGTCGCCGTTGACCTCTCCCTACTTCGCCTGCCAGGGACGTAGGCTTGATACCGTCCGGGCTAGGAGGGCGCGGCTCAGGCCGGGTAGGGCGACCGCGAGCCGGCGGCTGGTCGGTACGGCCACCCGGCGGGTCAGCACGTCGTAGCCGGCGGATTCGATCTCGTCCAGAATGCCGCCGTAGAGGGTGAACGCGGTGGCCACGCAGGCCCGCGACACCGGGGCCAGCATGGGAATCCCAGGTGCTGCCCTGCGGTAGATGGCCCGGGTACGGGCCACCAGGTGGGCAAGCGCGCGGCGCACCCGTAGATCGGTCCGTTCGGTGCGGCGGCACCAGGTCAGCAGGGTCCGGTCCACGCCGAATGCGGCCAGTTCGTCGACGGGGAGATAGACCCGCCCGCGATCGAGATCCTCCCCGACGTCGCGCAGGAAGTTGGTGAGTTGGAAGGCAACACCCAGCGCTGCGGCGTGCGGTTCGGCCTGCCGGCGGGGGACCACGGTGCCCAGCACGGGAAGCACCTGTAGCCCGATAACGGCCGCCGAGCCGTGTACATAGCGGTTCAGGTCCTCGAAGCTGCGGTAGCCGGCTACCCCGCCCTGCTCGACGGGGCGGTCCATCCGCATGGAGGCCATGAAATCGATGAAGTGCTGCGGGTCGATTCGGTAGCGGATCGCGGTGTGCACCGGGGCAGCTAGCACGGGGTGCGCACAGTGCCCTTGGGTAAGCCCGTCGCGCAGTTGCTCGGCCAGGGCGTCCAGCTCGGTGAGCCGTTGTTGCCAGGGCCGATTGTCAGAAAGATCATCGACGATCTCGTCGGCGTAGCGGGCCAAGCCGTACAGCGCATGAATCGCCGGTCGTGCTGACGGTGGCAGCAGCCGCGTGGCCAGGAAGTACGTTCGACCGTGGGTGGCATTGAGCGCCCGGCAGCGCGTGTAGGAGGCCCGCAGCGTCGGTTCGGTGATCCCGGCCGCGTCGAGCTCCTTGGTCACGGCGCCGGGGCTGGGGTGGGGATGGGACGCACCCGCAGCGGGTCGTGGCGCAGCAGTGAAGCTGCAGCCAGCAGCGCGACCATTAACGTCCCGATCATGTAGGGCAGGGATTCCAGAGCGCTGTCCCCGGTGGGATAAGTGCACAACACCAACCAGGTGCAGGCCCCTACCACCGCGGCGAGCGGCCGGGCCCGCCAGGCGAATGCCGCACCGAGCACGAGACCCCAGGCGTAGTACCAGGGCAGGGTGGCGGGCGCCAGCAGGGCCGCACACAGCAGCACGATCACGGCGCGGCGCACGGCGTCAACCCCGCCTTCCCTCGCCAGCCACCACTGCCAGGCCAGGATGACGAGGAACACGCCCGAGCCGAGCAGCCGGAACGCTTCGATGAACGGCTGGCTGTCCACGTCGTGCAGCGGCGCGCTCAGGAGGTGGACCAGCTGACCGGCGCCGGTGGGCAGCGACATCCAGTTGATGATCGCCGTGGGCACGCTCAGCGCCGGGATCCATCCCAGGCCGACCCCGGCGAGCAGGGTGAGCCCGGTGAACACCGCGCCGAACACCGCCAGGGCGGCCGTGCCTGCTTTGAGCAGCTGGACGCGGCGGCCGCCGGGGAGCCGAGCCGCCCAGATCCAGACCAGAAACGGCAGCGCGACCCCCGCCGTGACTTTGACCGCCATCGCGACAGTCACGAACGCGATTCCTGCGGCATGCCTGCGCTGCAGCACCAGCAGGGTGCCCGCGGCCAGAAAGCCGATCATC
Source organism: Pseudonocardiaceae bacterium (assembly GCA_050700355.1). Lineage (GTDB taxonomy): Bacteria > Actinomycetota > Actinomycetes > Mycobacteriales > Pseudonocardiaceae. Next base: position 20,935 of record JBOHHE010000341.1, read on the forward strand.
AGCAGGTCGTTGTGCGGGCCGCCGACCAGATGAATGATCGTCATCGGATTGGCGACCATCAGCCACAGCGCCACGGTGCGCTTGCCGCCGAGTTCGTCAGCCAGCCGGGGCAGGACGTACACAATCATGCCCAGACCGACCAGCAGCACCAGCCGCATTCCGATCACGCCGAGGATGGCGTGATCGGTGGTCACCATGCTGGTGATCTTGGCGAGGAGGATGAACGCCGGTCCGTAGGGTGCCGGGGTGGTTTGCCATACGTAGTGGACGTTGTCCGCTATCGGTCCCGGCGGTAGTTCGGAGGGACCGACCTCGTATGGGTCCAGCCCGCTGGCCGTCAGCGCGCCCTGCGCGAGGTAGCTGTAGACGTCTCGGGTGAACAGCGGGGGGGAGATTAGTATCGGAGCGGTCCACGCTGCGCTCGCCGCCAGCACGTGGCGGGCGGTCGCGGTGCCGGCCAGTACGTCGCGGCCGAGGCGCACCCAGGCCCACACGAGCATGCCCACCCCGAGGTAGAGCATGGCCGTGGCGAGGTCCTGGCCGTGTCCGTAGCGGATCCAGGACAGCGGCCCTCCGGTGATCAGCGGGTCGATGACGAGGATGCCGCCCGCGCCGACCGCCATGGCGGTCAGCAGTACTGAACCGGCCAGCCCGAGCAGTACGGTGCCCGACACCAGCAGTCGAGGGTGCAGCCGATCAAGATCCCCGGTGGGCGCCGCACCGGAATCGGAACTGGTGGAGTCCGGCGTGATGGCAGGAGACGGCGAGGTTGACGTCATGACGGACCGTATATTCCCACAGCCGAAGCAGCCGGAGGTCGAAGGTGGCCTGGTCGTGATCGAGTGGTAATAGGCTGGTTCAGCCCGTCACCGCCGCGCGTCTGCGAGTACCGGTGATCCGGGCCGCGGCGAGCTTGCCGGAGATCAGCGCGGTGGGCACGCCGACTCCGGGAGTCGTGCCGCAGCCGGCGAGCACCACATTGACCTGCCCGCGGACCAGATTGGCCGGCCGGAACGGTCCCGTCTGGGCGAATGTGTGCGCCGCCGAGAACGGTGTTCCGAAGGCCAGTCCCTGGGCTGCCCAGTCCGCAGGGGTCACCAGCTGCTCGACCTCGATGGAATCAGCCAGGTCGGTCAGGCCTCGCTGCTCCAGCGTGCGGACCACCTCGTCACGGTAGACCGGCCCGAGGGTTGCCCAGTCCAAGGGGGCGGTGCGCAGGTTCGGGCACGGCGCCAGGATGTAGAGCAACTCCCGATCGGCGGGGGCCAGTCCCGGGTCGGTGGCGGTGGGCCGGGTCACCAGCAGCGAAGGATCGCTCATCAGGCGTCCGCGGTAGATGATCTCATCGAAAGTGCGCTCCCACTCGGTTCCGAAGAAGATCGTGTGGTGAGCCAGCTCCTGCCAGCCGGGGCTGTTGCCGGGGCGCACCCCGGCGTGCAGCACCACCGCAGAGGGTGACCAGCGCAACGGCACCGCTCGCCGAGGGGCTCGGCCCAGCAGGCGATACACCACCGGCAGGTCCGGGGTGAGTACCATCGCGTCGGCGGCGATGCGTTCGCCGTCGGCGGTGAGCGCAGCGGTGACGCGGTCCCCGGAGCGTTCCAGAGCGGTCACCGTAGTGTCGTAGCGGAACTGCGCGCCCGCGTCGGTGGCGGCATCGGCCAGAGCCTGGGGCAGGGCTCGGATGCCTCCTCGGGGAAACCAGACTCCGGCCACGGTGTCCATGTAGGCGATCACCGCGTAGGCGCCTAGGGCGCGCTGTGGAGGAACTCCGGCATAGAGGGATTGGAAGGAAAAGAGCCGTTGCAGCCGCTTGTCATGCAGGAACCGGGCGACCTGTGGGCCGAGCCGACCGAAGCCTCCCAGCGCAGTGAGCATGGCCAGGTCGCGGATCGCCTCGCGGCCGGCCACGAGGTCCAGTGGGGAGTCGAAGTTGCCGCCGATGAACCGGCCTATCTCGACTTTGTAGAGCTTGGTCAGCCAGTCCCGCAGGCGTCGGTAGCCGGCTGCTTCTCTCGGGCCGGCGACCGAGCGGACCTCAGCCTCCATCGCCTCGGCTTCGGTGTGCACGTTGACCACCGAGCCGTCAGCGAAGCGGGCTCGGTAAGCGGGGTGCAACGGCATCAGGTCCAGTCGCTGGGCTGCTGAGTCTCCCACTGCGGCGAGTGCCTCATCGACTAGCTCGGGCATGGTGAGCACGGTCGGGCCGGTGTCGGCCCGATAGCCGGCCAGATCCATCCGCCCGGCTCGCCCACCCGGATGAGGTTCGGCTTCGATTAGGGTCACCCGCCGTCCGGCGCCGAGTAGATGCAGGGTCGCCGACAGCCCGCTCAGTCCGGCACCGACGACTACTACATGATCGACAGGCCCGGGAACAGTGTGCACCCGCCGGAGGCTACTCGTCAGTTGGGCCACGGTCCTCACAGCACCCAACGCAGGCGCGAGCATGATCTGGCTGCGCCGGGTGGCAGCTCGTTCAGGCGTGTTGCGACTGATTTGGCTAAGTGGGCAGTACTAATGCAAGTACTAATGCAAGTACTAATGCAACAACGAATGCAAGAACACTGTGACTATAAGGTTAGGAAGTCACCACTGTACCTCTGAGTGTGTTACCTACGTTCACCTGATCGTGTAATATCACCTCAGAATTAGTCACGGTGTGTTGATGAAAACTAAAGATTCTTTCGCTTATGGGTAGAGCGCCCTGGACGGGCTACCACATCCTGCGGGTCGGGTATACCTTAGTGATCGTCGAGTTTGAAATCAGGGGCGGCTTACTGCGGATATGCGCCGAATCGCTCAAATATGCAGGGGGCTTGGGGTAAGGGGGTCCTAATATAGTCCTTTCCGTGAATCCCTGCTGGGTTGGGCCTACAGTAAATTGCCTCACAATGCGCACCGACAACGGACATGGAGACTGATGCAAGATGTTGCCGCCCGTTTTGACCCCATACCTGATTGGAATTGTCACCGCCCCGTTGATAGCGAAGGTCGTTAAACCGCTAGTACGGGGTACCGTCAAGACGACGGTGGAGCTCGCTCTGCAGGCGAAGAAGCTGGCCTCGGAGGCGGTTGAGGACGTGCAGGATCTCGCCGCAGAGGCAAGCGCCGAGATGGTTGCTGCGGAGATGGCCTCGGCCCAGAGGGCTGCCGGAACGGCCACTCAAGCCGGGCTTTCTCCGGCTGCTACCGCTGCCACTGCTGCTACCGCCGCCGAGGCCGCACATTCCTCGCGCGGTTCTACTGGTACCACCCGGCGAGGCGGCACGGCCTGATAGCCAGGTTGTCCGGGCATCCAGAACCTGGGACATGTTGTCCGGTGCAGGTCTGTGAGCGTCTCCTGATGTGATCTTGGCTGATCATCTTCATTGATCGCCGTCAAGCACCCACTGGAGCATTGTCCGGCAGGTTGGTCGACAACTCACGATGAAGGCTTCCCGTTTCAACGGAGAATGCCTGTGGTCCATTGTTACGATCGTGGCGAATCGCTGCGATCGCGGTGAATGCTGCACATCGCCAGCACTACTCCATCATAATGACTTTGGCGGCGTCCTGATACGTCGCTCAACTTCGAAACCGGTGACTGCGAAATTATGCCATCACTAGTGGACGCCGTAATAGGACACTGGGGGCGGGAATCGAAGGTACGGCCTCGGTCAATCATTCCTGGGCGTCAGCGTTGGGATGTTGGAGTAGTGCTGGGCCGGCCTCGTGTCGCTGAACTCCTGGAGGCGGGGCTGCGGGAATCGCCGGGCATCAGGATGGTGCGCGTCAATCCGGTCACCGGTCGGCTGCTAATATTCCACGGCACGGTGCTGAGCAGTGTGGACGCCGGCCAGCTGGTTCGTGACACCATTGCACTGGCGGTCCGGCAGACCATGACACTTACTCGATCTTCGAGATCCAATAACGGTTCGAGATCTAATAACGGTGTGGTGCCGACGCGAGAAGGTCACCACCAGCATGTTGTTTCGTCTGACGCCTTTATCGGCGGTGCCTTGCTTGCCGCCGGTGCGGCGGTAGCCGTCACCCTGATCGAAGGCAGGTTCATCTTTCGGTCAGCAGTGGTGCGGTTCGGCGGCATCCTTCTGGCGACGGTGGTCGTCGTCCAGCGCGGGTGGCGAAAAACCACTCGCTCCCACCCTGCTTCGGCGATACCGCACAGATCAGTGCGGCACCCTCTACTGCATATTGTTGGGCCATACCGGCGGCAGTTCTTTCTGGCATCGTTTCTTTCAGTTCTCGCGCAAATTTTGGAGATGATGCTCCATCTGTTCGTCGGTTGGGTTTTGCTGGTGCTCACCACCGGCACGAGCATAGCCCTCGTGAATCTAGGGCTGCTCAGCGCTGCCTCACAACTCTGGTTCTTGACCGGATTGATCGGCCTCGTATGTGTCGGTATCGCGGCTTTGTCGTTCGTGGCAGGCAGACTCTGGCGCAGTCTCGGACAGTCCGTGCAGCATCACTGGCGCACTAAATTGTATGCCCATGTTCAACGAGCCGAACTCCGATATCTGGAGGGCGAGCGGACAACCCGAATCACCAGGGTACTGACCGATGACATCGACCAGATGGGCAGTTTCTTCACTATCTCGGCGAACAACTTGATACAGTTGGCCACCAGTTTTTTGCTCCTTATACCGATCTTCTTGTTTTTCGCCCCCAATGTAGCTTGGATCGCTTTTCTACCGGTACCGGTCATCGCCTGGATGTCGTTCTACTACCAAGAGCGTGTAGCGCCTGACTACGCGGTCAGTAGCGAGAACGGATCGCTCTTGAACAGTCAGCTGATCAATAATCTGGAGGCGAGCGCGACTGTCAAGAGTTTTGGTGCCGAAGTCTACGAGATCAACCGTATTAGTGCTCTCTCCGATTCATATCGGCTGGCTAATTACCGGATCGATACGCGGGCTACGGCCTACTCTCAGACGGTACGACTGTGCGCCATGGTGTCTTTCCCCGGCATCCTGCTGTTGGGTGGTCTCGAGGTGGTGAACGGCACGCTCAGATTCCCGGTTTTCAATGGTCTGCTCGGCCTGCCCCCGCAGGTTCTGTGGAAACTACCGGGGCTCGGACCGGCTGTTGATCAGTACCAGCGTGCGATGGAGGCGCTGAGACGGGTAATCGATCTTCATAACCTTCCGGTTGAGCCGGGTGAAACGGGCCGAGCGCTGGATGCGGCGCAGGTCGACGGCGAGATGGTATTTGATGAGGTCACGTTTTCCTATCCTGGCCGCGCGCCGGTCTTGGACAACCTGTCCCTACGCTTCGCAGCCAGAAGGACCACGGGTATCGTGGGCGTCACCGGGGCGGGCAAGACGACCATTGCCAAGCTTCTGTTGCGATTCCAGGACGTCGCCTCGGGGCGAGTGCTTCTCGATGGCGTGGACATCCGTGAGGTGAGGCTGCGCGATCTGCGCAACGCAATAGGTTTCGTGGCCCAGGATGCCTTTCTGTTCGATGGGACAGTGCGGGACAATATCAGGTACGGCAGTTTTGACGCTGATCCTGAACAGATGGTCAATGCGGCGCTGCTGGCTGAGGCCGATAGCTTCGTGCAGACCCTGCCATCGCGGTACGACACGATGGTCGGAGAGCGCGGCGCCATGCTGTCGGGCGGACAGAAACAACGCGTCTCACTGGCCCGGGCAATCCTGAAGAGCGCGCCGATCGTTATCCTCGACGAGGCGACCTCGGCTGTGGACAACGAGACCGAGGCGGCCATCCAGCAGGCCCTCCGGGACTTCGCCAGGGATCGGACGATGATCATCATTGCGCATCGTCTGTCGACAATCCGGCATGCCGACTGGATCTATGTTCTGGGCAAGGGCGGAGTTGTCGTCGAAGAGGGAACACATCAGCAGTTGCTGGAACTTGAGGGCGTGTACGCATCCCTGTGGCGCCCGCAGATCGGTGAGGCGACCGCATGATTCGATCGACGAGTTCACCTGCGAAGGGTTCACCTGTTGTCACTCTCTTGTTGTCGGCTGCACAGCGTGAGATCTGGTTGGCTGAACAACAGCTGAACAAGGTGAACCGGGTCTATAAGACCGGTGAGTACGTAGAGATCTTTGGGCCGGTGGATCCGGTGTTGTTCGAGGCGGCACTGCGGCGGGTCGTCGGGGAGGCCGAGGCGCTGCATGTCCGGTTCGTCGAGGACGGCGACGGGCCTCGACAGGTTGTCGAGCCGTCGGACTGGCTGATGCCGTTCGTCGATGTCAGCGAAGAATCTGATCCATGTACGGCTGCGCAGGCCTGGCTGGCCACCGATGTGGGGCGGCCGATGGATCTCACTCGTGGGCCGCTGTTCAGTTACGCGTTGATCAAGTTGAGATCTGACCTATTCTACTGGTACCAGGGCTACCACCACATCGTGATGGATGCTTTCGGTTTTTCTCTCATGGCGCGACGGGTGGCTGAAGTTTATAGCGCCCTGGTGGAGGGGTCGGTCTGCGAGCCGAAGGTGTTTGGTTCGTTGCGGCAGCTGCTGGACAGTGACTCGGCCTATCGTGCTTCGGAGCAGTTCACCCGGGATGAGGAATTCTGGAGGAAGCGTTTCTTCGACCGCCCCGAGCCGGTCGCGCTCGTTTCTCGGTCCTCGGGGACGCCGGAGAGTTTTCGTCGGACGACTCCTTTGCCGCTGTCCAGGGCCGAGATGTTGCAGGTAGCGGAGCGCCGGGCCAGGGTGGGATGGTCCGGAATTGTGATCGCCGCGATGGCGATTTATGTGCACCGGCTGACCGGTGCGCGGGATGTGATTATTGGTCTGCCGGTCACGGCTCGTCAGGATGCTGTGCTGAAAAATGTACCGGGCATGGTATCCAACGTGTTGCCACTGAGGTTGTCAGTACTTCCGGACATGAGTCTGGCCCAACTCATCAAGCAAGCTGCGGGGGAAGCTCTCGAAGTATTGAAGCATCAACGCTACCGGGGGGAGGATCTCCACCGGAGACTTGGCCTACCGGGGAACATCGGGGCATTTTTTGAACCGGCAGTCAATATTATTCCCCTTGATGAGGATCCGCGCTTCGGTGGGCATCGAGCCGTGACCCACAATATCTCTTCCGGATTGATCGGTGATCTATCGGTTGAGGTGTGGGCGGCCCGGGATGGTTCTCGATTGAGGATCGGCTTGCAGGCGCACCCTGAAGTGTGTAGTACTGACGATCTGGCTGCTCATCAGCGACGTTTTCTGATTCTCTTGGAAGCCATTGCAGATGCTGATCCGGAGCAGCCGATCAGCCGAATCGACATCCTTACCGCTGAAGAGCGCTACCGGTTACTGGTTGCCTACAATGACACCGCCCAACCGGCGGCCCAGGTCAGTGTGCCTGCGTTATTCGAAGCTCAGGTGTATGCCACGCCGCAGGCGGCAGCGGTGGTGTTCCAGAACACCACGCTGACCTATGCACAGCTCAATGGGAAAGCCAACCAGCTCGCTCATGCGTTGATCTCCCGGGGAGTGGGTCCCGAGCAGATCGTGGCGTTGGTGTTACCCCGCTCACCTGAGCTGATGGTATCGATTTTGGCGGTGCTCAAGGCGGGGGCCGGTTACCTGCCGGTGGATCCGGACTACCCCGCCACGCGGATCAGGTTCCTGCTCGACGACGCACAACCTGTGCTGCTGCTGACCGACACCGGCACCGAAGGTGCTTTGCCCGACACGGACCGCACTGCTCGGCTGGTGCTGGACGACCCCGAGATCATCGGTTTGCTATCCGGCTATCCGGACACCGACCCCACCGACATCGACCGCACCATCCCCCTGACGCCGCAGCATCCGGCATATGTGATCTATACATCGGGCTCCACCGGCGCTCCTAAAGGCGTCGTGGTCTGCCAGCGCAATGTGGCGAATTTGTTCGTCGGTCATCAGGAGTGCGCGCTCGCTTCGATGGTGGCGAAAGTGGGAGGCCGCCGGCTGCGAATCGCCCAGACGACGTCGTTCTCGTTCGACGCGTCCTGGGGTCAGCTGGTGTGGATGTTCGCCGGCCATGAATTGCACGTCCTCGACGAGGTGATGCGGACAGATCCCGATGAGTTGGTGGCCTACATCGCCCACCACCACATCGATGCTGTCGATGCCACGCCATCGTATGTGCAGCTGCTGGTATCGAGGGGATTGCTGGATGATGGCCGGTGGCGGCCGTCCTGCGTGGTAATAGGTGCAGAAGCCGTTTCAGAGCAGCTGTGGGACCGATTGCGGTCGGTCGACGGTGTGGAGGCGTTCAACTTCTATGGGCCGACCGAATGTACGGTCGATACGCTCATGGCGCGAGTAGGTGACCTGTCTCGTCCGGTGATCGGCCGGCCGATCATCAACGTCCGGGTTTATGTGCTTGATGCCGGGTTGGCGCCGATGCCGCCGGGCGTGGTAGGTGAGTTGTATGTAGCTGGCGCGGGATTGGCGAGGGGCTATCTGCGTCGGCCTGGCCTGACTGCGCAACGGTTCGTCGCGGACCCTTACGGCCGCCCGGGGAGTCGGATGTATCGCACCGGTGATCTGGTTCGCTGGAACTCGGCCGGGAACGTGGAATTCATCGGTCGGGTGGACGATCAGGTCAAGATCCGCGGTTTCCGTATCGAGCCGGGAGAGATCGGAGCGGTACTCGCGACGCATCCGGATGTCGAGCAGGCAGTGGTAATCGCCCGGCAGGACCGGACTGATGACGAGCGTTTGGTCGCGTATGTGGTGGTTCGTGGGGATGACGGCGTACAACCGGATCTGCTGCGGAATTTTCTGGGTCAGCGGCTGCCCGACTACATGGTGCCTTCAGCATTCGTAGTGCTCGACGCGTTGCCATTGACACCCAACGGCAAACTGGACAGACATGCGCTACCCGTCCCCGACCTGACCCCGACCACACCCAGCCGTGCGCCGAGGACGCTACGGGAGCAGATCCTGTCGGAGCTGTTCGCGGAAGTGCTGGGGTTGGATCGGGTGGGCGTTCAGGACAGCTTCTTCGCGCTGGGCGGGGACAGCATCATCTCGATTCAGCTGGTCAGCCGGGCGCGCCGGGCTGGCGTGGTGATCAGTCCCCGGGACGTGTTCGAGCGCAAGACGGTGGCGGGGCTGGCGGCAGTGGCCAGGGACGCAGTCGGGACGACGCCCGAGACGCCTGACGCCGGCGTCGGCGTGGTGCCCCTGACCCCGATCATGCGCTGGCTGGGCGAGCGGGGCGGACCGATCGACGGGCTCAACATGGGCGTAGCGGTGCAGGTGCCCGCCTCCCTGGACTCAGCGGGTCTGGCCGGTCTGGTTCAGGCCGTGCTGGATCGCCATGACCTGCTCCGCGCCCGCTTGGAGCACACTGAGTGCGCGGATCATGGGCGGGCGCCTCAGCAGTGGGTGCTGCGAGTGGGACCTGCCGGATCGGTGCCTGTTGCTGAGTGCCTCGTGCGGGTGGACGCCGCCGGACTGGAAGACGAGGGCCTGCGGCGGGTCACCGAGGATCAGGAAGCGGCAGCGATCGCCCGGTTGACTCCCGGGGCCGGGGTGGTGATCCAGGTGGTGTGGCTGGACCGCGGCCCGGACCAGCCTGGTCTGCTGCTGGTAGTGATCCATCATCTGGTGGTCGACGGGGTGTCCTTGCGGATTCTGCTGGATGATCTGGCCCGGGGTGGGGCACAGCTGGCGGCGGGCCGGGCACCGGTCCTGGAGCCAGGTGGTACGTCGTTTCGGCGGTGGGCGCAGCTGTTGGCCGCTTCGGCCCAGGATCCGGTCCGGACCGGTGAGCTGGCGGCGTGGACGGCGACGCTGAGCGAGCCGGATCCGCTGCTCGGTGACCGTGCGCTGAATCCGGCCCGCGACACCGTCGGTACCTGCCGGGAGATGCAGTTGACGTTACCGCCGGCGCGGACCGAGCCGCTGCTGACCAGCGTGCCATCGGTGTTCCACGCGGGTGTGGACGACGTGCTGCTGTGCGCACTGGCGCTGGCGGTCACGTGGTGGCGTCGCAGGCGCGGTCTCGATGATGGGAACGGGGCCGTGCTGGTGGATCTGGAGGGGCACGGCCGTCAGGAGCAGGTGGTCGACGGCGTGGACCTGTCTCGCACGGTCGGCTGGTTCACCACCCTGTTCCCGGTGCGCCTCGACGTCGGCGGAATCGACGTGGGTGAGGCGCTGGCGGGTGGCCCGGCGGCGGGGCAGGCACTCAAACGGGTCAAGGAGCGGCTGCGCTCGGTTCCTGATTATGGTTTGGGTTTCGGGCTGCTGCGCTACCTCAATCCCGAGACAGGGCCGGTCCTGGCCGAGCTGGCTACCCCACAGATCACGTTCAACTATCTGGGTCGGTTCGCTGTCCCCGACGCCACCGACTGGGCGGTGCTCCCCGAGTCCGGGATGTTGCTGGGCACCGGTGCCGATCCGACCTTGCCCGCCTCCCATGTTCTGGAGGTCAACGCGCGGGCGGAGGATCGGCCCTCGGGGCCTCAGCTGCACGTCAGCTGGTTGTGGCCGACGGGCCTGTTGTCCGAGGACGCGGTGGGTGAACTGGCCCAAACCTGGTTCCAGGCGTTGGACGCGCTCGCCGCGCATGCCGCGCACCCTGCGGCCGGTGGTCACACCCCCTCAGACTTCCCGCTGGTCGGGTTGTCCCAGGAGGAGATGGACGGCCTTATCGCGGAATGGGTGACGTGATGGTCGAGCGATCAAATCTTGAGGATGTGCTGCCGTTGTCGCCGTTGCAGGAAGGACTGCTGTTCCACGCCCTGCTCGACGACCACGGTCCCGATCCTTACACCACTCAATTCATCCTTGACCTGGAAGGTGAGCTGGACGCGGTCGCTCTGCGAGCCGCAGGCCAGGCCTTGTTGGACCGGTATCCCAACTTGCGGGCCGCGTTCCGCCGTACCAAGGAGGGCCGCTCGGTGGCCCTCATTCCCCGTCAGGTGCGCCTGCCGTGGCAGGAAGTCGATCTGGCCGAACTCGACCCGGCCACCGGTCGGGAGCAGGCGGCCAGGATACTCGCCGACGAGCGGGCCCGCCGGTTCGACCTCGCGCAGCCGCCGTTGATGCGGATGGTTCTGGTGCGTCTGGGCGCTCAGCGGCACCGCTTGGCCATCACCGATCATCACATCCTGACCGACGGCTGGTCCCTGCCTATTCTCTTGCATGAGCTGGCGGCGTTGTACGCAAATGGCGCGGATGTTCCCGCGCTGCCCCCGGTCACGCCCTACCGTGACTACCTGACCTGGTTGGGGGCTCAGGACCGGACCGCCGCCCGGACCGCGTGGCGGGACGCGCTGGCCGGGTTGGACGGGCCCACCTTGGTGGGGGGTGCGGGTCGCCAGTTGGTGCCGCGGATCCCCGAAAAAGTGGCCATTGAGCTGCCCGAGGAGCTTACCGCTGGGCTGACCAGGCAGGCCCGGCGGTTAGGGGTGACGCTGAACACCGCGGTCCAGACGGCGTGGGGCATCCTGCTGGGCCAGCTGACCGGTCGTAGCGATGTGGTCTTCGGCGTGACGGTGTCGGGTCGGCCTGCCGAGCTCGGTGGCGTGGAGTCGATGGTGGGGCTGTTCGTCAACACGGTTCCGGTGCGGGTCCGGCTGCCTCGACCTGCGGAGCCGGTGGGGCAGGTTATGGTTCGCTTGCAGGCTGAACAGGCCTGTTTGTTGGTCCACCACCATCTTGGTCTGGTCGACATCCAACGGCTGGCCGGGTCAGGTCAGCTGTTCGACACCCTGGTGGCCTACGAGAACTTCCCCTTCGATCCCGGACGTACCGACGAGTTCGCACCTGACGTGCGGGTTACCGGCACGGAGGGCTACGACGCCACCCACTACCCGCTGACCCTGGTCGCCATCCCGGGGCACCGCCTAACACTCAAGCTCGATTACCGGCCGGATGTGGTCGATCCGACAGCGGCGCGGGCGATGGTCGGAAGGCTGCTGCGCCTGCTGGAGCAGATGGCCGCCGATGCCGGTCGGCCGGTCGGCCGGGTCGACATCCTCGAGGCACAGGAGCGCCACCGGATCCTGGTGGAGTGGAATGACACCGCCGAGGAGGTGGTACCGGCCACCTTGCCGGGATTGTTCGAAACCCAGGTGCAGGCCACGCCCGAGGCGGTGGCCGTGATGTTCGACTCCGTCGCGTTGACCTACGCGCAGCTCGATGCGAGAGCGAACCGGCTGGCCCGGGTATTGATCACCCGAGGGGTGGGTCCAGAGCAGATTGTCGCTTTGGCGCTGCCCCGCTCACCTGAGCTGGTGGTCGCGATCCTGGCGGTACTCAAAGCCGGGGCGGGCTATCTGCCGCTGGATCCGGACTACCCGGCCGCGCGAATCGGGTTCATGCTCCACGACGCGCGGCCGGTGCTGGTGCTGACCGACACCCAGACGCTGCGGTGTGTTCCCGCGGATGCCGCTGCGCCTCCGCTGGTGCTCGACGATCCGCACACCATCACGATGCTGTCCGGCTGTCTGGACACCGCCCCCACCGACGCCGACCGCACCACCTGCCTGAGATCGTGGCATCCGGCGTATGTGATCTACACCTCGGGCTCCACCGGCGCCCCCAAAGGTGTCGTGGTCTGCCATGGGGGTGTCTCCAGTCTTGCTTCAGCGCAGATCGAACGGTTCGGGATCGATGCCGACAGCCGGGTGTTGCAGTTCGCCTCACCCAGCTTCGACGCGTCGTTCTCGGAGCTGTGCCTGAGCCTGCTGTCCGGTGCGGCGCTGGTGTCGGCCCCCGCGGAACAGCTGTTGCCGGGGGCACAGCTGGTGGCATTGACGAACCGGCAGGGGGTGACGCATGCGACGCTGCCGCCGTCGGCGCTGGCGGCACTACCGACCCAGGGCGGCCTTCCGCCTGGGCTGACCGTGATCGTGGCCGGTGAGACATGCTCGCCGGAGCTGGTGGCCTCCTGGGCGGGAGGTCGACGGATGATCAACGCCTATGGCCCCACCGAATCCACCGTGTGCACGACGATGAGCCAGCCGCTGTCCGCGGCGAGCGACACACCCCCTTCGATCGGTCGGCCGATCACCAATACCCGGGTGTACGTACTGAACACGGGGTTGCAGCCGGTCCCCCCGGGTGTGGTGGGGGAGCTGTACATCGCCGGGGCCGGATTGGCTCGGGGCTACCTGCGCAGGCCCGGCCTGACCGCGACGCGGTTCGTTGCCGATTTGTACGGGCCGGCGGGTGGGCGCATGTACCGCACCGGAGATCTGGTCCGCTGGCGCGCTGACGGGGACCTGGAGTTCCTGGGCCGCGCCGACGATCAGGTCAAACTCCGAGGTTTCCGCATCGAGCCAGGCGAGATCGAAACGGCGCTCGGGGCACACCCCGACGTCGCGCAGGTGGCGGTGGTGGCCCGCGAGGACCGGTCCGACGACAAGCGACTCGTGGCCTATGTCGTGCCCAGCCCGCCGGACGCGTTCCAGCCGGCTGCGCTGCGTGACCATCTGCGCCAACGCCTACCCGGGTACATGGTGCCCTCGGCGTTCGTGGCGCTTGGTGCGTTGCCGTTGACGCCCAACGGCAAACTGGACCGCGACGCGCTGCCCGCTCCCGAGCTCCGGTCGGCCGGAACCGGCCGGGCGCCCCGGACGCCGCAAGAACGACTGTTGAGCGAGCTGTTCGCCGAGGTGCTGGGCTTGGCTCAGGTCGAAATCGACGACGACTTCTTCGACCTGGGTGGACACTCGTTGCTGGTCACCCGCCTGATCGCCCGGGTAAGTGCCACATTGGGCATCGAGCTGGGACTGCGCAGTCTGTTCGAAGCGCCGACCGTGGCTCGGCTGGCGGCGCGGTTGAACATGGATGATCCCCACGACGCGTTCGACGTGCTTCTGCCATTGCGATCGCAGGGTCGCCACGCTCCACTGTTCTGCATTCACCCAGGCGCCGGGATCAGCTGGTCCTACTGCGGGCTGATGAAACATCTCGGCCCGGATTATCCGATCTATGCGGTGCAGGCGCGTGGCCTCGCTCGGCCGGAACCGCTGCCGAAATCCATCGAGCAGATGGCCGCTGACTACGCCGACCAGATATGCAAAATCCAACCGGTCGGTCCTTACCATCTGCTCGGCTGGTCCGTCGGTGGGCTGATCGCCCACGCCATCGCCACGGAACTTCAACAGCGCGGCGAGCGGACCGCCCTGCTCGCCCTCCTCGATGCCTACCCGGCTCGCGATCTCTCCGGCGCGGAAGCATCGGTGCCCGATGAACGGGACATCCTGGTCACATTGGCCGGCATATTCGGTTGTGATCCGGAGCGCCTGGCCGAAGAACCGTTGACCTCCGCGCACGTCGTCGAAATCCTTCGGAACCGGGGCAGCGCATTGGCAAGCCTTGCGGAACATCACATCTCAGCGGTCATCGATATTATGATCAATAATGCTCGGCTCGCGGGTGACTTCACTCCCGGCCGGTTCCACGGAAACCTGCTGCTGTTCAACTCGACAATAAACCGAGACGACGCTGCGGCCACACCTGAAGTGTGGAAGAGATATATCGATGGCACGATCAAGAGCCACGACATCACCACTGGCCACGACTTCATGACCCAGCCCGGATCGCTGGCCCAGATCGGGCCGATTCTGGCCACTGAACTTCACCACATCACCAGCGGTCTAGCGCCATCTCCCCGGGAGTGCTGAACCATGACCAACCCATTCGAGGACTCCACAGGAAGCTACCTCGCACTGATCAATGACGAAGGCCAGCACTCCCTATGGCCTGCTTTCGTAAAGGTGCCTGCTGGTTGGCGGGTCGTCCATCCGCCAGACACCCGCGAGGCATGTCTGGACTACATCGAACAGCACTGGGCCGACCTGCGACCCCGAAGTCTCATCGATGCGATGGATAGCCTCTAGCAGGGCGGATGCCGTTTCTGGCGCAACTCAGCAGCCCAGGCCCGCTCGGAGGACGTGACGTGGAGATCTTCCAACCGCTCGACCAGGTCATGCTGGCCGATCCGTACCCGATTTATGCCGATCTGCGAAGACGGGATCCGGTGCATTGGCATGAGCAGTTCAATGTCCATCTGCTGACCCGCTATAGCGATTGCGACCGAGTTTTCTCGGATCCACAGACCTTCTCCGCAGATGTCCGAGCGTTCGATGACGAGGTGCCCGACGAGATTTTGAGTATTCAGATGCTCGACCCTCCGGACCACGGTGTCGTGCGCCGGATGGTGCTCGCCGCGCTGAAGGGTGTCGATCTGCAGGCGTGGCTGGCCGATGTGAGTGCCATGGCAGAAAAACTCTTCAGCACGGTAGGAGAGGGTGAGTTCGACTTCATCACCGAGTTCGCTGAGCCATTAGCCGCAAGGAGCATGTGGACCCTGTTCGGAGTACCGCTGTTCGAAGATGAGGAGACTGTCCGCACAATGCAGCGCGACATAATCCTCAGTATGGATTCGTGGGTCGTTCCTGAATGTGGTCCAGCTGGCATACGAGCCCGAGCGTACTTGAGCGAGCTGATTGAACCATGGACGGTGCGGCCGCCCGTGACCGGCCTGCTCAGCCAGCTTGACTTCGACGCCGCCGGTCAGCACCGTCAGCGGCTGGTCAACTCGATGCGGGCCATTTTCGTGGCCGGCTTCTCCACGTCGAGCAGCATGCTGGGCAATGCCGTACGAGCATTGGTGGAACATGGCTGCTTCGACACCGAGGAACCCCCGGCGGTGACTACCACGATGGCGCATGAGCTGGTCCGATACGTCGGAACGGTACAGGCCGACTTCCGGACCGTCCTCCAGGACGTCCAGCTCGGTGAATGCCGATTGCGCCCTGCCGACGTGGTGGTGCTCATGCTCGGTGCGGCGAACCGCGATCCCGAAATATTCGAAGCACCGGATCAGCTGCGGCTCGACCGGAACCCGAACCCGCACCTAGGTTTCGGAAAAGGAATTCACTCCTGTGTGGGTGCCCGCTTCGCCGTTCGTATGATGCTCGACGTACTCGGATCCCTGGCGGAGAAATACAGAATTGAAATATCGGGTGATCCGGTACAGCGTCCGACGGCGACGCATCGCGGTTTGTGCCGGCTGCCGCTACGTCTACGACTCCGTTAGTGTGAGGTGCCATGAATAGATGCTTTGTTAATACTCCATCATCCCGGAAGGACTCCAGACGTGGCCCAGCAGATCGTCGACTCGTGCACGGAGTGGGATCCACTGGAAGAAGTCGTGGTCGGCCGTTTGGCGGGTGGTGTGTTCCCGACCTGGCAGCCGTCCATGCGTGCGGTTCTTCCCGAGGACTCGGTACGCTTGTTCCATGAGCGGGGAGGATCGCCGTACCCACCTGAGCAGGTTCGTGCTGCCGAAAGAGAGCTCGACGGGCTGGTCGACGCCTTGGTGGACGAGGGTGTCACAGTAGTGCGCCCTGAGCTGCTCGACCACTCGTACGAGTTTTCAACCCCGGATTGGCGGAGTGCGGGACTTTATGCCGCTATGCCGAGGGATCTGCTGATCGTGGTCGGTGACACCATCGTTGAAGCGCCCCTTTCCTGGCGGTGCCGACAGCATGAGATCGACGCGTATCGTCCGTTGATCAAATCTTATTTCAACCAAGGCGCCGGATGGTTGCAGGCCCCGCGGCCCCAGCTGACGGACGAGCTGTTCTCGGCGGATTATCAGCTTGACTTGGGAGAATATGCGATCACCGAGTTCGAGCCGGTCTTCGACGCCGCTGATTTCGTTCGCTTCGGCCGAGACATCGTGGTCCAGAAGAGCCACGTCACCAACGATACGGGCATCGACTGGATGCAACGTGCACTGGGTAGTGCCTATCGTATTCATCGGATCCCGGTGAACGACCGGCACGCTATGCATATTGATGCCACCATCGTCCCGCTCGCGCCGGGGAAGCTGTTGGTCAATCCGGAACGCTACGTGCCCAATGATCTGTTTCGTGGATGGGACATCCTGGAGGCTCCGAAACCGACGCTACCGGATGACTGGCCCATGTACTTCTGCACCCCGTGGGTAAGTATGAACATCCTTTCTCTCGATGAGCGAACCGTAGTGGTAGAACGCCAGGAAGTACCACTGATCGATGCTCTGAGCGACTGGGGTTTCCGCTGTATCCCACTGGATTTCCGGAACGTCTACACCTTCGGTGGATCCTTTCACTGCGTGACTCTCGACATCCGGCGCCGTGGCGCGCTCAGGCAGTTCCTCAAGTGATCGTCGGCGTAGTGAACGACCTTGGTCTGAGGTTAGCCTTGCGGAAAAGTCAACGGGGACTGATATGATAGATCATTACGATGTGATTGTCGCCGGCGGAGGATCCGCGGGGGTGGCGGCGGCCATTGGCGCCAGTCGAATAGGTGCACGTACCCTACTTGTTGAACGAGGCCCATGTCTGGGTGGTGCGGCGACCATGCGCAATGTGCTTACCTACTGTGGAATCTATACTCGTGAGGATCCGCCGCGTCAGGTGGTTTTCGGTGTGGCTGAAGACGTGCTCGCGGGACTTCGGGCCGAGGGTGCGGTCAGCGAACCTCAGCTGTTCACCGCGACCGCCGTCGTGTTCGATCCGGAGGCGGTCAAGCGGGTCTTGGATACCCGCTGCGCCGAGGCCGGTGTCGAGGTTCTGCTGCACAGCCAGATCGTCGGTGCACGGCGGGAAGCCGGTCGCATCAGAGCTATCCAGATCGCCGACCACAACGGCATTCGTGAGGTAACGGGAAACGCATTTGTGGACGCGACAGGTGAGGCGGACCTTGCGATATTTGGCGGAGCGACTGTCCGTTATGGTAATGATGGCCGAGTGCAGAATAGCTCTCTTGGTGTCAGATTCGGGGGTATTCCTGCGGATGTGGACCTGTCCAGAGAAAATGTCGCGGCGGCTGTGCGTGCAGCGCGTGACCGGGGGGTCGGCCCGCTGATCTCGGCGCAGGGTCTGGTGACCAGACTACCTATCTCCGGAGATGTGATCACCTACCTGGTCGATGAAGCATACGATGCCCGCGATTCCCGAGATGTAAGCCGCGCGGAAGCAAGCGCCAGGATCCAGGCCAAAGCCTATCTGGAGGTGATGAGGTCATTTCTCGGCTGTTCTGGTGCCTATATCGTCAGCACCGGGCCGGAGATAGGAACCCGAGAGTCAAGACACGTCGTTGCACCATACCGACTTAATGAGAATGAGGTTCTCGGCGCCGCCCGTTTTTACGATGCGGTTGCGGTCGGGGCATGGCCGGTTGAGTACCATCCCGGGCCTGGAATACCATCTGAATGGATTTTCATCTCCGGCGACGGGCACTTCGACATCCCGCTGAGAACACTGCGAAGTGTCGACACGGACAACCTCTTCGCGGCCGGGCGAAACATCGACGGGGACCGCGCGGCAGGTGCCTCGCTCCGTGTCATGGGAACCGCGTTTGCCACCGGACACGCAGCTGGGATCGCGGCGGCGTATGTGGCCGAGCGCGGTCCACTCCTTGATGCCGCCACTGTACAGGCCGAACTATCCCGGCAACATGCGAACCTGCCGTATTCTTGCGACCCGAGTCGGCAACCCCAACGGGACAATCCGTGTTTATCTGCTAAGTCAGGGGGAAAGCGTGTCAGTTAAGACAAACGCCCGGCACCATGACGGCCTGACCGGACTCTCCGCAGGTGCTATGGCACCAGCTACATGGCCGCGACGTCCCCGGGTGGGACACATCGACTTCTTGAACTGCTTTCCGCTGCTGTGGGGGCTGGCCAGGACGGGGAACCTGCTGGATCTGGAGTTGGTCAAGGGCACGCCCGACAACCTCAGCGATGCACTGATAAACGGAAAGCTCGACCTCGGTCCCATCAGCCTCCTGGATCTGCTCGGAAATACCGAAGATCTTGTTGTGCTCCCGGACATCGCAATAGGCAGTGACGGCCCAGTGATGTCCTGTCTGATCATCAGCCGCTTACCGCTCAGCCAGCTGGACAAATTCCCGGTCGCGCTGGGATCGACCAGCCGGACCTCGGTCAGGCTTGCTGAACTCCTGCTCAGTGATCTGATCGGGGTCGAGCCGGAGTATTTCTTCTGCCCACCGGACCTCGACGCCATGATGAAAGTGGCCCCGGCTGCGGTGCTGATCGGTGACGTCGCGCTGCGGGCGGCGTTGTATGAGGCCCCACGGCTGGGTCTGGAGGTGCACGACCTCGGTCAGATGTGGCAGGACTGGACCGGTCTTCCCTTCGTTTTCGCGGCGTTTGCCGCTCGCCGTGAATTCGCTGAGCGTGAGCCCGAGGTGGTCCGCGGGGTGCATGCCGACCTACTGCAAGCACGCGATCTGTCCCTGGCGAAGGTGGACCAGGTCTGCGAGCAGGCGGCCCGCTGGGAGGTCTTCGACGCCGCAACCCTCAAGCGCTACTACACTGCGGCCCTTGACTTCACACTCGGCGATCGGCAGCTCGCCGGAATCAGCGAATTCACGAAAAGGGTAGCTGGCCTGCGTTCCGGTTTTCCGCCAGAGGTGCAGCTACAGCTGCTTAAATCCCACCGATTTTGAGCTGTGTGCTACTGCCCTGGCTGACGCAGCTTATATCGAACTAATGTAGAGGAGCCTGACATCATGGAATTGAGGTCCCAACCGCAGGACCCCCCGATAGAGCTGGTCGAGACTGACTCGGGCGAGGTCACTCTGCTGATCGACGGCCACCAGGCGATGCAGGCGTGGGAGAGCGAGCTGATGTGGGAGATGGCCGACCTGCTCTGCGAGTACGGGTCGGAGTTCTTGGAAGTGGGGTTGGGGCTGGGGATCTCGGCCCTGCGGATCGCGGGAAACCCACGCACGCGTCAGCACATCGTGCTGGAGAAGTATGAGAAGGTAATCGAGCTGTTCAAAGATCGCCACACAGAGCTTCCCGATTCGCTGGAGATCGTTAACGTCGACCTTTTCGACTACGTACATGAACTGGAATCGGAGAGTGTCGACGGAATCTTCCTCGACCCTTATATCCCGCGCGGCGTTTGTGGCAACATGACAGATCCGGTGTGGGAAGAAGTGATGCCGGTAATGGTGCGAGCACTGCGCATCGGTGGAGTCATGATCCCCATGTTCGCAAAGCGCCCTGAACTCAATGAGTTGCTCAGTCCATACTTCCGCCGCGTCATCGTGGAGCGCCGCTCTTTTTATACCTATCCCTCGACCAAATACATGTCGACGACGGATGGCGTGACCGACTTCACGGCGCCGCCGGAGGGCGCGGACGACCATATGTCGCCGACGAAGGGTACGGCCTATATCCAATGCTTCATTAAAACAGTGGAGCCAAATATCCAATGACTGGTCCTGGGGTCGATATCAGCCCAGCTACGGCAGTCCATAAGTTGTCGCGGCACTCGCCGGACCGAACGGCGATCGTCTATGAGAGTCGGTCGATCAGCTATGGTGAGCTTGCCGATGTGGCTGGCCGACTTGCGATGGTGTTGGTTGACGGCGGAATCGGACGCGGTGACCGAGTCGCTTATATCGGTCGGAACAGTCCTACCTTCCTTACCACCTTTCTGGCGGTGACCTGGATCGGTGCGGTTTTCGTTCCGGTCAACTTCCGCCTGGCTGCCGAGGAGGTACGCCAGGTGCTCGAAGACAGTGCAGCGCACACGCTGGTGGTCGAGGCGGGACATCGGGAGCTCGTGGAGCTGATCACTGAACAGATTCCGGTGCGGCGGCACCTGCTCATCGATGACGATCCGGCCGTCCCGGTCGACGGCGAGTCCGGACCACAATGGATCGGTCTCAGCACAGCGCTAGCGGCTGTCGTCCAGCCTGGGTATCCGCAGCCGTGCGACGATCAGGATGTCGCGATGTTGGCGTATACCTCAGGTACAACCGGTCGGGCCAAGGGTGTAGCTATCCGTCACAGCAGCCTCTGGTGGAACAGTGCCAACCTTGACTGCGCAGCCGATACGCGCGCCGACGATGTCCATCTCGTCGTCGCGCCGCTGTTTCACACCGCCCCCTTTGGCTGCTTCACGTTACGCAGCTTGGTCCGCGGCGGCACGACCGTGATACGCAGGTCCTTTGATGCTTCGCGGATCTTGGCGGATCTCGTCGAACTGCGGGTCAACACCTTCTTCGCGGTACCTGCGATGTATACAGCTATCGCGCGTTTGCCGGGGTTCACGAGCGCGGATCTGTCCCGGTTGCGTACAGCTGTCGTCGCCGGTGCCCCCGCTACCCCTGCGCTCATCATGGAGTATGCGGATCGTGGTGTGTCGCTGCAGCAGGCGTACGGATTGACCGAGACGTTGTTCTCGACCTGTATGCCCGCAGCCAAGACTGGACAGAAAATCGGTTCCGTCGGTGTGGTGCTGCCCTTCACCAAGATCCGCTTGGTTGAGGAGGATACCGGCCACGAGCTCACGGAGCCGGGTGTCCGTGGCGAAATCTGTCTGCACGGGCCGACTGTTACCCAGGGCTACTGGAACAATGCCGCCGCGACGGCGTCGGTGCTCGATGCCGAAGGGTGGTTTCACACCGGCGACATCGGCTACCTCGACACTGACGGCTTTCTCTACATCGTCGACCGGATTAAAGACATGATCATTGTCGGAGGGGACAACGTTTATTTGGCCGACGTCGAGCGTGTACTTGTCGGCTTCCCTGGCATCCTCGACGTCGCGGTGGTCGGTGTTCCGGACAAGATCTGGGGCGAACGTGTGGTAGCCGTACTGTGCTGTCCGGACAACGTGCTGCCGTCTTTGGCCGAGATTCGCCGATTTGCCGAGCCGCACCTGGCTTCCTACAAGCTGCCCAGCCAGCTGCACGCGATCGACGCCGTGCCCCGCAATGTGATGGGCAAGATTGATAGGAGGGCGATCCGCGCCCGTCTGGCTGCCGGAACCTGCCTGCCGGCACGCACTGCGGCCACGTCGTCCCCGGCGGTCGAGTCACCAGCTGCTGCCCAGGCCGCATCCGGTTTGAAATCCCTTGCCGGGGCGTCACCTACGGCGCAGTACCAGTTCGCTGTGCAGCTGGTTGCCGTCCATATCGCCGAGATACTGGAGCAGCCTGTCCCGAACGAGTTGGGAGCTGAATGCAAGCTGGAAGATCTGGGTGTTGGATCTCTGGCCGCTGTGGAGCTGAGCAACAGACTCAGTACGGACACCGGGTTCCAGCTGCCGACAACCCTGCTTTTCGATTACCCCACCGTCGGTGCGCTGGCTCGATATATCTGCGGAATTGTCTCCGGTCTCGCCCATGCGGATTCTGCGGAAAACGTTGCTTTCTCGCATGTGACGGACTAAGGAGACACCATGTTCGCCATCGCCCAGGGGCGGGCCGGACAAGCCGGACAGCGCACCGTCCGCCAGGAAGCTGCGGTGGTACGGGAGGGGAGAGCCAGTATGGATGTCGATGTCGTGGTGGTCGGCGGTGGGATTGGTGGCCTCGGTAACGCGCTGGCGCTGGCCAGGATCGGTCGGCGGGTCCGCGTGCTGGAACAGGCCGCCGAGTTCGGTGAGGTCGGCGCGGGGCTGCAGATAGCTCCCAACGCCACCCGCATCCTGCGTGACTGGGAGCTGCTCGACGATGTGGTCGCCGTCGGCGTGCTCCCTCGCAGACTGGTGCTGCGCGATGCGGTCGATGGCACTGAACTTACCTACCTCGACCTGGCCGATACCGCTCACCGCTACGGCGCGCCTTATGTCGTCATGCACCGCAGTGATCTGCATGCGACGCTGCTGCGTGCCTGCCGTGATGCCGGTGTCGACCTGGTGACCAGCGCGGAAGTGTCCGAAGTCGAGGTCGGTGTGGACGCCGCGGTGGCGATCGGCGGGAGCCGCCGTGACTGCGGTGCCCTTGTTCTCGCCGCAGACGGCCTGATGTCCACCCTGCGTGGTCAGCTCAGCGCCGATGCGCCGGTCAGCTCGAACTACGTGGCCTACCGCGGCGCGATTCCTGTCGACGACGTGCGCGACGCCAAAGGTCTCGCCCTCGACGACGTCGTCGTCTACATCGGCCCACGCTGCCACTTCGTGCAGTACTCGCTGCGGCGTGGTGAGATGTTCAATCAGGTCGCGGTGTTCGAGTCACCCGCGGCCGTCGCCGGAGCGGCTGACTGGGGTACCCCCGACGAGCTGGACACCGCGTTCGCCGGCGCCTGCGAGGAGATCCGCAGCGCGCTGCCGTTCCTCTGGCGGGACCGCTGCTGGCGGATGTACGACCGGGAGCCCATACAACGCTGGGTGGACCGACGGCTGGCGCTGACCGGCGATGCCGCGCACCCCATGCTGCAGTACCTCGCGCAGGGCGCCTGCCAAGCGTTGGAGGATGCCGACTTTCTTGCCACCCAGGTCGCTAAGCACACCACTACCGGCGAGATCGGGTGGGACGCCGCGCTCCGCGCCTACAACAACACACGAGCGCAGCGCACCACGCAGGTACAACGCACCGTACGGTCCTGGGGCGATCTATGGCACTCCGACGGGTTGCTCCGGGCCGTGCGCAATGCGCTGCTCCGCGATCGTGACCCGGCAGATTACCGCTATATCGACTGGCTTTACGCGCAGTGAACCGAACTGAATGACCCTGGGTCGCCGTACCCCTGTGATATCGCTGAACCCGGCGTCGGATTGTGGCGCGTTCGCTAGGAATCGCCTCCGTTCTGACCACTACGGAGTTCGGGGGTGACGCCGCGATCCAGGTCACCGAACCTGTGGACTGTCCGGGACGGAATGCCGATACGCAGCGAGTGGTCGGACCGGCTCAACTACCCCTGCGGCGACCTCTGACGACCACTCCTGGGGCAATCAGAAAAAATCTACTCACAGAAAGTGAATAAAGTCAGAGAAACAGTCCACCTTCAGGTGACTGTACGGGCTTCGGGGCATGCTGATAATCTTATTTCGTTAGAGATTTGGTCGATCAGAATATGATGATCACTGATCGATAGGCCTCGCAGGCTTGCGAGAGTCCGGGAACTCGGATGCCTGCAAGGGCGTGCTGAATTACATGCACTCGGGATTCGCCGGCAGCATCCGACTGCGGTGCACCTTTCTGGCAATTTTCGCCGCAAGTTCAAGCGAGGCCAGGTCGAGGAGGTGGGCTGGTTGACAGATATCGAGGATTTGCGAAGCAGGGTTGACGCTATCGTTTCGGGGCCAGCTGTGGCACAGCCTGTCCTTGCTTCGGAAAACTTGCAGTCACACTTCAGTCAATATGACAGCGAGCACATGAGCAGGGCCACGGCCCTGGCTGCCAGCTTCATGGAGATCGCCGATGCAAAGGGCGGGGAGGAGGGTCTCGCAGACGCCGTTCAGGAGATGGAGCGGGTGCTGGGGGCGGAGATCCCAGGGCTGGTGCGACACGCCGTCAGGCTTTTTTTGGCTCATCATAAAGAGGCTGGTGAGAAGCTTGGGGGGAGATCTGCTTCGCCCTGATCTTTATATAAATCAAGGGAGAGGAGTGAGTTCTGATGGCTCAGTTTGACATGTCGAAAACGGTGGAAAACATTCTTTCTGGTCGTGGCGAAGCGGCTCAGAAACTCGTCGGGACGGTGATCAAAAACGCGGCTGACCTGGCGAGCGTTCCGGGTGTGGATATGGCGAAGTTAGCTGGTTTGGAGGGTGCTCTCGGCGCGGTGAGTGATATAGGGGGGAGGCTGGGTGTTGGTGCACCCAAGCGGCCGGCGGCAACACCTAAGAAAATCCCGAAGAGTCAGTTCAGCCCCTTCGATATGGACTGTATGAACGGGGCTATGGTCATGGCCTCCAAACTCATGGAAATCGCCGAGAGGAAAGGCGGTGATGCTGGGCTTGCTGACGCCATCGGTACCATTGGTTCGCTCGGTGAGTTGGTGGGGGGAGCCAGGGCAGTGGTTGGCGACCTGGTTGGCGACCTCACGGGTCAGGTCAGCGAGGTAGCACGGGCGGTCGGGCCAGACATGCTGGCCAGTCTGGGGCTGCGCCAATACGCGCTTGAGTTATTCATAACCCATTATCCGGCCGCCCGTGAGAAGTTCAAGCTGGGGTCGGTCGAGCAGCGACAGCCCAATCTCGCCTGCCGCGCCCGGGCCCGTGCCACGCCACCGGAGGACCGGCTGAGTTACTGGCGCGAGGACACCCAGCACAATGATCACCACGGACACTGGCACATCGTCTACCCACCGTTCGGACGACCTGTGCCCGGCGGTGACCCCGACCTGGGGGACCGGCACGGAGAACTCTTCGCCTATATGCACGGGCAGATGCTGGCCCGGTACGACGCTGAGCGCCTCGGGGTTGGCCTGCCCAAGGTACAGCCTTTCGATGACTACCGAGCTCCGATTCCCGAAGGCTACGATCCGGGCGACTTGATGAAATGGGATGGCGAGACGTGGATGGCATACCGCCCCCGCGCCGCCAATGCCAAGCTCAGTGACCTCGCAGTCCCCCCGCCCGACGACTGGGCGAATAACCGCCCAGGGCGCTTGCTTGACTCTATGGAGAAATTCCGCAAAGCGCTGTTCGAGGCTGGTAAGCGAGGAACATATGAGATCGATGGTAAGCAGATCCCGCTTACGAGCGATAACTTCGGTAATACCGAAGAGGCTAATCCAGCGTCCGTCGATTGGCCTGTCAGGAGCAATCCGAGAGACCCGAAGAACGGCAACAACTACGGTGGTCATCATAATGACGGCCATGTACACTTTGCATTCTTCGATAACAAAAGCGGGCCTTTTGGTGTAATGGGGGATACTGACGTCGCGGTCCGTGATCCGATCTTCTGGCGGTGGCACAGGCATGTCGATAACATTATTCAGACATGGCGGGAGACATTGGGGAAGCAGGAGCCCCATGACTTCACCGACGGACCGCCGGTAACGGTGCGCAGTGAAGACATCATCCTCTGCGGACAAGAAGGTCTTCCAGCTGGCTTCGACGGCGCGAAGCATGGCGCCGAGGCATTCGGGTATTCAGAGGATGTGGCCAAGAACCGGTGGGACAAAAAATTCCTGTCGGACACGGTGACCCTTGCGGATGGAAAGCAGGTGAAAACCACCGCCGAATTGGTGACCGAGATGCGTACCCGTACTATCCAGGTTTACGATTCGGTCAGTGGCAAGAATGTTCCCGAGAAGATCGATTATCTTTCGCACGACGATTTCTTCTACTTCCTTCGTCTGCAGAATAACTCGGAGCAGGCGCAGCAGGTGACTGTTCGGATCTTTCTGGCTCCGGAGCCCTGGATCGAAGACATCACTTCCTGGATCGAAATGGACCGGTTCCAGCGTCGGCTGGCGGGTCGCGAACGTGCCGTGATCTTTAGACCCGCGAGGCAGTCTGCGGTGATCCGTAAGCCCGCGCTCGGACACGCAGAACTTGAAAAGACCGAGCCGCGGACACCCGTAGCAACGTGGTGTGATTGCGGATGGCCATACAACCTGCTTTTGCCCCGAGGCACGAAGGACGGCTTGTCCTGCCGACTTCTGGTGATGGTGTCGCGCAATGATCTGGTTATGCCTGATACCAGCCAGGAGTGCACCTCGATGAGCTACTGTGGCTTGCAGGACCAGGAATATCCGGACAAACGGCCTATGGGTTACCCCTTCGACCGGTCGCTGGCCGGCGGCATCTCGGCGACGATCGATAAGCACGACAACTGGGCAGTCAGGGAAATTAAAATCCGCTGCCGGAGTCTCTGAATCTTGTTTTACCCACTTGATTATCCGCCACTCATCTGAAAGTTATTTATATGACTGAAGTTGAGAATTTTGCCGGGAGCTGGATTTATCGAAGCTTTGTGAACAATACAGAACTCGAAGCGGAGGCGGATGACGTCCTACTTGCCAGGGGGGGTCTGAAATTAGAGGTAGGTGATACATCCTCCGAGTTGTATGCAGATGCCAGGGAAATAACGGGCCGGCTATCATTTGGGGATCTTTATCTAACCATTTCCGGCACTGTGGAGCCCAGTGACCCGCCTACCATTCGGTTTCGCGGGACTGGTGTCGAGGATACGTGGACGGCCGGATGGATATATGACTATGTCGGTTACCTGGCGCCGATCTGGCCGAATGGCAAAGGACAACAGCCCACCATCGTTGGCACAGTGATTCGTACGGTGGATCACAAGGCGAGTGGCGGGGGGATAAGTCCGGCCGGTTACACGCTGTCATTCATCGCAGTATCGAGTGACCAGCCGAGTTGAAAGGAATCGTTCGAACTCGCCCCCACCCGTGGGTGACCAGGTTGTGGCCTGCGGGTGGGTGCGCCGAGGAAGTGCTCGCTCCTCATCCACAGACCGGAGATGTCGATCACAGCCCCAACGGCGTGCTCTTTCCGCGTTGCCCATCAGATCACCTAGGCTGCGGGTATGTTGGCCGTCATTGACCGGGTCGGCGGTGACCGCCCGGTGTTCTCTGTGGAGTTCTTCCCACCCCGCGACGACGCCGGGGAGCGTCAGCTCTGGCAAGCGGTACGTGAGCTGGAACCCCTGGACCCGGCGTTTCTCTCGGTGACCTACGGCGCCGGGGGATCCAGCCGGGACCGCACGGTGCGGATCACCGGGCGGATCGCGCAGGAGACCACCTTGGTCCCGATGGCGCATCTCACCGCGGTGAACCACTCCGTGGCCGAGCTGCGGCACGTGATCGGCAGCTATGCCGCCGCCGGAATTTCCAACGTACTGGCGCTGCGTGGGGACCCGCCCGGTGATCCGCTCGGGGAGTGGGTCGCGCACCCGCAGGGGCTGCACTACGCGGCGGATCTGGTCCGGCTGGTCCGGTCACTGGGGGACTTCTGTGTGGGGGTGGCAGCCTTCCCCGAGTGCCATCCCCGATCCGCGGACCTGGACACCGACATCCGATATCTGGTCGCCAAGCTGCGGGCAGGCGCCCGGTTCGCGATCACCCAGATGTTCTTCCGCGCCGAGGACTACCTGCGGCTGCGGGATCGGGTGGCCGCTGAAGGCGCCGACGTGGCGGCCGCGCCGATCTTGGCCGGGGTGATGCCGATCACCACCGTGCAGGGGATCCAACGGATGGCGCAACTGTCCGGCTGCGCGATTCCCGACACGGTGCTCGACCGGGTGAACGCGGTCGGTGACGATCCCGCTGCGGTACGTGAGGTCGGCGTGGAGATTGCCAGCGAGCTGTGCAACCGGTTGCTCACCGAAGGCGCGCCGGGATTGCACTTCTACACCCTCAACCGCTCCCGCTCCACCCGCGAGGTACTGGCCCGGCTCGATCTGCTGCCTACCCGCTTGACCGCCGGTCGCTGAGCAGTCTGTACAGCAGCGGCACTCCGACCAGGCCCATGCCGAGGAATCCGTAGCCGGCCGAGGCGAGCAGGCCCAAGAACGTCCCATGCGCGACGGCGCTGCCCAGCCACGCCCAGCAGAACAGCGTCAAGGGCAGGCCGTCCGGCGCTGGCCGGGGAGCGCCCAGCGCCCGGTCCAGCCCCTGCAACGCGCCACAGAGCACCTGCAACGCGCCACAGAGCAGCAGTGCCACCAGCAGCCAGCCCGCGTAGTTGGTCAGCGGTACATCGGGTACGCCCGGTAGCGTCGGACCGGGTTTGATCCACACCCACCGGCCATCGGCAACCATCTGCGGGTCCAGGTAGAGATCCCAGCTGGCCAGACCCCAGGCTGCGACCAGAATCGTGGCCGCCCCCTTGCCTCCTCCGGTCAGCGCCTGAGCGGCGCACCACGCCGGATAGGCTCCGAACGTCCACGCCGGGCCGATCAGCACCGGGATCGATCCCAGTTCGGGGCCCAGCGCGCCGTCGGTGGTGTACGCGTAAGCACCGAACGGGACGCCCGTGGTGGTTCCCGCGAACTCCGCGAGCAGCCCACCACCAGTGGTGATCAGCACCAGCCCAGCTGCCCACGCGGCGCCGCGCGTGGCTGCGGCATGGGTGACGCAGGCACCGGCGAGCAGCAACACCGCTGCCACCGTGACGGCCGCGCGCGCCGCGCCGTCGGTCAGCGGATAGTAGAGCTGCGTGGTTACGCCAGCACCCCCGAAACCGATCGCGAGCCAGCTCATCGATCTCGCGCCGTGGTCTGTCACGCACCATGCCGCACGCCGTTCACAGGGGGCACGGTACTCGGCGGGCAGGTCGAGTACCGTGCCTGAATGTGACCGCCGACGTACTTCTTCCCGCGCAGGTGGCGATATGACCGCAAACAGGTCGGGGCCTGTGCATCAGCTCTGTAACGGCTTCGTGCGGGACCACGCGGCCGCTCATCCTGTGGAGGCCACCTACCTGGGAATCGCTGGGTACGACGATGAGCTGACCGACTATTCGCCGGACGGTTACGCTGCCAGGGCGGCGCTGGCTCGTCGGGCGCTGCGGGACGTGCAGGTGGCGCAGCCGCACGGCGTCGACGAGGTGGTCGCTGCGGCGGTGTTCGAGGAGCGGATCGGGCTGGATCTGGAGATCCATGAGGCCGGACTGGATATGGCGGCGCTGAACGTACTGGCCAGTCCGGTACAGGAAATTCGTGCGGTATTCGACCTGATGCCGACCGACACCGCGCAGGACTGGGAGGTGATCGCCTGTCGGATGTCCCGGGTGCCGGACGCGCTCCACGGGCTGCGGGCCTCGCTGCTGGCCGCCGCCGATGCCGGCAACGCCGCAGCGGTGCGGCAGGTACTGCGGGTGATCCAACAGTGCGACACCTGGGTAGGCGGAAACGATAGGACGTCGTTCTTCGGCACTCTCGTCGCCGGGGCGGAGGAGGCACAGGGTGTCACCTCGGCGTTGAGTAACGATCTGCGTGTGGCGGCCGCGGCCGCCACCGCCGGCTACGCCGAGACTGCCCGGTTTCTCCGCGAGGAGCTCGCGCCACGGGCGCGGGAACGGGACGCGGTGGGCCGGGACCGTTATCAGCTCTGGTCCCGGTACTTCCTCGGGGCGCGGGTGGATCTCATGGAGGTCTACGAGTGGGGATGGACGGAATTCACCCGTATCGAGACCGAAATGCATGAGGTGGCGGACCGGATTCTGCCCGGCGCCACGCCCGCTGAGGCCGCTGCCGCGCTGGACGCCGACCCCCGCTACCAGGTAGCCGGCCAGGGAGGGCTGCAACGCTGGATACAGGATCTCGCGGATCGGGCCCTGGCCGAGCTGGGCGGCTCACACTTCGACATTCCGGAACCGCTGATGCGCCTGGAGTGCCGCATCGCTCCGCCGGGCGTTGACGTCGCGGCGTACTACACCGGTCCTTCCGAGGACTTCTCCCGTCCAGGACGGATGTGGTGGTCGCCGCCTGACCGCGACCAGTTCTCCACCTGGCGGGAGGTGACCACCGTCTACCACGAGGGGGTACCTGGTCACCACCTGCAGGTCGGCACTGCGGTACACGTCGCCGATCGGCTCAACGATTACCAGCGTTTGATGTGCTGGGTATCCGGGCATGGTGAGGGTTGGGCGCTTTACGCCGAACGGTTGATGCGCGAGCTGGGCTTTCTTGCCGACGACGGTAACCTGCTCGGCATGCTCGACGCCCAGCTGTTCCGGGCGGCCCGGGTTGTGGTGGATATCGGGATGCACCTCGAGCTTCCGATTCCTTTCGGCACCGCTTTTCACGAGGGACAGCGGTGGACCCCGGAGCTCGGATTGGAGTTTCTGCGCACCCGCACGATCACCGATCGGGCGCAGGTCCGCGACGAGATCGACCGCTATCTGGGCTGGCCGGGGCAGGCACCCTCGTACAAACTCGGCGAGCGCCTCTGGCTGGCGGCGCGGAGCGACGCACAACGGCGCTGGGGCTCCCGGTTCGACCTCATGCACTTCCACCGCAGCGCACTGGAACTCGGCTCGATGGGCCTGGACACCCTTGCCGAACGTCTCGCTGTCCTATAGGAGCTAGCCCCTTCAAGCACTATCAACCCGGGGTTACAGGGGGAGGGGGCGGCCCAGTACGGCGAACGGTCTGGAGTCGCCGGCGAAGCGGTAGTAGCGCAGCAGATCGGTGAAGCCGATCCGACGGTAAAGGCGCCAGGCTCGGGTCGGGCCCTCGGGGGTGGATAGCAGCACGCGCGGAGCATCGACTCTGGACAGCAGCTCGGTGAGCAGGGCCTCCCCGACGCCTTTCCCCTGTGCGTCGGGGTGCACATGCAGCTCGGTGAGTTCGAAGTAGTCCGCCAGCAACAGCTGCGCGGCGGCGGGATCAGCGATCTTCAGCCCGCGGTGCACCTCGTCGTGCCACCACTGACCGCGAGCCCCTCGGTAGCCGTAGGCGATGCCGACCAGGATGTCGTCATCGAAGGCACCCACGCAACGCCAGCCCTTGCGCAGCATGTGCTCCAGCCACATCGGCGCTCGTTGCCGCACGGTGGCGGGGGGGTAGCCCATCGCCGTGACGTAGATCCGCAGCGCTTCATCGATCTGTGGTCTTAACTGCGTGGCTGTCAGCTCGGCCACACGGGCCGGTTCGCGGGCGACCATGGCTGTCACAGCGAATCTCCGGAATCGGGCGATGCGCCGATGGCCGGGATGCCGTCGGCGGACTGCGCATGTCCCATCAGACCACGCCGGAAACGCTCCCGCTGACATCCCACGAAGCTGGACTTGACGGGGCCGACCACGAACAGGGTACGCTAGAACACATATCGAACATATGTTCGATATGTGGCGGGGCGAGGAAGCGCGCCGCCACCAGGCTCCGCCGGCTTCCTCCCGACGGGGCAGACCGGGTCGTAGTTCATGGCCACCAGAGGAGGCCGATGTGTCCGCTGCCGCCCCGCTCATCCCACCTGCTGTTCCGTCCAACCGATGGGACGGCCCGGCTGACCCAGCTGTGCGTGCGTTGATGGAACAGGCCCGGCAGTTGTTGCTCGCTGCGGAGTGCGCTGCACATCCCGTCGATCGTTACTCCCAAGCGCACGTGGCGGCACTGCGGGCGGCGTCCGCAGTACTCGCCGCGCGGGCTCGACCACGGCGCCGGACTCGGCCGACCAGCGCATGGGTCCTACTGTCCGCGGTGGCACCGGAATTCGCGGAGTGGTCGGCGTTCTTCACCGCCACCTCCGCCACCCGGGCAGCCGCCGAGGCCGGCGTCCATCGGCTCGTGACCACGCGTGATGCCGACGACCTGGTGCGGCAGGCCGGCGAGTTCCTCAGCCTTGTGGAACGCGCGGTATCCGGGACTTCGAGATGACAGCTCCGAAACCGATCATCGATTACGGCCGGATGCTCGAGGTCATCGGGATCGAGGGTGAGCTGATGCTCGGTACGGCAGCCGCAGCGCTGCCGCATGCCGGGCAGGCGACGGTACCGGGTTGCCCCGGTTTCACCCTGGCCGAGACGCTGCGGCACGTGGGCAGTGTTCACCGCGTGACCCGGTTGTGGATCAGAGATGGCCGGCGACCGGAGCAGTGGCAACGGTCACCGCTGGACGATGATCTGGTCGGTTTCGTCCGGACCGGCCTCGACGAGCTACTCGCCGAGCTGGGCAGGCATGACCCGACCGAATTCTGCGATACCTGGTGGCCCGCCGACCGGACGCACGGCTTCTGGCGGCGCCGGATGACGCACGAGACCACCGTGCACCGGGTCGATGTCCAAGCCGCCGTGAGCGGGGAGGCGGACCCGATCGCTAGGGAGGTGGCGCTGGACGGTATCGACGAGTTGTTGTTCCTGTGGTTCGACCATCGCCTGAGTGAGCTGAAGATGTCCTCGCCACAGGATGGGGCAGTCGCGTTGTCCGCCGATGACCGACACTGGCTGGCAGTCTTCGAGCCGGGACGATGCACCGCTCGGCGAGTGGACGAGGCCGAGGCTCGTTCAGCCAACGCCATGGTCAGTGGAGATCCCACCGAGGTGTACCTCTGGTCGTGGGGACGCAGGCCCGACCAATCGGTCCGCATCTCCGGTGATCAGGATGCCGTGGGCCGGCTCTGGACGCTGTTGCGGCCGGCCACGCAGTGACCTCCAGTCTCAGTGACCTCCAGTTTCAGGGCTTCGCAACGTCAGGCGCGAAGCCGCAGCCCCCGGGGCGTGGCCCGGAAGCCGGCCTCCCGCAGCAGCTCGGCCAGGGCTGACCCCAGTGCCGCCTCGCCGTCAGTGCGCTGGATGGACAAGGAACCCAGTGAGCCCTGCTGAACTGCGGTGGCGAGGGCACCCACTGCGGTGCGCAGGGTGTCAGTGTGCTCGGTGAAGGACAATAGCGACCTGCCGCCGCGCTCGATATAGAACGTGGCGGCACCATCGACCAGGACGACCAGGGCACCTGCTTTGCGTCCTGGGCGGTGCCGCACGTCGTCGACCGTGGGTGGCCATGGCAGTGCCGCCCCGTAGGGCTGGGCGGGATCGGCGGCGGCCAGCACTACGGCGCAGCCACCGCCGGGTTGTCCCACGGTGCTGGGTTGTCCCACGGTGCGTAGCCGGTCGATCGCCCCCGGAATGGCGAACTGCGCGGCGCCGAGCCCCTCGACGACGTAGCCGCGCCGGCACCGACCGGCTTCCTCCATTCCCCGCAGCACCTTGTACACAGCGGCGAAGCCACCGCTCACCCGCTCGGTGTCCAGCGCGCCCCTGGTGAGTACGCCGTGGCGCTCCAGAAACGCTTCGGTCCGGGCATGTGTTCGCCGAGTGGGATCGGCTGCGGGCGCGGGGGCCAGCGACCAGCGACCGGCCGCAGTCGGTGGACCGGCACGTGCGGGCATGGGCGGGTGTCCCACCCTGAGTCGGGCGTAGCGCCCGCGCGGGGCGGCGGACCGGCGGGGCCGATGCGCGGCGGAACGTCCGGACACTGCAGCCCGCAGCGGTGCGAGTGAATCATTGGTGAGCAACCCCGCCCACACCAGCTCCCACAATGCGGCCACGAGGTCGGTGTCATGGGGTACCTGCTCCCCCTCGGCGAGCAGGTGTTCGCCGGCCCGGTCCGCAAGTTGCCGATAGAACAGCGCCCCGCCGGCAGGTGAACCCCCCACCGGGGTCCAGCCCAGCGCGCTCAGCAAGGCGCGTTGGGGTGAGGTCAGCTCGTGGTGCTCGTCCAGGTCGGGCAGCAGCAGCTCGGCGACGTCGGTCGGGGCCAGCACGATCCACCCGTCGCCACCGGCCAACGCTCCGCAGCCGGTCCAGGTCACCTCACCGGAGGTGGTGAGCTCGTCGAGCAGCGCGGGGAAGTAACCCGGCAGCCGGGCGGGCAGCAACAACGACTCCAGGGCACTGGCCGGCACCGGCGCACCCGCCAGTTGCTCCACCACGCCGAGCACATCGTCCGGAGCCGGTGCTCGGCGTAACCGTCGCTCGGCATGCTGGGGCGTGATTCCGTGCCAGGCAGGCAGGAAACGCCCCAGTGCGGTTTGCTCGACCGGCTCCACCTCAGCCCGCAGCCGGGCCAACGAGGCCCGCCGTAGCCGCCGCAGTACTTCGGCGTGGCAGTATTCGGTGCCCGCTCCGCCGGCTTCCACCGGCCGCAGTTCCCCACGGACCAGGGTTCCGCTGCCGGTCATCCGGTCCAGCAGCGCCCGCACTACCGTGACCCCGAGCCCGAAATGGGCCGCGGCGGCAGCGGCGGTAAAGGGCCCTCGGGTGCGCCCGAAGCGCAGCAGGAGATCACCGAGCGGATCGGCGACCGGTTCGGTGAACGCCTCTGGAACACCTACCGGCAGAGCCGTGCCGAGCCCGTCGCGGACCCGTCCGGCGTCTTCGATCGCGATCCACCTCAGCTGTCCGGCGATCCGGACGGAAATCGCTCGGCGGGCCGCAGCCAGCTCGGCGAGCCACTCTGGAGCCACCCCGCGCTGCGCCGCCTCGGCGTCGGTGAGGTCGCCCAACGCGCGCAACAGGTCGGCAGTGCCCTCGATGTCACGGGGGTGGCGGTCGGGGTCGATCCGCTGGAGCTGCGCCTCGACCTCGGCGAGCGCCTCGGGATCGAGCAGCTCACGGATCGCCTCCGAGCCCAGCAGTTCGGCGAGCAGAGTGGAATCCAGGCGCAGCGCCGCGGCTCGGCGTTCGGCGAGCGGGGCGTCGAGCTCATAGAGGAACATTCCTACGTAGCCGAACAACAACGACCGGGCGAACGGGGACGGCGACGGAGTGGTGACCTCTACCACCCGCACCCGGCGGGCCTGAACGTCGGACATCAGTTCCCGTAGCCCGGGCAGGTCATAGACGTCTTGCAGGCACTCCCGCATCGCTTCCAGCACCACAGGGAACTGCTCATACTTTGAGGCGACAGCCAGCAGTTGCGCGGCGCGCTGACGCTGTTGCCACAACGGGGTGCGCCGCGCGGGATCGCGCCGGGGCAGCAGGAGCGCGCGGGCGGCGCACTCCCGGAACCGGGAGGCGAACAGCGTGGAACCGCCGACCTCAGCGATCACCAGCTGCTCCACCTCATCGGGATCGAGTAGCACGTCCTCGGCGGTGGGTACCACCTCGGTCCCTTCAGCGTCCAAGGCATCCGGCAGCCGCAGCACGATTCCGTCGTCCGCGCTGAGCACCTGAGCCTCCACACCGCGACGTTCCCGGAGCCGGGCGCCGATCGCCAGCGCCCACGGCCCGTTGACCTGCGCGCCGAATGGTGAGTGCACCACCATCCGCCAGTCGCCCAGCTCATCGCGGAACCGCTCTATCAGCACGGTGCGGTCATCGGGCACATGTCCGGTCGCCTCGCGTTGCTCGTGCAGGTAGGACAGCAGGTTGGCGGTCGCCCACTCGTCCAGCCCGGCGTGGTGAGCGCGCTCGGTGGCTGCCGCAGCCGGGGTGGCGACCAGCTCGCGAACGAACGCTCCCAGCGCCCTGCCGAGCTCAAGCGGCCTGCCGGGGGCGTCGCCTTTCCAGAACGGCATCCGGGCCGGCTCTCCGGGGGCGGGCACGGCGATGACCCGGTCTCGGGTGATGTCCTCGATCCGCCAGGCGCTGGAGCCCAGCAGAAAGGTGTCGCCCACCCGGGACTCGTAAACCATCTCCTCGTCGAGCTCCCCGACCCGGGAGCCCGCTCCCTCCGCTCCGCCCGGGGTCATCACCAAGAACATGCCCCGATCGGGAATGGTGCCACCGGAGGTGACCGCCAGGCGCTGTGCACCAGGGCGGCCGCGCAACTCGTCGCTCACCCGATCCCACACGATCCGCGGGCGCAGCTCCCCGAACTCCTCCGACGGATAGCGGCCGGCGAGCATGTCCAGCACGGCGTGCAGCGCCGAGTCGGGCAGCGCCGCGTAGGGCGCCGCGCGACGGACCAGTGCGGCGAGATCACCAACGGTCCACGGCTCCAGCGCCACCATCGCGACAACGTGCTGGGCGAGCACGTCCAGCGGGTTGCGGGGGTAGCGCAGTGCCTCGATCGCCCCGCAGGCCATCCGCTCGGCGATGACCGCGCAGGAGACCAGGTCGCCGCGGAACTTGGGAAAGACCACGCCCCGGGATACCGCCCCGACCTGATGCCCTGCCCGGCCGACTCGTTGCAGGCCCGAGGCCACCGTCGGGGGAGCCTCGACCTGCACCACCAGGTCCACCGCCCCCATATCGATGCCCAGCTCCAACGACGAGGTGGCCACCACGCAGGGCAGCCGTCCGGACTTGAGCTCCTCCTCCACCAGGGTTCGCTGTTCCCGGGACATCGACCCGTGGTGCGCCTTGGCGATCGTCTGGACGGCACCGAGGGCGATCTCTGACTGAGCCATGATCTGAGCAGGTATGCGGGGCGGACGCGGCGATGGTTCCTCGGTGACGTCGGTGGCCAGCTCGTTGAGCCGGGCGGTGAGCCGCTCGGCCAGCCGCCGCGAGTTGGCGAAGACGATCGTCGAACGATGCTCGGTGACCAATTCCAGGATGCGCGACTCCACCGCGGGCCAGATCGAGGTGCGTCGCGCCGCGCCGGCGGCCGATCCGTCCACCTCGTCAGTGGTCTCGCCGAGCGCGCCCATGTCCTCGACGGGCACTTGCACGGAGATCTCGATGGTCTTCGGGATCGCCGGTTGCACCACGCTCACCGCCCGGCCACCGGCCAGGAATGCCATCACCTCATCGACTGGGCGGACCGTCGCGGACAGCCCGATCCGCTGGGCCGGTTTCCCCGGGTGCGGGCGTCCCGCAGGAGACAGCAGCAGAGCGTCGAGCCGTTCCAGCGACAGCGCCAGATGTGCTCCCCGCTTGGTGCCCGCTACCGCGTGCACCTCGTCGATGATCACGGTCTGGATGCCACGCAGCGACTCCCGCGCCGCTGAGGTGAGCAGCAGGAACACTGATTCAGGTGTGGTGACCAACACGTCGGGTGGTGTGCGGGCGAAAGCGCGGCGTTGCTCGGCCGGCGTGTCGCCGGTGCGCATTCCCACCTGAATATCCGGCTGAGGCAGGCCCAGCCGCTGCGCGGCCTGCCGGATGCCGGCCAGCGGCGAGCGCAGATTGCGTTCGATGTCCACCGCCAAGGCCTTGAGCGGGGAGATGTAGAGCACTCGGCACCGCCGTCCCGGCTCGTCCGGCGGGCCGGCGACGGCTAGCTGATCCAGCGCCCACAGGAACGCGGCCAGCGTCTTACCCGACCCGGTCGGCGCGACCACCAGTGCGTGCTCGCCTGCCGCCGCCGCTCGCCAGGCGCCCTCCTGCGCGGGGGTAGGCGCGACGAATGCCCCCACGAACCAGTCCCGGGTGGCAGGAGAGAACAGGTCGAGCACATCCACGCCCCCATCATGTCTGGCGGCACTGACAATTTCGGCCACCGGCCGGACATCGACGAGCGGGCCGTGCTAGAGTTTGCTCATACAAGCAAAGAAGAGCTCGGATGAGCAGCAGGAGCGGACCTTCACGGAGACCGCGCGGCGGGCCCAGATCGTGCAGGCCGCGATCGAGACGATCGCTGAGTTGGGTTATGCGCGGGCGTCGTTCAGTCGGATCGCCAAACGGGCCGGGTTGAGCAGCACCGGGTTGATCTCCTATCACTTCGCCGGGAGGGATGAGCTGATGAGCGAGGTGGTCACCGAGGTGACGAACACGTTCACCGCGTTCGTGCTGCCCCGCATGCAGGAGCAGCCGACGAAGGCGGGGGAGCTGCGTGCCTTCGTGGAGTCAAATGTGGACTTCATGCGTACGCACCGTCCCCAGCTGGTCGCCCTGCTGGATATCATGGCGAGCGCTCGCGACGCCGACGGCAACCCGTTGCACGGGGCCGGGGTGGCGCAAGCCGATGTGGCGAAGCTGGCGGAATTCCTACAGGAGGGTCAGCAAGCCGGTGAGTTCCGCCGGTTCGACTCGCAGGTGATGGCCGTGGCGATCATGTCGTTACGGGACGGAGTGCTGCGCGCCCTGGCCGCGGATCCCGGTCTGGATCTGGACCACTACGAGCGTGAGCTGGTGACCTTGGTCGCGCTCGCGACCGGCAAGGGGCCGCAGCGATGAAACGGATACTGGTGGCCGCCGTGGCCTGTGTCGTCATGATCTCGGCCTGTTCAACAACGGCGCAGCAGCGGGACGACAGAAGTCGGGACGCTGTCGTGACCACAGACGCCGGCCCGGTGCTCGGCACCGTGGCCGAGGGTTACCGCCTCTTTCAAGGCATTCCGTTCGCCGCACCGCCGGTCGGCGAGTTGCGGTGGGCGCTACCGCAGCCGGTGGCGTCCTGGTCACAGCTCCGAGATGCCACCAAGCCGGGCAACGTCTGCGCGCAGATGGCATCCCACGTCGCCGATATCGCCAGCGAGACCGAGGACTGTCTCTACCTCAACGTCACCGCCCCCGACGCGGCCGAGCCGCTGCCGGTCATGGTGTGGATCCACGGTGGTACCGGGGCCAACGGCGCAGGCAGCTATTTCGACCCCCGTCGGCTCGCCCTCGGCGGAGACGTCATGGTGGTGACGATCAACTACCGGCTGGGGATCTTCGGCGCCTTCGGTTATCCCGGGCTGGACGGCTCGGGCACCTACGGGCTTGCTGATCAGCAGGCCGCCCTGCGCTGGGTGCAGCGCAATATCACGGCCTTCGGTGGTGATCCGGGCAACGTGACGCTGTTCGGCGAGTCCTACGGAGCGTTGGCCACCACCGCGCACCTGACCTCGCCGAGTGCACAGGGGTTGTTCCACCGGGCCGCGATACAGAGCGGTCTGGCGTTGCACGATTACCCACCCGGCACGATCACGCCCGGCTCACCCGCGGTGCCCTCGGTATGGATCTCCCCACCCGAGATGGACGAGTTGGGATCGTTGATGGCGGGCGAGCTGGGCTGCCCCGATCCCGCGACAGCCCTGGCGTGCCTGCGGGGACTTCCGGCACGTGACCTGCTGCCACTGAACTCGGTGTTCACCCGCTACGCCCACGGCACCAGCATCCTTCCGGAGGATCCGGCGCAGGCCCTGCGGAACGGCCGGTTTCACCGCGTACCGGTCATTTCTGGTGTCACCCGGGACGAGCAGCGGCTTTTCACTGCGGTGTTCTATGACCTGGCGGGCCAGCCGGTCACCGCCGAAGGGTACGCACAGCTGCTTCGGGACGCCTTCGGCCCAGCGGCCGATCAGGTGGCGGCGCGGTATCCGCTCGAGGCCTACGACTTCCCGAGCCTGGCCTGGTCAGCCGTGGTAACCGACCGGCTCTGGGCACTGTCCACGGCTGAGCAGAACCGGCTGCTCGCCACCCATACCCCCACCTACGCTTATGAGTTCGCCGACGGCGAGGCACCGCCCATTGTGGAGTTCCCGCCCGGCTTCCCGCCCGGTGCGCATCACTCGGCCGAGGTGTTCTATCAGTTCGACGAACCGGGCACCGGTGAGTTCGGC
>JBOHHE010000342.1:0-19274 GCA_050700355.1 Pseudonocardiaceae bacterium
GACGGTGACCAGGTGCTTGTCGTCGTCGATCCGATAGCGCACTCGATAGGCGCCCCGGCGGGCCGAGTACTGGCCTGCCAGCGGTTCCCGCAGCGGCTTGCCGACACGGTAGGGAGATTCCCGAAGCGCGCCGTCACAGAACGCCCAGACGGCGATCGCGACCCGTTTGGGGAGGCGTTCGGCGAGCGCGCGCCGGGCGGCCGCTCCGACAGCCAGGTCGTAGCGATCCGTCACGCGGTGCGACGGGATCGCGACGCGATGATCTCGGCCATCTCGTCACGTCCGGTCACATCGCCTGCGGCAACGGCCTCGTCGGCTTCCTGCGCGCGCCGAATGGCGGCCGGGCTGTCGAGCCAGGCGAGAGTCTCCTCCAGGGCAGCAAGGTCGTCCACGGACAGGACGACGGCGGTGGGCACGCCGTTGCGAGTGATCGTCACCCGCTCCGCGGTGTGGCTGACCGTGTCCACGAGTTCGGAAAGCCGTGCCCGTACCTGCGCCAGCGGAAGAGTCTGCATGTACAGAATATTAGCGCACAGTCGGCCTCGGTAAGCGCTCCAGCGCTTCGTTGAGTCACGTCGGGGTTGTCCCGGGAACCCGTGGGCAGGCTCAAGACGACTGTGATGAACCCACGCACGTCCCTCTCCCGCGACGCCCGCTCCAGCCGCTGATAGTAACGACTTCGGGTACGGTTGTAATGGTCGGACAGCAGATTGCTCGACACCCAGGGGACGACACCGGAATGCGCCAGGATCGCGCACTCCAATAACCGCGCGGTACGACCGTTCCTGTCGCCGAACGGATGGATCCACGCGATGTAGAGATGCGCAAGGGTGGCGGCGACGAACAAGCAGTAGAACCTCATCAAGCGATGTTTTCGGATCATCGAGCGGGCTCAACAGCTCAGCGAACCAAGTGCAGAGATGGTCGACAAGGTATTCGACATCGCGCGGCGGAGCCGTCCAACTTCCGCCGAGACTCCAACAGCTCCCGGACCTCATCCTCAAGGGACCCCAAGTGCCGCTCCGGCCCGGACGCAGCACCCGCCACATGCCGAGGGCGCAGGCCACGTACAGCTGTCCAGTGCTACGCGTCAAAGATCATCGAGCTGGTTCGGTCGGCTCCGGCTACGCTCACCGACCCAGGATCACAAAGATCTTCAATCTTGAAAAGACCGGCGGTGGCAGTAGCTGCGGTTCGGCCCCGGGTTGACGGGCGGGGCGGGGGTCTCACTGGGGTCTCACTCGGTAGCGATGGCTTTCCAAGCCGCCTGACGTCAGTCCACGATGGACCGCACTCAGCGATCGGACCGATACGGGGAGACAGCAACCATGAGTGGCGAGGGTGGGACAGCGGCGAGCAACACCGCGTTGCGGGCGCTGCTGGAGGAAGCGGAGATGAGTAACGCCGGACTGGCCCGTGCAGTGGTCAGCGCGGGCGCCCGGGAGGGGCTGTATCTGGCCACCACCACGACATCGGTGCGTCGGATGTTGGAGGGTGCCCAACCGCGCTGGCCGGTGCCGCGCCTGGTGGCCGCGGTGCTGTCCCGGCGGTTGGGGCAGGAGGTGAAGATCACCGAGTGTGGGTTCGTCGATCGCGAACCCACCGGGGAAGATCCATTTGACGGGTTGACCTGCTCGGGCACACTGGAGGGCACAGTCCGCACGGTCGTCGAGCTCTCTGGACGGGACATGCGCCGCCGCAAGCTGTTGCTGGGCTCGGTGTTCAGCGTGGCCGCGTTCGCCGAGCCCATGGTGGTCGCCCTAATCGTTCCCCCGGCGCAGAGTACCGCCCGGACTGCGGGTCAACGGGTAGGCATGCCCGACGTGACGGTCCTCACCGAGCAGGTCGCCCAGCTGGACAAGCTGGGGGAGCAATTCGGCTCGGGACGGGTACGCGAGCAGGTGGTGGTGCTGCTGAACCGGGAGGCCAACCAGCTACTGCATGGCAGCTACTCGGAGAAGACCGGTAAGGCGCTGCTCTGCGGGGTGGCCCAAGCCACCCGGCTGGCCGGTTTCATGGCGGGCGACGTGGGCCGGGACGCGCTGGCGCAGCGCTACTACATCCAGGCACTCGACCTGGCCATGCGGGCCGGAGACCGGCTCTACGCAGCTGAGGTGCTGGCCACGATGAGCCGGATGACTGTCCGGATCGGCGAGAACATCGCAGCTGAGCAGGACACGGTGCGGTACGGTCGCCAAGCGGTGGCGCTCGCCAGAGCTGGGCTCAGCATCACCCAGGGCACAGCCATCCCGGCGCTGGCCGCGAGACTGCACGCACTGGAAGCACGCGGCCTGGCCCTGCTCGGCGAGGCCAACGCGGCACGCCGGGCGGTACTGGCCGCTGAGCGACGCTACGAGTCGGTACGTCCCGGCGACGAACCCTCATGGCTGGACTTCTACTCCGAAAGTGCGCTTGTCGCGGACGTCGGCCTTGCTCTGAGCAATATCGGCGATGTCAAGCAGGCCCTCACCCTGGGTACCACGGCGTTGCGAGGTTTCGAGTCCTGGCGGGCCCGCGGCCAGTCACTGGTCCAAACCCACATCGCCATCACCCATCTTTCCAGCCGTGATCTGGAACAGGCCGCTAAATATGGCCGAGACGCATTGCGCTCCGCCACCGACGTCAGCTCGACCATGATCACACAGCGGCTGCGCACCCTGCACCGGCATATCCAGCCCCTCCAGGCCGGCTCCCCGCACCTGCGTGAGCTCGACGAGCGACTCACCACCTTCTTCACCCGCAGCGCCCGACACAACTAACGCCCCCGAGTCCACCACCGGTCAGGTGTCCTCGACCTGGGCTGCGAGGTCCTGTTCGGACAGCGTGCGTACCCGGCCTGCGCGGGAATCCTCATATGCCTGGATCAGGAGCTCGCGATGTTGATCATGAGGGTAGTGCGCATCCAACCTTCAGGTGGAGATGCGCGCCGGACCGATCAGGTCGTCGGGCCCGAGCTGGACGTCGAGGCGGGTGGTCTCGAATCCGGCCCGGGACACGCCGACGTGGCGCGGATCGCCGCCGAGGCCAGCGAGGGCGGCGGTCGCGGCGAGCTCCCGCGCGTCGGCATCGTCGAAAGCACTGCGGTCCCGCCACTTAACCGATCCCACGAAGGCGATGCGGTCGGGCGGATCGGGAACACCGACAAGATCGATCTCGGTGTCGTGCGCGCGGTTCCACCAACTTCCGATTCGTGCGGTTTCGCCGAATCGGTCGTCCGGGAGGAGCCTGGCGATGGCCTCTCGGACCAGCGGCTCCACGGCAAGGCCTCGGTAGGCGCTCCAGCCTGCCCAGAGTGGACGGGTCGCGAGTTCGGGGCGCCCACGGCCGATGTCGTCGAGGCGGGGGCCGATGAATCGCAGCCAGAACCGCAAATAGGGGTCGGCGACGTGGTAGCGCCGCAGCCTGCGGGTGGAGGTGGTGGAGAGCGGGTCCTCTACGGCGATAACCCGCTTGGCGGCCAGCAGCGTCAAGGCATTCGCCAGGGACGCGTCCGAGACAGCGGCTCGGTCTGCGATGGCCCGGAAGGTGCGCCGACCCGATCCGATCACCTCGAGCACCTGGCCCGGGTGGGCTTGCGGGGGGAACTCGGCGGCAATGCTGCGCTCACCGAAGACGACCAGCGGCGAGGTCGGATCAGCCAGGGCTGAGTCGACGAAGTCGCGTAACCCGACGCCTCGGGGCCAGGAGGCGAGCAGCCCGGGAAAGCCGCCCACCACGAGGTGGGCATCGATGGCATCCTCAGCAGCGAGGCCGAGCAACTCGCCCACGTCGGCCGGGCCCAGCGGTTCGATGACGAGCTCCCTGCTCGGCCTGCCGTAGAGCGGGCGGTCGTAACTGGTCAGTGACTCCATCATCGCCAGATCGGAGCCGACGAGGACGACCAACAGCGGCAGCCCGGCGAGCCGGCGATCCCACTGCTTCTGCAGCGTGGCCTCGATCGAGGCGTCGCCGCCTACCAGGTAAGGGAACTCGTCGATCACCATCACACCGGGTGTGGCGCTGTCCTGAGTCGCGGCCAGGAGTCCCAGCGCGTCGTCCCAGTCGCCAGGGCGGGCCGTGGCGAACGCCGAGGCCGAGGGCAACGTGGACCCGGCGACCTCACGAATGAACAGCTCCACTTCACGGCGGGGGGGACGCCGCGAGGCCGTGAAGTAGACCGCCGGGGCACCCGTGCGGGCGAGCCATTCAGTCAGCAGCCGCGACTTGCCCACCTGCCGCCTGCCGCGCATGACCACCAGGCGTCCCACGCCGGACTCGCGCACCTTCGCCAGCTCGGCATCGAGCA
Organism: Pseudonocardiaceae bacterium; assembly: GCA_050700355.1. Lineage (GTDB taxonomy): Bacteria > Actinomycetota > Actinomycetes > Mycobacteriales > Pseudonocardiaceae. The sequence goes on from JBOHHE010000342.1 coordinate 4,286, forward strand.
GCGCCAACTCGCAGTGTCGCCCGACAAAGCTTTTCATCAGTGAACTTTAGCATCATAAAGCTCACTACCTGAGGTGATCATCGCGTGCAGGAGGTCAGCGCGTTGAGTCCGGAAGACCTCGCAGCACTATTTGTCCGGACCCCCATTGTGGGGGGAGGCGCACCCCGAGTGCAGGGCTGTCACCCTGATCAGACGACGAGCATGATCGGTCGCCTTCGGCCCTCGTTGTGAGAGCTCAGACTGTAAGGAAGAACGCGCCATGTACGCCGTTCGGCTGCCCACGCCATCGCAGGCTCGATCGAGCCTGGAAAGCGTCACCGTTAAGAGCGAACCGACCGGTCCGGCCCATCGGGCCGAACGGCTGGCCGCCCGGGATCACCGCGACGACGGCTCGGCGATCGGTGGGCTGGTCATCATGCTGGCGGTCGCCCTTCCCCTCTGGGTCATGATGATCATCCTGATCGGCTCGCTGGTGTGGTAGCGAGGTGTCTCAGTAGCTGTGCCTTAGCACCTGCGCGGCCTGCGAGCACCAGGCATCCCGCCCGGCCGCAACCAGCCGAACAGCTTCGATGAGTTCGTCCGGATCCGCGGACTTGAGCTGATAGCCCGCCACCCCGGCGGCGCGGGCCCCCTGTACCGATGGCCCGGCCACCGAGCCCGACAGGATGAGGATTCGCGCCTGGGGCTGGACCGCGAGCACGGCCGCCGACGCTGTGATGCCGTCCATGCCGGGCATCGAGATGTCCATCAGGACTACGTCCGGTCGCAACCGCTGCACCATCGCGGCGGCCTCGGAACCATCCGCGGCAGTGCCCACCACTGTGCAACCCTCGACGCAGGCGAACAGCTCAGCGATGCCGAGACGCACGGCTTCGTGGTCGTCGATCACGACGATACCGATCACCGAGAACTCCCTCGCCAACTCCCTCATCGCGGAGCCGTCGGCTCGCGCCGTCAGGATGAGTGCTCTCCCCGGCAGGCGCGACCCCCAAAATTCATGGCTCGCCGCCACCCTAGAATCGGCCGATCACGAAGCTCACTGAGACGACCGCGAAACGTTACGCCACCGCAGGGCGATCTTTGAGTGAGAGCTCAGGGATCGGGAGGGGTCATGGCGAGTACCTGCGAGGGACGCGAGATCGGCGCGCGGTTACTGCGCATCCTGGTGGTGGACGATCATCGCAGTTTCGCCGAGCTGCTGTCACTGGCGCTCAGCGTCGAGCCGGATCTGGAATGCGTGGGTATCGCGGCGAGCGGGCGCGAGGCCGTCACGCTGGCCTGTGACCTGATGCCCGACATCATCGTCATGGATATCGATATGCCCCGCCAGGACGGGCTCACCACGACCCGGCGGCTTCGCGAGGTCGTGCCCGACTCGGTCATCGTGATGGTCACCGCGCACCGCGACCCGCAGTGGGTGGTGCGCGCCACCCAGGCCGGGGCGTCGGCGTATGTGCCGAAGAACGGCTCGCTGCCGGAGATGCTCGACGTGCTGCGCCGGGCCCAGCCCGGCGGGATGCTGGTGGCGCCCTCGGCGTTCGCCGACGCCCCGGCGGGAGGCTCATCCGTGCCTTCGGCGATCGCGAACCTCCCGGTCCTGACCCAGCGGGAGCGGGATGTGCTGATCTGGCTGGGTCGCGGGATGGCGCCGAAGGCGATCGCCCGGGTGCTGGGCATCAGCCTCAACACCTGCCGGGGGTATGTGAAGTCGCTGCTGGCCAAACTCGGGGCGAACTCCCAGCTGGAGGCGGTGGTCAAGGCGCAACAACTCGGCCTGATCGAACCGACCGATGGGCACTGACGTTCGGATGGACACCGAGACGCGACCACACTTACCCGTCGGCACCCCCCGCGGTCCACGCCGCGAACTGCTGATCTTCATCGGATGCGCGGTACTGACGTTAGCGATCATCTCAGGTGGCACCGTGCTGATCGTCAACCAGGTGGCCCGTACCGTCGCGACGAGCAGCGCACAGGACACCGCTACCGGCCTGGCCAACCTGGTAGGCCCATTGCTCGGTGACGCGCTGGGCGGTGACCAGGCACGGCGAGACGAGCTGGACCGGGCGGTGAAGGGCCGGTTGGGGGGTAACTCGCTCATCGGCATTTTCGTATGGCGGGCCGATGGTGAGATCGTCTACGCGGGCGAAGCGGATCAGATCGGGCAGCGTCTCCCCCCACCGAAGGAGGTCACCGACGTCATCAAGACGGGCCTGCCGAGCTCGGCCATCAACGACACCGCCCGAGTACCGACCCCACCGGAGGGGCCGAGTCAGCGCACGATCGATGTGTACGTTCCGCTTCAGCTTGCCGGCCAGCCACCGTTCGTCTTCGCGGCCCACTTCAGCTACCGCTGGGTCGAGCAGGCGACGACGCTGCTGCTGGTACAGATCCTCCCCCTGTGCCTCGGCGGGTTGGTGTTGCTGCAGCTGGTTCAGGTTCCCATCGCGGTCCGCCTGTCCCGCCGGGTGGCCCGGCAGCAGGCCGAGCGAGCCGAGCTGCTGGAGCGGGCGCTGTCGGCATCGGAGCGGGAACGGCGCCAGCTCGCGGCCGATCTGCACGACGGCTTGATCCAGGACCTGGCGGGCGCCGGATACGCGCTTGCCGCGCTCGCCAAATCCGTGCCGTCGGCGCAGGCCGCGACCGCCGACCGGGTCGGTGTGGTGGTCCGGGGCGCGGTGGATTCGCTGCGTCACCTCATGGTCGACCTCTATCCGCCGGACCTCGCCGGAGCCGGGCTGTCCACCGCGCTCGACGATCTGGTCCGGCCGTTGCGCAAGCAGGGTGTGGCGGTATCAGTCGAGGTCGTCGGGCTGCCGCCGGTGGCCCCCGAGGCGGCGACCACGCTGTACCGGGTCGCCAAGGAAGCGCTCACCAACATCGCCAAGCACGCCCAAGCCAGCGCGGTTCAGATCAGCCTGGAAATCGAGCCGGGACCGGATCGCGATGAGGTGGTGTTACGAGTGATCGACAACGGGGTGGGACTGCCCACTGACGCGCTGGAGCACCGGGCCGAGGGACATCTCGGGCTACAGCTGCTGATCGACCGGATCTCCGATCTCGGTGGTGAGCTGGTGATCCACCGGGCCGATGGCCGGGGCACCATCGTCGAGGCCCGAGTACCGGCAAGCCTGGACGGTGAGCGTGACCACCCTGGATATGGCAGCGAACAGCTCGACAACTCAGACGTGATAGCGCCCAATCAATCGTAAAGAACACCATCGGCGATCGGCTCGACGCGCTGACCGAAGCGTTCCCGGGTTGCCTGGAGCCGTGGGCGTCCGGATTGCGGGGAAACTGGCGGTCCGCAGCCACCGGCTGGGCGGAGCTCGGCGATCCCTATGAGCAGGCGCTGGAGTTGGCCTGGTCGGGCGAGATCGGACCGACCCTGGAGGCGCTGCACATGCTGGAGGACCTCGGCGCCACTGCGGCGGCGATCATCGTGCGACGCCGGCTGCGGAGGCTCGGCGTGCACCGGATACCGCGTCGCAGCCATTCCAGTACCCGAGCCAACCCGGCGGGGCTGACTCAGCGCCAGCTCGACGTGCTCATGTTGCTGGAGGTGCGCACCCGACGCGAGGCCGCCGCCGTGGCTCGCTCCTGGAACCTGGCCGCATCACCGACGTCTCAAGCCCAGCAGTGCCCCATTCCGCGGTGAATTCTGGGCAACGGTTACTGACGCAATGTCGATCGCGTCAGTAGTACAACATCTGATATGACCAACACTGCGGTAACGGTGCGCCCAGCCTCGCTCGAGGAGCGGGCCGAGGTACGCAACCTGCTGCGGGCGGCGTATCAGGAATACACCGCTGACATCCCAGCGCACGTCCACCGCATCTACCTCACCGATCTGCTGGACCTGGATCGCGGCGGAGGACCCACCACCCTCGTGGCGCTGGTCGCGGGCCGGATCGTCGGCACCGCCCGGCTCTATACCGTAGGCAGCGCCGGGACCGCGACGCTGCCCGACGGCTCGGCGCGGGTCCGAGCCGTCGGGGTGCTGCCAGATCTGCGCGGCGCTGGAATCGCCGGGGAGCTGATGGCCGAGTGCGCCCGCCTGGCCGGCCAAGGTGGCGCGTCCAGGCTGGTCCTGCACACCATGGAGTTCATGCCCGCCGCGATCCGGCTCTACGAACGGCTCGGTTACCGCCGCGCGCCCAAATGGGATCTCGACCTCGCTGCCCGCTACCGGCTGCCCGCCGGCAACCGGTTCGTCGCGATCGCCTACCAGATCGACCTGCCCGGCATCGACGGCATGCTGGAGGCGATCCCATGACCGGTCACAGTCCCCTGGACCCGTTCACCGCGAGCGCACCCGGCGAGCGGCACCGGACCTACGGCGCCCTCACCGCGGCAGGTCCGGTGCACCGCATCACGCTGCCCAGCGGGGCATCGGTCTGGCTGGTCGTCGGACACGACGAGGTTCGGGCCGCATTGGCCGACCCACGGCTGGTCAAGGTGCTGCCTGCCCGGCCCGGCCCGGTCGGTGCGGGAGCGTCCTCCGGCCTCTACTCGGCGATGAACAGTGACCTGCTGCACCTCGATCCGCCCGACCACACCCGGCTGCGTCACCTGGTCTCCGCGGCGTTCACCCGCCGCCGCGTCGAACAGCTCGCCCCGCGCGTCCAGCAGCTCACCGACGAGCTGCTCGACGAGATGGGCGACCAGGCCGAGGTCGACCTGATCGAGACGTTCGCCTACCCGTTGCCGATCACCGTGATCTGCGAACTGCTCGGCGTGCCCTCAGAGAGACGAGCCGAGTTCCGAGGCTGGTCCACCACCATCGTGGCCGGCTCGCTGGCCCCTGCCGAGGCGTGGAACGCCGCCGCCACCGCCATGATCGGCTACGTCCGTGAGCTGCTCGCCGCCAAACGCCGCAACCCCGCTGACGACCTGCTTTCGGCGCTGATCGCGACCCGCGACGGGACGGATCGGCTGTCCGAGGATGAGCTGACCTCGATGGTGTTCCTGCTGCTCATCGCGGGCCACGAGACCACGGTGAACCTGATCGGCAACGGGGTACACGCCCTGCTCACCCATCCCGATCAGCTCGCGCTGCTGCGCACCGAACCCGAGCGGCTGGGCGCTGCGGTCGAGGAGCTGCTGCGCTTCGACGGACCACTGCAACTGGCGACGTTCCGGTGGACCACTGAGCCGGTCGAGATCGGCGGGACGGTGATCCCGGGCGGTGAGATGGTGAGCCCAGGGCTGCTGGCAGCCAACCGCGATCCCTCTCGGATTCCCGACCCGGAGGTGCTCGACGTGACCCGGACGCAGAGCCCACACCTGGCCTTCGGGCACGGCATTCACCACTGCCTCGGCGCGCCACTGGCCCGGCTGGAGGGCCGGATCGCGCTGGGCAGTTTGCTGGCCCGGTTCCCAGACCTACACCTGGCCGTGCCACCCGAGGAACTGACCTGGCTACCCGGCGTACTCATGCACGGCCTGACCACGCTGCCCGTCGCATTACACGGCCCGGACAATGGAGCATGAACTGGGCCGAACGTGCCTGCTTGGCACGCAGGCGTTGCGGCGGACCTGTCACACCGGCAGGCGGGGCGTCGAGATTTGGCGTCCTTGGTTGGGACCTGGTCGGTCAGAGGTAGCTGAATAGTGGTGGGAAGGCCAGGACGACGATCCAGGCCCACGCGGCGTAGACCGGTAGGTAGCCGGTCTGCCAACGCTCCAGCGCCGTGAACGGGGTGTGGCGGCGGACGAACCTCAGCAGGAGCCACGCCGACCAGGCGAGGTTGGCCAGCAGGATGACGTTCTCCCCGAGCGCGGCGGCCTTGTTGGGTGTGGTGCCGTACTCGGTGATGCGCCCGGTGATCTCCAGGAGCACCAGTACATCGATGGCCAACGCGCTGAGCACCAGGGCGAGCTGCAGCTTGTCGAACAGGGCGGGCGGAGCCAGCGGATCGCGGGCTGAGATCGAGTAGAGCACCAATCCCAGCACCACGACCAACAGCAGGTCGAACAGGATCAGCGCTTCGCGTTCCACGTTGATGCCGGTGCTGGTCCAGCCCAGGGCCACGAGGAAGGCCAGCAGGACCGCGGTGAACAGTGGGGTGAACAGTCGGGTGAGCACCGGGGCGATGTTCTCGATGACACTCTGCTTGGCCTCGACGAGCCACCCGGCCACGACAACCGCGGCCACGACGCCGCAGGGAAGCAGCCATTGGGTGATGAACTGCTCCGGGACGATCCCGATGGCCTCGAAGGTGCCGAACATGAACGCGATGAGCACACCACCACCCAGGGCGATCAGGACCAGATAGACGAACCACTCACCGGTGAAGCGGATGAAGTCCATGCGTCGACGAGACGAGCGCCAGTCATCGGCCACATAGGCCAGACCCACCACCAGCCACAGGGCGATGGGCAGGTGGATGCTGGTCAGGACCACCGACTGCGACGTCTCAGCCAAGGGATAGGCGTTGGCCCCCACGACACCGAGCGCGAACAACGCCACCAGTATCGCGATCAGCGGACCTCGGACCTGACGGCGCCAGGCCAGGAAACCCGCCAGCCAGGGCAACGCGAACAAACTGAAATTCGGCCCGTAGAACACCCCGTCCCGCACCAGGCTCATCCCGAACAGCTCCGGCACCTTGACCGACACCGCCGCGCCCGCCGCGCACAGAACCATCGCGAGCAGGTCACGCCGCGACCGGGTATCCGCCACCGGACTGTCGGTCTGACCGGTCAGCACCAGTTGCTTCCACAACCGTTCGGAATGCTCCCGAGCGAACTCCCGGGACAACTCATCCAGACTCCCCATGCGTTTGACCGCGACCAGAAACGCCTCATCCGCGCGCAGACCCACCGCGATGAGCTCATCGACGCAACCGCGCAGATGGTCTTCGAGCTCATCGGCGTCGCAGGCCTGCAGCTCTCGGCGGCGCCGCAGGTAGTGACGCCACTGCGCGAACTGCGCCTCCAATTCACCCTGGCCCTCAGGCGCTGTCATGGCCTACCCTCCAGCGGAATCGCTCTCAACACCCTGAAATCACCGGGGCCCAACCAGATCTCCTTGAGCGCGTCCACGACCGTGTCCCACTGCCGGCGCTGCTCAACCAACTCGGCCCGGCCCGTGTCGGTGATGCGGTAGTACTTGCGCCGCCGCTGCCCCGTGGCCGACTGCCAACTCGACTCCACATAACCCAGGCGCTCAAGCCGGTGCAGCAGCGGGTACAACAGCCCCTCGGTCCAGTCCAACTCCCCACCGGATAGCTCGCTGATCCGCCGCAGGATCGCGTAGCCATAGCTCTGCCCCTCGACCAGGATGCCCAGCACCATCGGTGTCGCCGAGGCAGCCACCAGATCCTTGGCGACCTTCACCAGACCTCACCCCATCCGTACCCTAGAACTACAATGCATAGTACTGACAGGTATCGTCCGAAGCAACAACCCAGCTACACGGCCGGATCAGCGATATCCGCGATCCCACCGCAGCACAGGCGCACACGGACCCCGGCTCTACGACTGACCCCCGTCGGACTCGCCCCCACCAGCCACCGGTCGAGCCGCGGAATAGCGGTGCCTGGCACCCCAGGTTATGCGGCAAGGGTGACGGCGTGGGTGGCGATAAGGGCGGCGAGGGCGGCGCGTGAGCTGATATCGAGTTTGCAAAGGTGCGGCAGAGGTGGCGCTCCACGGTCTGCACGCTGATGAACATCGCGTCGGCGGCCAAGACAGTGTCCGCCCAAGCGGTGAACCACCCGCCTGCGCTGGCTTGCAGGGCGTGGGTCAGCAAAGACGTCTGGCCTTACTCGCCGGCGAGTAAGGCCACTTGGCAGGAGCCGGTCAGGGCCAAGGTGAGCTGCGTCGTGGCTCCGCTCGATCGGGCGATCTCGGCCGCTTCGGCGAGGCTGCCGGCAGCCTCGTCCAGCCGTCCCAGCCAGCGCAGTGCGGAGCCATGAGCGTTCAGCAATAAAGGAAGCACATGCAGCTGCCCGCTGGTACAGGCCAGCTCGACGGCGCGGCTCTGGCGACGGGCAACGTCCCGATAGTGACCCAACAGCAGGTCCGCCCAGCTCAGCCAGGCCGCGGCCCGCAGGTGCCGGACAAGTTCCGGATCGGGCATGCCGTCGATCAGCGTGCACACCTCATCGGCCGCGGCGATCGCCACGTCGATATCGCCACTCCGATATGCACCCACCGCCCCGGCGAGCGCCGCATCATCGTGATCGCCGGCTGCGGCCAGCCCCCGGCTCAACGCGTCCTGCGCAGCGCGGCCCACGCCGGGTGGGCGAGCCGGACCAGATGGTCGGCGAGCAGGCGCCCGGCGCTGGTGTCAGTGCCTCGGCCGGAGTCGACATCAAGGGCTCGGACGACGCCTACGCCCCGATCGTCGAAATACGACGAACTGTGGAACCAGGGCTGGCGACTGAAGCTCCTCGCGCCCTACAAGACCTGGACGAAGGCTCGCTGACGCAAAACCGACGTCGCTTGGGCTCATGTGGGCGACGCGCGACTCGTCAGTCGTTGAGGACCGTCAGGTCGAGTGGGCGAAGACGCTCGGGGTCGGCGAGCAGCGCGTCGAAAGTCACACTGCGCCAGCGCCGCGACGAGGAAGGCGTCAACGCGCCGCGCTGGCGCAGCGTTCGGAACGGGACCGGGAAAGTTGCTCGCGGAGCTGAACCACCTCCTGCGCCAGGCTGGTGAAACGGGCTTCACTAACGTCAGATACTCGTAAGATCTTTGACGTTGAGGAGGGAGCCCATGCTGGAGTGGCTACAACGTCACCCGTGGTCCTTGGGTGAGGTTCTGGCGCTCGCCGGCGTCGTAGCGCCGATCGCCGTCGCGGTCATTGGCCCGCTGCGCCGACGGCTCGGAAAGTGGGTACGCGCTGGGCGGTTGCGCGCCGGCCGTGATGAGCGGCGCTACGCCGCCTGGTTCGTCGACAAGTGGGGGCAGTATGAGAATCCGTACCTGGCGGACACCGAGAACCTCGACCTCAACAGTACCTATGTTTCGCTCTCGTTTCAGGTTGCGGATACCGAGCAGGAGACCCGATACATCGCGACGAAGGTGCTCGCCGATCGCCGACCCGGCAATCTGATTATTGAAGGTGCCCCTGGCTCGGGAAAGTCCACACTGCTCAAGGCCTATGGCGTCGGTGTGCTGAAGGTCCAGCGCCGCGCCTTGTGGCTACGCCAACGTCCCCAGGACATCCCCTTCTTCGTCCAGCTTCGCAAGTTCGCGCGAGATCTGGACCGGCTTGGCAGTGGGCTGGATAAATACCTTATCGATGAGGTTCTCGTCTCCGAAGCCGGTATGGCGCTGCCCGATGCGACCGAATTCTTGCGGTATGCGTTGACCGAGGGTCGGGCGCTGGTCATGCTCGACGGTCTGGACGAAGTTACAGCTGACCGCTACGCGGCCGTACTGGAAGCTGTCCACAAGTTCACGACAGATCGAAACCCTCACCGGCCCACGCATCAGGCCCGGATCATCGTGACGTGCCGGCGGCAGAACTTCCTCAGCTTGCGTGACGAGTGGGCGCCAGTGATCGCCAAGAAGGTCTGCACCCTGGCGCCGCTGCGAAACTCCGAAATATTCAATTACCTGGACAGACTACGAACCAAGTTCAGGACCCCCGGTGGGCCGGAGAGCTTCTTCCAGGCGGTCCGGGCGTCCGGCACGCTCGACCTGCACCGCGTTCCCTTGATCCTCGCCATGTCGGTCGGGCTCTACGCCCGTAAGGACTTCTTCGAGATCCCGAACTCGATTGCCAAACTTTATCGCAGCATGATCGAGGAAATGCTCGACCGGCAACGGTTCAAACGAGACCCAGGCGGCAATGCGCTCGTTTTCCAAGTTGATGACAAATACCGCTTCCTGCGCGAGTTCGCCCTTGAAACGGCCCTGCGCCCGGAGGGCTTCGACGACTTCGAACGCAAGGATCTCGCCACCTTTGCCCAGGGGTTGGCTTCACACCTCAACGAGGTGATCGATCCCCACGCTTTCGTGAAAGAGATCATCGACCGGTCCGGGTTACTCAGTGATGTCTCTGAAACCGGCCGATATGTCTTCGCGCACCGATCCATCCATGAGTACCTGGCCGCCGAAGAATTGCGGCTGATTCCAGACGGTGACACGACACTACTGCGCCGGGCCACCGATCCGGAGTGGCGTCAAGTCATCCTCTTCTACGCCACAGCGGAGGAGCAGCGGTCGGTAGACGGATTTCTTCGCGAACTCAGCAAGCGCAACATCACCTTGGCCGGCCACTGCCTGGGCGGCGCGAAGGCATCCAATGAAGTAGCCACCACTATTCTGGAATCGTTGCGGACAGCCGATCCCGTGAACGTCGCGGCGCTGGCGGCTGCCACCATGTCCCCTCGTCGAGCGGTTCACGAGATGGCGGTTGACAGGCTTGAAACCCAACTGTCCGCTTCTATCGATGTGGTGTCGTCCGCGTTCAGCGGAGACGTCGACGGCATGCTTCCCTTGCTAGGATCGCTTGCGGGCAGTAATGCTGCCCGGATCGCGGCGCTGGTGCCCAGAATTGTCGCCAGCATTCCCGACGATCCACGCCTGGTGGAACCGCTGTGGCGGTGTCTGGCCGCGTCAGAAATCGAAGAACAACAGGCGTGTCGAACCATCGTGGAGCGACTGCTGACGATAGTTATGGACCCGGATGGCCTTAACGAACTGGAAAAGCAGGAGCCGTATACCCGCCCATTTCTCACCAACTCTGTCCGCCACCAGGCCTACCCATTCGATGATGGGTTTCCCGCGACAAGCAATTTGGTGACCCTGCTCGCTTGGGCGCAACACCTGGACGTTGCACCACTCAAGCCCAACCGCTTCTTCGAAGCGAAGAGAGCCGGCCGCCTTGCCCGGGTCGAGACCGACAAACGCCGCACGCTCAGCGTCTGCCTATTCTGGCCCGGCAGGATCCTCTCGGCTGCAGGCACGTTGCTTTCTGTTGCAGCAGCGGCCATCGTTGTGTCCCTCGATTGGCGCGTGCTGCTGCTTCCCATTGGTTGGCTGTCACCCCTGCTTTCACTCGCAGCGGCCGCTGCGCCATTCGGAATCATCTATTTCCTAGACACAAGGGTAAGCTCTTTGTTCTCGTATGGCTCGTGGGCTAGACGCTATCTAACCATAGATATATCCAGCGAATATACATCACATTTTATGGGGTATTTTGACGATAAAGTTGATTCTGAGATTATTTTCTGGACAGGACTTTATCTCGGACCCCTCGCCTACACTGTGGCAGTCACCCCATTAGCTGCCTGGTCAGTTCCGGGTTATCTCGCCGCAGCCATCCTCGGACCGCTCGTTCTATTCTGGTTCCCCATCCTAGACCTCTTTGCACGTACGTCACAGTTCTATATTTATCGACCGAATCCATATATCGATATGTACGACGAGCCATCCAGTCAACATTGGCTGCAGACAGGAGTTTCAAAGCCCCTCACTGTGGAGCTGACCGAGACGAATCTGTTGAGCACCCGCTAAATTGTCGGCATGGTGCGAAGGAGCTTCGGAACAGCCTGCGCGTACCCTGCCCCGAGTCATAAATCGGTGCTGGTGTTGGACTTAGGACAGATTTAGGTCAGTCGAGGGTGGACAGTCTCGGTATGAGCTGCTCGGCGAGCCGCTCAGCGAACTCAACTGGATGGCGGTCGGGCATGGTTTGCACTTCGGTCACGCCCAGCGCCGCGTACTCGGCCACGTCGGCCAGAAAAGCGTCGACGTCCGCCAGCGGAGGTCGCATGACCAGTACGGTCTTCTCGATACTGGCGTAGTCCCGGTCTTCGGCGGCGCAGTGCTCGCACAGCACGTCGAACTTGTGCGCGACCTCGGCGGCGGTGGTGCCGAACACGTTGCAGGCGTCCGCGTAGCGGGCCACCAGCCGCAGCGTCTTCTTTTCGCCCCCGCCGCCGACCATGATCGGCGGATGGGGCCGGCTGATCGGCGCGGGCACGCACAGCGTCTCGGCCAGTTGGTAGTGCTGGCCGTGGAAGGGGCCGTTGTCCTGGCTCCACATCTGCCGGCAGATCCGCAGCGTCTCTTCCAGCCGCTCGAACCGTTCGCCCATCGGGACCACCGGTACCCCCAGCCCCCGCTGCTCACGCTCGTACCACGAAGCGCCGAGACCCAGCCGCGCCCGGCCGCCCGACAGCACGTCGAGGGTAGTGACGATCTTGGCCAGCAACCCCGGGTGGCGGTACATCACCCCGGTCACCAGCAGCCCGAGGGTCATCCGGTCGGTCGTGGCGGCCAGGTAGCCCAGCGTGGTGTAGCCCTCCAGCATGGGCTCGTCGACCGAGGCCATCGCCTCCATCTGGAAGTAGTGATCCATCACGGTGAACGAGGACATACCCGCCTGCTCGGCGATGCGTGCGGTGGCGGTCAGCGTCGAGGCGATCTGCGCCGGGTCCGACGGGGTCGAGTAGTTCCAGTAGTGCAAGCCCAGCTTCATCAAGGTCCTCCTGATGCACAATAGCGAAGGTGCTGCGCGCCGGGCTGGTGCTCTTGGTCGTCGTGGTCGCCCTGCTCACCGCGGTGTGGCTGCTGCAGCGCCGCCTGATCTACTTTCCGGACACCGCCGTCTCGGCCGCCGGCAGCGCACTGCCCGGGGCGCAGGAGATCACGCTACGGACCAAGGACGGGCTGGCGCTCGGCGCCTGGCACATCGCCCCCACCGGCGCTGACCGCGGTATCACCGTACTGGTCATGCCGGGCAACGCCGGTTCCCGCACGCTGCGGGCCCCGCTGGCCCGTCGGCTGGTCGCCAAGGGCTTCGCGGTACTGGTGCTGGACTACCGCGGCTACGGCGGCAATCCTGGTCGCCCCTCGGAGGAGGGGCTGATCACCGATGCGCGGGCCGCCCGCTCTTACCTAGCCGACGCCGGGGTACCGGCGCAACGCCTGATCTACTTCGGGGAGAGCCTGGGCGCGGCGGTAGCGACCCGACTCGCTGTCGAGCAGCCGCCCGGAGCACTTGTCCTGCGCTCGCCGTTCACCTGCCTGGCCGCCGTGGGTTCCCACCATTACCCGCTCCTGCCGGTCCGGCTGCTGCTGCGGGACCGGTTCCCGGTGAGCACGCTGATCGCCCAAGTCCGGGTGCCGACAGTGGTTGTCTACGGCTCCGCCGACACGATCGTGCCACCGGAGCAGAGCGCGGCGGTGGCCGCCGCCGCAGGCGGCCCGGCGCGGGCGATCGAAGTGCCCGGCGCGGACCACAACGACGCCGCGTTACTAGAGGGCAACGACCTGGTCGCCGCCGTACTCGAGCTCGCCCGCGCACTACCCTGAGCCACCGACCCATGGGGCCTGGAACTACCGTTCCGGTGTCGCGAAGAGCATGTTGTTGAGCTTGAACGTCGATCCGATGTCGGCAATCACTCAACCGGGCTTGCGCAGGCCAGTGATCAGACCCGGTACTGCCCAGCCAGCACCCAGATCCACCCCAAATCCGGTGTCAGGCTCGGTGTCGAACACGGGCACGACGACGGCCGGCTCATTCGGTCGTGCGCCGCGCAGCGTCGCCGCATGTCCTCGACGTCGAGGAGGCCCTCGATCCACCATGCCACACTTGTCCTCAACCAGAAGGTTGACAAGGAGGTGGGGCGGATATACAGTCGTTTGCAACCAATCGGTTGTCAACGACCAGCAGGAGGAGGTGTGCGGTGACCGGCGATCCGCTCTCCCGGGTGTTCGCGGCCCTCGCGGATCCGACCCGGCGCGACATCGTGGCCCGGCTCTCGGTCGGTGACGCGACGGTCGGCCAGCTGGCCGAGCCCTACGACGTCTCGGTGCAGGCCATTTCCAAACACCTCAAGGTGCTGGAGGACGCCGGGTTGGTGAGCCGCAGCCGGGACGCCCAGCGCCGGCCCTGCCACCTCGAAGCGGAGGTGTTCGACCTGATGACCAAATGGATCGAGCGGTATCGCCGGCAGGCCGAGGAGCGGTTCCGCCGCCTCGACACCGTGCTGACGGCCATGGACGACGACCAGGAAACACCCAACCAGCAAGGAGCAGCATCATGACCACGACCAAGACGAACGAGACCCGCATCGAGGCCGATCCCCACCTACCCACCATCCGCATCGTCCGCGACTTCAACGCACCTCCCGACCGGGTGTACCGGGCCTGGACCGATCCGGAGTTGGTCGCCCAGTGGCTGGGTCCGAAGGACACCACCATGCGGATCGACACCTGGGACGCGCGTACCGGCGGCAGCTACCGCTACTCGACCTGGGGCGCGGACAAGGAGACATTCTCCTTCTACGGCTCCTTCCACGAGCTGCGGCCCAACCAGCGGCTGGTGCAGACCTTCACTTATGAGGGTGTGCCCGACGGCGTCTTCCTCGAAATCATGACGTTCGAGGATCTCGGCGACGGCCGCACCCGGGTCAATGGTCTCTCGGTCATCGACACCATGGAGGGCCGCGACGCGATGATCGCCAGTGGGATGGAGCACGGCGTGATCGAGGGCTACGAGAAGCTCGACGCCCTCCTCGCCCAAGGATGACCCGGACCAGCGGACTCCTCCTCAAATTTGAGGAACGCCGCAGCGTGGCGGCGCCTCGACGATGTGGCTCCGCCCGCGTGGTTGAGTGCGGTGACCGTTGGCTGTTACCGTCAGCTGGTGACTGCCGGGTCGGCCATGCGCCGCAAGCGAGACAGGTTCCCGGCTGAGTTGTGATCACCGGGCGGGCCAGGGGCCCGCCACCCACCGCCGCATTGCGAATCATGCGGTGGAAGGAGGTGAATCACATGACCAGTCCGCAACCTGAAGCGCCGGAATCAGCATGGCAGGCGTTCCTCATCCGACAGTGCGCTCGCACTGCGATCGACGGAACCGTCACCACCATCATGCCGTTCGGGGCCTTCATCAAGCTCGATGAGGGCGTTGAAGGGCTGCTGCATCGCTCCGAATGGTCGGCCGAACCGCAGGTCGGATCGGCCGTCTCGGTCCGGATCCTGCAGCTTGACCTGGCCAACCGCCGGGTCAGCCTCACTC
>JBOHHE010000343.1:0-55339 GCA_050700355.1 Pseudonocardiaceae bacterium
GTGCAGAACTGCACGGCCACAGCACACTTTCAGCGATCATGGTCCGGCGGCGACCCTGGAGATGATCCGGCAGCTTCTGTTCTACGAGTGACCGTCACGGCGACGCCACATGAGCGACCATGTTGCCTTGGTCTTCGTCGGTCTCGATACTGTCGGTAGATGCCCTTCGTGGTTACGAGTTACCACCTATCTGCCTTGATGAGTTCAGCGAGCATGAAGGTTGTGATAATAGCGAACGGCTTAAGTGGCAGGCAGGATGATGACGAAGCCCGTCTCGCGTGGTGGAGGCGGGCTTCTTGGGGTCGGATTTATGGGCGCTTGAACTCGTTGTTGTCAACACCGCTGACGAACGCGTCCACTCGCCTTGACTGACGACGAGTGCTGGCCTGGCTGGGTTCTTCGAGTCGCGCATGGAGACCCGATCGCCGGTAAACGCCACCTCTACAAACTGGCTGTTGGCGCTGCTCCTAGAACTTGTGCGCCAAACGGCCTGTGAGAGGTCTGTCTTGTTCACTTTTCTACCCCCTTAGCTGATTCGCTGGCAAGCTCGGCAATCAGCGTGGCCGAATCGTCGGGGCTGAGGGCGACGGCACGTAGGTTGTCAAAGATGGTGGCGTATCGGCTAACATCGGCATCGGACTCAAGAAAGAGAGCGCCGGCCATGCTGTCGATATGAACCAAGTCGGTATCCATAGGATCGCTGAAGTCCATCAAAACCAACGCGCCCGGCATCCCAGCATGTGCACCTACTCCGAACGGAATGACCTGTAACGTCACGTTGGGTTCTGGGACCAAATCGAGCAAGCGTCTGAGCTGGTTCTGCATGACATTCGCACCACCGACCAGGCGGCGAAGGGCTGCTTCGTCCACAATAACACCACGGATCACGGCACGGGCGTACTCCTCGGTCTGGAGCAGACCGGGGATGAACAGCGACTCGTAGTTGCGGACGCCTGCTGCCTCGGCCTCGAAGCTGATGTAGGCGGTGTACTCCTCCGGCAGGTCGGAATGATATGGTCGGAGCCAGCCCTGCTTGGCGGCGTCCCGGCACAAGATCGTCAAGTATTCACGCTGCTCAGCATCGACTTTGTACAGGGTCAGCAGAGCTTCCAACGTGCGCATCTGCGGACGTGCCCTGGCGGTCTCGATGCGGTAGAGCGTGGCGTTGTTGATGCCGGTCCGGGTGCTGGCCTCCTCCCTGCTCAGGTCGGCCGCGCGGCGCCGCCGACGCAGTTCAGCCGCCAGCCGCCGCAACCTGACGGTCGGTGTGTGCCTCTTACTTGCCACGGTGTCGCTCCTTCCTCACCCTTTCAGACATAAGTGTGGCCTTGGTCTACCTCGTGTTCAATTTCGACGACAAACGCAACGATTGATAACGCAATGGTTGCGTTGTTGCGTTGATTTTCATGCGACGGCATCATCGCGCACGGTGCCGGTGGGGCACGCCCCGACTGCCCATCGTCGCTGCCGGTCGGACTGGTGGCGCCCTCCATAGCCGCCATCAGTCCGGCCGACTAAACGTGGGCTCGCAAAAAAACGGTGGTGAATCTGTGGCGCGGCGAAAGCTCGTGGTAAAGGGACGGCAAGATACCCGTGTCACCATCATTGTTGAGGTCTATCGCGGGAAGGTGTGGGTGACTTCTTTCGACTCACCGTTCACCTCTGAAGCGATCCTTGATCCCCCGCAAGCTGACAGCTTGATTGACCTGATAGCGCAGGCCGCCAGAGAAGCGCGTGGTTACCAGCCATGAGCAGCGCATCGGAAACCCAGCACCGGCTGTGGGCCGAGCAACTGAAAAGTCTCCTGGACGGCAAGCATGGGTCGCGGGAGCTCACCGCCGAGCAGACCAGGCGTTTGATGATCGCCGCTTACGTGGTGCTGCAAGAACACAAGGTCAACAAGCGGGGCCAGTGCCGGTACTGCCGGCGGTCTACTGGGTGGCCGTGGCGTCGGAAGACATGCACAGTCCACTTGACCTTCATGGTTGCCATGAAGCAGCCGATCGGGGTGGTCGGGGGATGGATGGGGGATCATTAGGGGCAAGACGACACGGAGCGGACCCGCCGCGAGGCCCTGGAAGCGCGGCTCGCAGTGCGGAAATGCTCGCTTGATGAGCAACTGCACGATGCCGGATGGCACCGGACGGCAGTCATCCCTTACGGCTGGTGGCCATCGCCGCTCGGTCGATCAGCTACGACGCCGTGCGCACCCTTGGGAGACCGTCGCCAATCCTGCAACGGCAGTTTCGACCGCTGATGCCGCACAGGGCCGTCCGTTCCCCTGATCCACGGCGCACCGCACGGTACCCGGCACATGTGCCATTGCAGGGTTAATCCAGGGTCTCGACGACGACATCGTCGCCCCCGAGCAGGCCGAGGCGATCGTGATCGCGCTCCGCCAGCATGGGGTCGCTGTCAGCGGCTTCACCTTCCCGGCGAGGGCCACGAACTGCGCCGCACCGACAACATCACTCGAAGCCGAGCTCGCCTGCTACCGGCGCATAACTCGTGCTGACCGTGCCGTCGACGAGCTCGGTAGCGACATGTCACCGGGAGTACGGTCTGCAACCCTCTGCGCCCGGGATGCTGAGCCTGGTTTCTCCGGGTGACAAGTGAGTCGGGCCCCAGTGGTGATTCGGTACGGTCGGTGCAGAACCCGTCCACCTGGAGGCGCACCCGTGAGCCGTTCCGTGCTCGTCACCGGAGGTAATCGTGGCATCGGTCTGGCCATCGCCCTCGCCTTCGCCAAACAGGGTGACAAGGTCGCGGTGACCCATCGGGGATCCGGTGCGCCGGAGGGCCTGCTCGGCGTGCTCTGCGACGTCACCGACGGCGCAGCCGTGGATGCCGCGTTCGCCGAGGCGGAAGCGGCGCACGGACCGATCGAGGTTCTCGTGTCCAATGCCGGGATCACCGATGACACGCTGTTGCTGCGGATGACCGAGGAGCAGTTCACCCGGGTGGTGGACGCCAATCTCACCGGCTCCTACCGGGTGGCCAAGCGCGCCGCGAAGAGCATGCTGCGGGCTCGCTGGGGCCGGATGGTGTTCATCTCCTCGGTTGTGGGCCTTTCCGGTGGTGCCGGGCAGGCGAACTACGCGGCCAGCAAGGCCGGTTTGATCGGCGTGGCCCGGTCGATCGCCCGTGAGCTGGGCTCCCGGTCGATCACCGCCAATGTGGTCGCGCCCGGCTATGTCGACACGGATATGACCGCGGAGCTGCCCGAAGCGCGTCGGGAGGAGATCCTGAACTCCATCCCGCTGCGCAGGCAGGCCACCCCCGAGGACATCGCCGCGGCCGTGACGTTCCTCGCCTCCGATGCTGCGGGCTATATCACCGGCGCGGTGCTGCCGGTCGACGGGGGGCTGGGGATGGGGCACTGAACGTCGGCAGGCAAGTTCGCAGGATCCGCGGTCCGCTGGACCGTGCGGGCGAATAGTAGGAGGGGCAAGTGGCGGGTTTATTGGAGAAGAAGCGGCTGCTGATCACGGGTGTGATCACCGACGCGTCCATCGCGTTCCATGTGGCGCGAGTGGCACAGGAACAGGGCGCCCAGGTGGTGCTGACCGGATACGGCCGGTTGAGCCTGGTGGAGCGGATCGCCCAGCGGCTGCCCGAGCCGGCGCCGGTACTGGAACTCGACGTCCAGAACCAGGGCCAGTTGGACTCGCTCGCCGATCGGGTGGGGGAGGAGCTGGGTGGGCTGGACGGCGTGTTGCACTCCGTCGCCTTTGCTCCGCCCTCGTGCCTGGGTGGGGGATTCCTGGATGCCCCGTGGGAAGACGTGGCGACCGCGCTCCAGGTCTCGGCCTACTCCTTCAAATCCCTGGCGATGGCCTGCCGCCCGCTGCTGGGCCATGGGGCCTCGATCGTCGGGATGGACTTCGACAACCGGCAAGCCTGGCCGGCATACGACTGGATGGGCGTAGCGAAGTCGGCGCTGGAGTCGGTGTGCCGGTATCTGGCCCGTGACCTAGGTCCGGAGGGCATCCGGGTGAACCTGGTGGCGGCCGGGCCGGTGCGCACCATGGCGGCCAAGTCCATTCCCGGCTTCGAGGCATTCGAGAATGCCTGGGACGCCCGTGCCCCGCTGGGCTGGGACATCAACGACCCCACCCCGGTGGCGCGCACCGCCTGCGCGTTGCTGTCCGACTGGCTGCCGGCCACCACGGGCTCGATGGTGTGGGCCGACGGTGGCTTCCACGCGGTAGGCGTCTAGTAGGTATGTCTTCAAGTACCCCCACCTCTCGCCGAGAGGGTCTTCAAGAGTTACCAACACCGGCGGTGCCGGGGCGTTGATCGACATCGATGCGCTGTTGCTGCTCTCCTTCGGCGGGCCTGAAGGTCCTGAGCAAGTGCGCCCGTTTCTGGAGAATGTCACTCGGGGACGGGATGTGCCGCCCGAGCGTATGGACGAGGTGGCGCAGCATTATCTGCACTTCGACGGGGTTTCGCCGATCAATCGCTGCAACCGCGATCTGATCACGTCGATCGAGCGGGTACTGACGGCGGCTGGACTGGAACTGCCGGTGTACTTCGGCAACCGCAACTGGCACCCGATGGTGGAGGACACCGTCGCCGCGATGGCCGCCGACGGGGTCCGCGCGGCGGTGGTGTTCGCCACCTCGGCGTGGGGCGGGTACTCCGGCTGCCGCCAGTACCACGAAGACATCGCCCGAGCCCGTGCCTCGGTCGGCTCCAGCGCCCCGGAGCTGGTCAAACTGCGGCACTTCTTCCACCACCCGCTGTTCATCGCGGCCTGGTCCGATGCCCTGCGTACCGCTCGCGCGCAGGTTGGATCCGCTGCTCGAGTGGTGTTCACAGCGCACTCCGTGCCAGTCGCCGCCGACGCCGCCGCGGGAACTGCCGTCGAGGGTGGTCACCGGTATTCCCGGCAGGTGGCTGAGGCAGCCCGATTGATCGCCATGGCGGCCGGGGTGGACGGTTACGACCTGGCGTGGCAGTCTCGCTCAGGGCCACCGCAGGTGCCGTGGCTGGCGCCCGACGTGCTGGACCAGCTCGACGCACTGCATGCCCAGGGCGTGCCGGGCGTAGTTGTCGCGCCGATCGGGTTCGTCTCCGATCACCTCGAGGTGCTGTGGGATCTGGACGAGGAGGCCCGAATCAGGGCTACCGAACTCGGCATGGGCTTCGTCCGGGTGGCAACTCCGGGCACTGATGCGCGCTTCGCCGAAATGGTCGTCGAACTCATCACCGAGCAGGTGCGCGGTGTGCCGCCACGCAGGTGCTCACAGATCCCGGCCGCCGGTTACGGCGTCAACGGTGCGCCATGTGAACGGGTGTGCTGCGAGCCCCTGCGTACCCGTCCAGTGCGGTAACCTGCTCAGCGCCGTCCGGCGCGGGCGGTCAGCGCCCGTACTGCGTCGCCGACTGCGGATCGCCGCGCCTCCCGTACCGCCGTTGACAACGGCCGCAACGCCGCGGAACGGGCCGCCGCCGCGGCTGCGGACAGCGCACCTCCCGGCTCGTCGGTGTCGGCGGCACCGAGGATCGCCTCCACCTCATCAGCCTGCTGGAGCACCCGCAATGCACGCCCAGGCGTGCCCTCCGGCCACGGTGGACGGACCCGGTGCTCCAGTGCCGCGGCGATCTCGGCGCGGACCCCGGGCCGGTGACGGGCGACGTCGAGGTCCACCAGCGTGGTCGCCGCCTGGCGTACCGCGCCGCGCAGGCCGTGTTCGGCGTCGGACAGTGCGGGCTCCGGAGTAGGTGGCAAGAGGCCTGGAGCGAACACCATCCAGCGCAGTACGGTGTCACCGACCGCAGTCGGCACCACGGCCAGCTCGGTGACTGCCAGCTCGGTGCCGGTCAGTATCGCGACCTCGCCCGCCTTCAGCGCAGCCGCACCCAATGGCCCCTCGGGAGGCAGACCGCGGACGTCGCCGGGCACTGGCAGCAAGAGCCGACCACCGCCGGCGCCGGCTCGCCGAGCTGCGGCCAGCAGCCCGACTACTGAGGTAGGGGGCTGTTCAGGGGTAGGTAACTGGAGCTGTTCAGCGGTGAGCTCGTCGGCTGCCACCACCTCGTGGAGCTCGGCCCAGGTGTGCAGGGCGTCGATCACATCGTCCGGGGCGGCGACACCGTGCAGCCACGCTGAGGCCCACACGGTCAAGGTCGCGCTGGAGCAGGGCACGGGGTAGGAGAGTAGAACGCTTGCCGACGATCGGCACGCGCGGCGTGCCGGATATCCCCCGATCTCGTGTCGGCGCTACGGTCGCAGGCCATGCACCAGAGGGATCCTCAGCGGAGCGTCAGTTATGGGCCGGACGTGCTGGCGCAGTCCCGCACTCAACGGGAGGTGCCCCAGCGCTGCGCCGAGAAAGGTTTGGTGGTCGAGGACGCCGCGAGCGGCTTCTGTGGTGCTGTGCTCGGCTGCGAACGCGAGACGGTGGTGCTTGAGGACGCCAAGGGTCGCTCTCGGGTGTTTCCGCTCCGGCGCGCGGCGTTTCTGATCGACGGGTCTCCGGTGACGCTGGTCCGTCCGTCGTCGGGATCTCGTGCCCCGGTGCGCTCGGCGTCCGGGTCGGTGCGGGTGGCCGGATTGCGGGCCCGTACCGCGCGGGCCAGCCGCATCTGGGTGGAGGGGCAGCATGACGCCGAACTGGTCGAACGGGTGTGGGGGCACGACCTGCGGGTGGACGGTGTGGTCGTCGAGCCGTTGCACGGGGTGGACGAGCTGGCCGAGCGAGTCGATGACTTCGGCCCCGGCCCGCAACGGCGGCTCGGGGTGCTGGTCGACCATCTGATCGCCGGCAGCAAGGAGACCCGTCTGGTGGCGACGGTGCGCTCGGAGTACGTGCTGGTCACCGGTCACCCGTATGTCGATGTGTGGCAGGCGGTGCGGCCGGCGGCGCTGGGCATCCGAGGTTGGCCCGAGGTGCCGCGTGGGGTGCCGTGGAAGGAAGGCGTATGCCGGGTGCTGGGCTGGGTGGACCGGGCCGGGGAAGCCGACCCGGTGCAGGGCTGGCGCCGGGTGCTGGGCGCGGTGCGCGGTTTCCGCGACCTCGAACCGGACCTGCTGGCGGCGGTCGAACACCTCATCGATTTCGTCACGGTGGAGCCGTAAATCCCCATCACTATCGTGCCGAAAACCCTCACATCAAGTGATCGGCATCTGCCAGTATTAGGCCCATGGTTGCTGTGTTGTGGCTCGTCGCCGGGCTGCTGCTGGTCGCCGCGGAGGTGCTGTCCGGCGATTTCGTACTGCTGATGCTCGGCGTCAGTGCGCTGAGTGCCTCGTTGCCCGCGGCATTGGGCGCGCCATTGTGGCTGGACGTGCTGGTGTTCTCGGTGATGTCGATCGCTCTGGTGACGCTGGCTCGACCGGTGCTCCAGCGCAGGCTGCATGGCGGTGATCTCGTCCGGACCAACACCGAAGCCCTGATCGGTAACACGGCGCTGGTGGTCAGTACCGTCGATGCGCGCGGTGGAAAGGTCAAGCTGCGCGGGGAGCTATGGTCTGCCCGTACTTTCGATGAAACTCAGGTATTGGAGCCAGGCCAAGCCGTGACGGTCATGAACATCGCCGGTGCTACCGCTGTCGTCTGGGGAGAACCCTGATGGATTTCGTTCTGCTGATCGTCCTTGCCTCCATCGTGCTGGCGATCGTCATCGTGGTCGTCAAGGCCGTGGTAGTGATCCCGCAGGCCACGGCCGCAGTGGTCGAGCGGCTGGGCCGCTACCGGGCCACCTTCACCCCAGGACTGAACTTTTTGGTGCCTTTCATCGACCGGATCCGGGCCCGCATCGACCTGCGCGAGCAGGTGGTGTCCTTCCCGCCGCAACCGGTGATCACCAAGGACAACCTGACGGTCTCCATCGATACAGTCGTCTACTTCCAGGTGACCAACCCGCAGGACGCGGTGTACGAGATCTCCAACTACATCGCCGCGGTCGAGCAGCTGACCACGACGACGCTGCGTAACGTCGTGGGTGGGATGAGTCTGGAGGACACCTTGACCTCTCGGGACTTCATCAATGGTCAGCTCTCCGGTGTGCTCGACGAGGCGACCGGACGGTGGGGTATCCGGGTCGGCCGGGTCGAACTCAAGGCGATCGACCCACCACCGTCCATTCAGGAGGCGATGGAGAAGCAGATGCGCGCCGACCGGGAGAAGCGCGCCACCATCCTCAATGCCGAGGGTCAGCGCGAGTCGGCGATCAAGACTGCGGAGGGCCAGAAGCAGGCGCAGATCCTCACCGCAGAGGGGGCCAAGCAGGCCGCGATCCTCACCGCCGAAGCTGACCGGCAGGCGCGTATCCTGCGCGGGCAGGGTGAGCGAGCAGCGCGCTACTTGCAGTCGCAGGGCCAGGCGAAGGCTATCGAGAAGGTCTTCGCCGCGATCAAGGCCGGTCGGCCCACCCCGGAGCTGCTCGCTTATCAGTACCTACAGACCCTGCCGCAGATGGCGCAAGGTGATGCGAACAAGGTCTGGATCGTCCCCAGCGATTTCGGTAAGGCGCTTGAGGGCTTCACCAAGATGCTCGGTGCGCCCGGGGAGGACGGGGTGTTCCGCTTCGAGCCCAGCCGAGAGTACGTCCCCAGCAGCCGTCCTGAGCAGGACGACGAGGCCGTCGCCGGGTGGTTCGACACATCCACCGATCCGGATGTCGCCGCCGCGTTGCGGGCCGCCGAAGAGGTCGCCCGTAAGGAAGTGCCGAGCCCGGTCGCCGGGTTGAACCCTTCGCTCGGTTCAGGCGACGCTGAAACCGAACGGCAGCTCTAGCCGGTGCCTGGCCAGCAGGTCACTGTCCGCGAGTAGCTCCCGGGTCGGACCATCGGCGACCACCCGGCCGTTGTCCAGCACGACGCTTCGTGGGCACAGCTGCAAGGCGTAAGGCAGGTCGTGAGTGACCATCAACATCGTGCGGTCCAGCGCCAGCAGCACGTCGGCGAGCTCGCGCCGGGCCACCGGGTCGAGGTTGGCGGACGGCTCGTCGAGCACCAGGATCTCCGGATCACAGGCCAGTACCGTGGCCAGCGCGGCGCGCCGACGCTGACCACCGGACAGATGTAGGGGGGAGCGTGCCGCGTGTTCACCCATGTCGACGGCGGCCAGCGCATCGTGTACCCGGATCTGGAGTTCCGCGCCAAATACCCCGAAGTTGGCTGGGCCGAACGCCACGTCCTCGGCGACGGTGGGCATGAACAGCTGGTCGTCAGGGTCCTGGAAGACGATCCCCACTCGACGGCGGATCTCCCGGAGATGCTTCCTGATCACCGGCAGCCCACCCACTTCCACCGAGCCCGCGACCGCTCGGAGCACTCCGTTGAGGTGCAGCACGAGAGTCGTCTTGCCCGCCCCGTTGGGCCCCAGCAGCGCGACCCGTTCGCCGGCCTGCACAGTGAGGTCGATGCCGTCGAGCGCGGGATAGCCGTCGGGGTAGGCGAAGCTGAGCCCCGCCACCCGTAGCGACGGAGGCGTCGCGCCAACGCTCACCACCGTGCCCCGACGGCGAGCAGCACCGCCACCGCCACCGGCGTCAGCCCGAACAGCCACTCCCAACGGCTGGTGTGCTGCTCGTGCAGCAGAGGCATCTCGCCGCTCCAACCGCGCGCCAGCATGGCCAGGTGTACCCGTTCGCCGCGCTCGTAGGAGCGGAGGAACAGGCTGCCCACTCCACGCGCGGTGGCACCTGCCTGCCAGAGCAGGCGCGGGTCGTGCCCCCGAGAGATCCGGGCTATCCGCATCCGTCGAGCTTCACCGATGATCACATCCAGGTAACGCAGCATCAGGGTGGCGATCGTGGTGAAGGTTCTCGGCACCCGCAGGCGCTGCAGCCCGAGCAGCAGGTCTCGCGGCGGAGTGGTCGCCGCGAGGGTGAGCGAGGTGAGTACCCCGAGAGTGCCCTTCACCACGATGTTCCAACCGGCCAGCAGCCCAGCCACCGACAGCGAAACACCTCCGACATGTACCCGCTGCCCGCCCTCGGCGAAGGGCAACAGCACGGCGAGCACAACGAACGGCACTTCGATCAGCGCCCGACGCGCGATCCAACCCGGCGGGATCGTCGCCACGACCCACACCGTGACCAGCACCAAAAGGTAACCGCCGAAGGCCCAGAACGCCTCCCTCGGCGTGGCGACCACACAGCACACGAAGAGAAAAGCGGCGAGCACCTTGACCTGCGGTGGCAGCCGGTGCGCCGGTGAGTCGCCCGCGAGGAATAGGGCATGCGCGTGACCAACTCCCACCGCCGGTCAGCTCTTGTCGGCCGGAGCCTTGTCGGCCCAACGCCGTCGGCGAGGACGCACCAGCCAGAACAGACCACCCGCGAGAGCCAGGGTCACCAGCACTCCGATGATCCCGGCGAGGCCGGTCAGCCCATCGGCTCCGCCCACTGTGTAGTCGGCAAACGGGCTGTCCGCCAGATCGTGATCGCGGGCGTGCTGAGCGATACATGTGCCGGAAAGCTGCTCGGCACCGTCCACTTCAGTGACTTCGCAGCCGTTCTGAGTAACGCTGTCGAGACCGTCGGGGTGGCTTGAGGCCAAGTAGGACAGCAGCCCGGCGATCAGGAGCGCGACGATGCCGAAAGCGACGAAGAACCTGGTGACACCACGCCGGCTGCGCGGGGGAGTCATGAGACGCTCCTGGCGACAGTGGTAGCAGCGGTCCGGGCGGGGAATCGCCGTAGTAGATACACGAGGTCCGGGCGGGCGGAGGCGACAGCACCGACGGTGAGCGCGGTGATGATGCCCTCACCGATGCCGATCAGACAGTGCACTCCGATGATGCTCAGCGCCACGGTGCTCAGCGAAGAACCAGCGGCGCCGCCGATCGCGTATTCCAGGACGAATCCCGAGGATGCCACGACCGTGTTCACCAACGCGGAGATGAAGGCGACGGCGAACAGGCCGCCTCTGCCACGCAGCGCCACCCTGCGCAAAGCCAGCGCGACCACGAATCCTGTCCAGGTACCGATCAGCGCCATGTTCGTGATGTTGGTTCCCAAGGCGGTGAGGCCGCCATCGGCGAACAGCAGCGCCTGTACCACCAACACGATCCCGACGCAGAGGCTGCCGAGCCAGGGTCCTACCAGGATGGCGGCCAGCGCCCCACCCAGCAGGTGCCCGCTGACCCCGGGCAGCACCGGAAAGTTGATCATTTGAACGGCGAAGATGAAGGCCGCCACCAAACCTGCCATGGGCGCGGTGCGGTCGTCGTCGGCCTGAAGCTCCGCACGCGCCCGGAACAGCGCATAACCGAGTCCAACCGCCGCGATGAGGCCGAACACCGCCGAGGTCGGAGCGTTGACGATGCCGTCGCTCATGTGCATGGCGACCGGGATGGAACTCATCGCACCGTCCTCTAATCGTGAGCGGAACCACTCTTTAGAGTAATAGCACGAGTACTGCTGTAGCCATAGAGGGGCGATATATTACGTAAAGTGACATCATGAGTGAGAAGCGTTACCGCTTCAGCGGGGCAGCAGCGGAGGGCGTTCGGTGGCCCATGGCGCGACCCGTTCGTAAGCCGCGCAGGCGGCGAGTACCCGGGCGTCGGCGTGCCGGGGCCCGATCACCTGCAGCCCGATCGGTAGCCCGGTGACGCTCCACCCGCAGGGCACGCTGGCAGCCGGTTGCTGGGTCATGCTGAACGGATAGGTGAACGGGCTCCAGCTGGTCCACCTCGGCGAGTGCCACCCGATCGGCACCTCTTCGCCCGCGATGAACGCGGTGATCGGAACAGTGGGGGTCAGTAGCAGGTCATAGCGTTCATGAAAGGCACCCATCTGGGTGCCCATCGTCATTCTGGTCGCGGTCGCGGCGAGGTAATCCAGGGCTGAACAGCGTTCACCCAACGCCATCACTTCCTGCAGCGCGGGCTCCAGCAGCTGGCGTTCGCTGTGGGTGAGGCGTTCCACGGTCTTGGCCACCGCAGTGAACCAGAGCACATGGAACGCCTCGACGCAATCAGTGAAGCCGGGGTCAGCGATCTCGACCTGGGCGCCGAGATCACAGAACACCTGGGCAGCGGCCTCCACCGCGTCGGCCACGTCCGGGTCGACGTCGATGTAGCCCAGGGTCGGGCTCAACGCGATCCGCAGTCCCAGCACACCGTTGCCCAGCGCACCGGAATATGAACCTGAGAGCGGAGGCAGCGCGGCCCAGTCACGGGAATCCGGCCCGGACACCACGTCGAGCAGTAACGCGGTGTCGGCCGCGGTGCGGGCCATGGGCCCAGCATGGGTCAAGGTGCCGAACGGACCTGCCGGCCAGTGGGGCACCCGGCCAAAGGTCGGCTTCAGCCCCACGGTCCCGGTGAAGGAGGCTGGGATACGGACCGAACCGCCCCCATCGGTGCCGATCGACAGCGGTCCCATCCCCAGCGCAACCGCGGCCGCGCTGCCACCGCTGGAGCCGCCAGGCGTCCGGCTGGTGTCCCACGGGTTGACCGTGACGCCGCACAGCAGGCTGTCGGTAACGCCCTTCCACGCCAGTTCGGAGGTGGTTGTCTTGCCTATCAGTACAGCACCGTGCTCACGCAACCGGGCGACCGGTGGCGCGTCAACCGGCCACTCCTGCTTCGCGTCGACCACCTTCGAACCACGTAAGGTGGGCCATCCCGCAGTCAGGAAAATGTCTTTGATTGAGGTAGGTACGCCGTCAACCAGGCCCTGCGGTCGGTCCTGCTGCCAGCGCTGTTCGGAAGCCTTGGCCGCGGTGAGCGCGCGGTCCGCATCCACCAGGCAGAACGCGCGCACTTTGTCGTCGATTTGTTCGATGCGGTCCAGTACGTCCTGAGTAGCCTCCATCGGTGAGAGTTGGCCAGCGCGGTAGGCGGTCATGAGCTCGATGGCGGTGAGGTCGGCGGGCGTGCTCACGGTGTGCTCCCTGTCCTGTCTGGCGGCGTCGGTGAGGTACCCGCGGATAGTGTCCACGACCTTGTGTAACACTTGCCCACGGGAGTGCCGATATACAGTGTCGGTGAACAGTGTGCCGAGCTTGTCGAGCCGCCCTTTCACCTCCCCAGAGATATCTGCCGGAGCCGGCCGGTCCAGAACGTTCCAGCGAGTCAGCGGCGGCGACGTGGGAGTTCAGCCCGTCGCGCTGGCGACGTACTTGATCTCGAGGAACTCCGCGACTCCGACGTTGCCACCTTCGCGGCCCAGACCGGAGTGTTTGACGCCACCGAACGGTGCGGCCGGGTTGGAAACGAGCCCCTGATTGAGCCCGACCATGCCTGCTTCCAGCCGCTCGCAGACCCGCAGCGCCCGGTGCAGATCGCGCGTATACACGTAGCTGACCAGTCCGAACGGGGTGTCGTTGCATTTGGTGAGCACTTCCTCCTCGCCGGTGAAGGTAGTGATCGGCGCGACTGGCCCGAAGATCTCGGTATGGATCATCTCGGCATCGGACGGAACATCGACGAGTACGGTCGGGCGATAGAAATAGCCGGGACCGTCCACCGGCTCGCCGCCGACCAGCACCCGGGCACCCCGGGAGACCGCGTCGGCCACCAAGCGCTGCACATTGTCCCGCGCTTTGGCCTCGATCAGGGGGCCCACCGCCACGCCGTCCTCGGTGCCACGACCGACCCGCAGCGAGCCCATCCGCTCGGCCAGCCGGCCGGAGAATTCCTCGGCCACCTCGGCATGCACGTAGAACCGGTTGGCCGCGGTGCAGGCTTCACCCATGTTGCGCATCTTCGCGATCATCGCTCCTTCGATCGCGGCATCGAGATCGGCGTCGGGGAAGACCACGAACGGTGCGTTGCCACCGAGTTCCATCGAGGTTCGCACAATCTGTTCGGAACACTGCTCCAGCAGGACCCGGCCGACCTCTGTGGAGCCGGTGAAGGACAGTTTGCGCACCCGGCCATCGCGGATCAGCGGCTCCATCACCTGCCCGGAGCTGGCGGTCGGTACCACGTTGAGTACCCCGTCGGGCAGGCCGCACTCGCGCAGAATGTCGGCCAGCGCGAGCATCGAAAGCGGGGTCAGGCTGGCCGGTTTCACCACCATCGTGCAGCCCGCCGCGACCGCTGGACCGATCTTGCGGGTGCCCATCGCGACCGGAAAGTTCCAGGGAGTGATCAGCAATGCCGGCCCGACGGGCTGTCGCATCACGAGGAACCGACCGGAGCCGCCTGGCTCGATGGCGAAGCCTCCCTCGATCCGGACTGCCTCTTCGGCGAACCAACGGAAGAACTCCGCGCCGTAGGCGATCTCACTCCGTGACTCGGCCAGGGGCTTTCCCATTTCCAGCGTCATCAGCAATGCGAGGTCGTCCTGGCGCGCTGTCATCAGCTCATAGGCCCGCCGAAGGATCTCGCCCCGCTCCCGGGGCGGGTACTGAGCCCATGTGGCTTGCACGGCCACTGCGGCCTCCAGCGCGGCCATCCCATCCTCCGGAGTGGCATCGGCGACGACGCGCAGTACCTTGCCGGTGGCTGGATCCTCGACGTCGAAGGTTCCTCCGTCGCGGGCAGGCCGCCACCGGCCGGCGATGAACAACTCAGTAGGGACGGCATCGACGACAGCATGCTCGCGGTCGGCAGAATTCATCGTGGGGTGACCTTCCCAGGTGGTCGGTGTCCCACCGAAGAGTGTTGCCCCCCTGGACGCGGGCCGCACCTCACGTCAGTTCCTGTTGGGAGGGCCATCACCCCCCGCCTCGGTTCGCGTGGATCATCTCTGGACCGCTTGGTTAGGTTAGGGTAGCCTAGCGATCCTGAACCCTGATGGGTGAAGCGGCGGGAAGGCGAATGCGTGACACCTCAACCGGCGCTTGACGATCCGACGAGGTCATGATGGGACAGGTATGTCGCAGACGCTTCCCGAGGATCAGGCACACATCGAGCACCAGGTTCCGATCTACGACGTCATCGGAGTCGGTTTTGGACCGTCCAATCTAGCACTGGCGATTGCTATCACCGAGAATAATCGGGAACTTTCGCCGCAGGATGCGGTCAGTTCGCTTTTCCTGGAACGACAACCCCATTTTGGGTGGCATCGTGGGATGCTGATCGATGATGCTACTATGCAGGTGTCTTTCCTGAAGGATCTGGTGACACTGCGCAATCCATCCAGTGAGTTCAGCTTTTTGTGTTACTTGCACCACAAAGGCAGACTGGTCGATTTCATCAACGGCAAGGGCTTATTTCCCCTGCGCATCGAGTTCCATGACTACTTTGAATGGGCCGCCGCGAAAATCAGCGATCTCGTCGCTTATGATCACCAGGTGGTTGCGGTTGAACCGGTGACGCGGGACGGCACAGTGGTCTGTTTCGATGTGGCGGCACGAACCGGTCCCGGCTCCGATGATCTCGTCGTGTACCGAGCGCGCAACCTGGTCTTGGGTATGGGACTCGAGCCGAATTTACCGCCTGGCATCGCCCCGAAGGGCCGAATCTGGCACAATCACGACCTGCTGCATCGGATCGAGAACCTCGGCTGCGGCACCCTCCATCGGATCATGGTGGTAGGCGCAGGTCAGAGCGCAGCCGAGGTCACCGCGTTCCTACACCGGCGCTTTCCGCAGGCCGAGGTGTGTGCTGTGTTCTCCCGTTTCGGCTACAGCCCTTCCGACGACAGCCCATTCGCCAATCAAATATTCAATCCGTCGGCGGTCGGTGAGTTCTTCCTCGCGCCGGAGGAGGTGAAGCAGATGATCATGGCTTATCACGCCAACACGAACTACTCGGTTGCCGACCACGACCTTATCGATGACCTGTACCGGCGCGTCTATCAAGAGCGAGTGCTCGGCATTGAACGACTCAGGATATTCAACGTTTCCCGCCTGTGCGAGGTGGTCGAGACGGAGACCTGTGTTCGGGCCACCACAGAATCGTTGGTCACCGGGGAGAAGACGGTGTTGGACTCTGACGTGTTGGTCTATGCCACCGGTTATCGGCCGGCCGATCCATTGCCGCTACTCGGGGAACTGGGCGCGTCCTGCTGCCGCGATGAGCGGGGCCGCCTGCGGGTTGAGCGAGACTACCGGGTGATGACCAGCCCGCCGCGGATTTGTGGGCTCTACCTGCAGGGTGGAACAGAACATACTCACGGAATCACCTCATCACTGCTGTCCAACAGCGCCATCCGCAGCGCGGAGATCCTGGAGTCTATTATCGCCCGAAGGGATGGTTCGATCCCGCAGCCACAGGCTTATCTGGTTAGCGGCGTACGTTTCGGGTAGCGACACTATCGGCAGACCGGAGGTGATATGGGTGCATGCCGGAGTGTCATCAGGAGCTCAGGTCCTGAAGCAGGCAGTCGGAAGCCAGTGGCGAACCGTTACTGGCAGCTCGTTGCTGGGGGCCAGTCACCAGGCGGGCGAGGCCATGGTCCCGGTCCTCATCGGTGTGATCATCGACCGTGCCGTCGTCACTGGCGATCCTGGTGCGCTCATCTCGTGGATCCTGGTCTTGGCCGCAGTGTTCGTTGTGCTGTCCTTCAGCTTCCGCCTCGCCGCACGTGCCGCGGAGCGAGGCTCTGAGCAGGCGGCGCACCAGCTCCGGATCCAGCTGACCGAACGCGTTCTTGATCCTCATGGTGGAGCGGAGGCCGGGCGGCTGTCCGGGGCCATGGTGAACATTGCGACTGACGACGCCAAGCGGGTCGGTGCCATCAACCTCGCATTACCGACGGGGATCGCAGCGCTCACCGCGTTGTTGGTCAGCGCGGTGGCCTTGCTGAACGTATCGGTCCCGCTCGGCCTGCTTGTGTTGTTGGGAACTCCACCGATTTTGGGATTGGCCCACTTGCTGGGCAAACCACTGGAACGGCGTACCGAAGTCGAGCAGGAACGCGCTGGATATGCCTCGGGTACGGCCGCCGATCTGGTCCGCGGATTGCGGGTGCTCAAAGGTATTGGCGCGGAAGCCGCGGCGGTGTCCCGTTACCATCGCACCAGCCAGGATTCTTTGGTGGCCACCCTGCGGGCGGCCCGCGCACAAGCGTGGCACGATGGCACGATCTTTGCGTTGACGGGAATCTTCATCGCTATCGTTGCGCTGGTCGGTGGTCGGCTCGCTGCGCAGGGAGAGATCAGCATCGGGGGGTTGGTCGCTGCCGTTGGCCTGGCCCAGTTCCTCCTGACCCCGCTGACCATATTCGCGTTGGTCAATGGCGAGTTCGCTCAGGCTCGCGCTTCCGCGACCCGGGTCGCCTCGGTACTGGTCGCATCCGCTGCGGTGGTGTCGGGCAACGGTCGGCTGCCGGATCCTGTGCTGGGTCGAATCCGGTTGCGCGGTGTCTCGTACGGCGCGCTGCACCAGGTTGATCTCGACATCGCAGCCGGGGAAATGGTGGGTGTGGTGGCACCAGCCGCAGCCGCGACCGCCTTGCTGGAATGCTTTGGCCGAGACGTCGACCCGGTCGCCGGCTCGGTGGAGCTGGACGGAGTGGCGCTATCGGAGCTACACCCCGGTGACGTGCGGGCCGCGATCCTAGTGGCCGCGCATGACGCGGATCTGTTCGAAGGCAGCCTGATCGACAACGTCACGGCGGCGGTCACCGGCGCGGCCGGGCATGCCAGTGTCGATCGGGCGCTGTCGGCCGCCGCGGTCGATGAGGTGGCGCAGAGCCTGCCGCACGGGGTTGACACGGTGATCTCCGAACGTGGCCAGTCATTGTCCGGGGGGCAACGTCAGCGGGTCGCGTTAGCACGAGCCTTGGTCACCAACCCACCGGTGCTGCTGCTGCACGATCCGACCACGGCTATCGACACGGTGACCGAGGTCAAGATCGCAGCCGAGATCAGGGAAGTTCGTCGGGGACGTACTACGATCATGGTCACCACGAGCCCGGCATTGCTGGCGGTGACCGACCGGGTGGTGATGCTGGACGGTGGCATCGTGACCGGCGAGGGCAGGCACGCCGATCTCATCGGTGAACACGAGAGCTACCGCGCGGCAGTGCTCACCTGAGGCACCGGACGGCTCGAGGAGACAACAGAGATGACCGCGGTGACTCCCGCAACGGCGACCCCGGGACGGGAGCGGGAACTGCTGCCCGTCGCGACCGGCGCGCGGACCTGGGCAGTGGTCCGTGAACTGCTACGTCCGCACCGGAAGCTGGCCATCGGCGGGTTCGCCATCCTGGCCACGGCAACTGCGGTGGGCCTGCTCACCGCACCGTTGCTCGGCCATATCGTCGACCTCGTCGTACAACGCCGACCTGTGGATGCCATCACCGCGCCGGTCGTCGCGCTGGCGTTGGTCGCGGTCATCGCGGGGGCACTGTCGGCGGTCGGAGTCTCGCTCATTGCCCGGTTCGGGGAGAGCATGCTCGCGCGGCTGCGGGAGCGCTTTGTGCAGCGTGCCTTGATGTTGCCCCTAGAGCAAGTGGAACAAGCCGGTTCCGGCGATCTCACCTCGCGGGTTACCAGCGACGTCAGGGTTATCGCCGAGGGGGTACGCCGCGCTGGGCCGGAGCTGGGCCGCTCAGTGCTGATCATCGTGTTGACCCTAGGGGCGATGGCGCTGCTGGACTGGCGGTTCCTACTGGTGGCGCTCCTGGTCGTACCCATCCAGCTGCACACCGCGCGTTGGTATGTCCGCCATGCTGTCCCGCTATACGCCACTCAGCGGGTTGCGGTGGGTGCGCAGCAGCAGCAGCTGCTGGACACGATCGGCGGAGCCCAGACCGTACGCGCTTACCGGATCGCGGACGAGCACGTCAATCTGGTGACCCGCCGCTCACAAGCTGCCGTCGCCCTCGTGATCCGCGGCATCCGGCTCGTGACCAGATTTTACGGCCGGCTGAACATCGCGGAGTTCATCGGTCTGTCCGCTGTCCTGGTGGCCGGATTCCTGCTGGTCCGTGAGGGCTACGCCACGATCGGCACTGCGACTGCCGCCGCTCTCTACTTCCACGGCCTGTTCACTCCGCTCAACGTCGCACTCGCGCTTGTCGACGACGCTCAGGCCGCCGCAGCCAGCCTGGCCCGGTTGGTCGGCGTCGCCGACCTCCCGATTCGTGACGAGCTACCGTACCCCGAAGTGCCGTTGGACAGCTCGGTCAAGGTGGCCCGTGTCGACTTCGCCTACCTGCCTGGTCACCTCGTGCTCAAGGATGTCGACGTGGACATCGGCCCGGCCGAGCGGGTCGCACTGGTCGGCGCGAGCGGCGCAGGCAAGACCACGCTGGCCAAGTTGATTGCGGGGATCCATCATCCGAGCGGCGGCTCGATCAGCCTCGGTGGTGTCGCCCTGGACGACCTCGGCCCGACCGGCCTCCGACGGGCCGTCGCGCTGATCACTCAAGAGGTACACGTCTTCGCCGGCCCGCTCGCCGATGATTTGCGGCTGGTCCGGCCGGCGGCCACCGACGACGAGCTCTGTGCCGCTCTCCAGCAGATCGGCGCGCTTGAATGGGCGCAGGCACTGCCGGACGGGTTGGCCACTGTCGTCGGCGAGGGCGGCCACCGGCTGACCGTGACCCAGGCTCAGCAGCTCGCTCTGACCAGACTGGTCCTCGCCGATCCGCCGGTCGCCATCCTGGACGAGGCCACCGCGGAAGCAGGCAGTGCGGGTGCCCGGGTCCTGGAGGCCGCCGCTGCACGGGCACTGGAAGGACGGACCGGTCTGATCATCGCGCACCGCCTCACTCAGGCCGCCAAGGCCGATCGCATCGTCGTGCTGGACGGCGGCCGCGTGGTGGAGACCGGCACCCACGCCGAACTTGTCGCCGCAGGCGGTCGCTACGCAGCTCTCTGGGACGCCTGGTCGGACACCCGTCGTCATTCATAGCGAAATCCGGTACAGAGAGGAAGCAGATGAGGTACCGCAAGCTCGGACGCTGGGGAGTCAAGGTGTCGACGGTGGCCCTCGGCTCGTGGCTTACCTACGGTGGGTCGGTCGCGGAGGATGCCGCGGTGAAGTGCATCCAGCGAGCGTACGAACTCGGCATCAACCTGTTCGATACCGCAAATGTCTACATGTATGGCGGGGCTGAAGAGATCCTTGGTCGAGCATTGAAGGAGTTCCCGCGGTCCGATTACGTGCTCGCCACGAAGGTCTTTTTTCAGATGGGTGACGGCCCCAACGACCGAGGTTTATCACGGAAACATGTGAGCGAGCAACTCCATGGGTCACTCCGCCGGCTCGGTGTCGACTATGTCGACCTTTATCAATGCCATCGTTACGACCCAGAGACACCGCTCGAGGAGACCTGCCAGGTCATGGACGACTTGATCCGGAAAGGAAAGGTCTTGTACTGGGGTACCTCGGAGTGGTCGGCGGACCAGATCTCCCACGCGGTGTCGTTGTGCCGCCGCTCCGGCATGACCGAACCGGTCAGCAACCAGCCACAGTACTCGCTTCTGGATCGAGCTCCCGAGAAACTGATACTACCTACCTGTGAGGACCTCGGTCTCGGTAACATGGCGTGGACGCCACTTGCCATGGGCATCCTCACTGGCAAGTACAAATCCGTCAGCGACGTGCCGGAGAACAGCCGCGCCTCTGGTGCGGATGTGGAGTTTATGGATGAACACTTCAATCAACCGACGCTTGACGCGGTTGCGCGGCTCGTTCCGCTCGCAGAAGAGGCCGGCTGCTCACTCGCGCAGCTTGCGCTGGCGTGGTGTCTCCGACAGCCGAGCGTCTCAAGCGTGATCGTCGGTGCCACCTCGCCTGATCAGGTCAGTGAGAATGCAGTAGCCGCTGACCTTGATGTGGATGCAAGCCTGCTTGATCGCGCCACCGAGATTCTGGAACCGGTCGCTGCGCGGTAGCCGCACTTGTTGTGCTGGTTCACCGAGGAACCGTCACTCAAGCTCGATCTGCAAGTTCAGGCTCAGGTAGCGTCGGATTGTTCTTTCGTCGATGCTGGGCCCGCGGAGCGGGGTGAAGTCGTCGAACTGTGGGTGGTCTCTTGGTGCGGTTGTACTGTCCACGCCTCCAATGTTCTGAGGACTATCGTCTTCCGCAAAGGTTGAAGACATCACCTCGTATTCCTCTGGAGATGTCATGAAAAGGTCGTTCTTCCACTCATGCAAGGGTTTGATACCGATTTTTCGGTCAGCTTCACGGATAATTTCGAGTAGTTCGGCCAAGCTGATCTTTTGCTCCGCCGTCATGGTGAAGCACCATTCTTTCCGAGGTTCGATCATGGTTGAGACGAGCAGTTCCGCCGCTTCGTCCACGGAGATCCATACCTCGCTCAGTTCGATGTCCGGCGCGGCTCCGACCTGCAGGATCCACTGCAGGGTCCGGAGCATGATATCGCGATCGTTGCCGCGTCCGGTCCGACTGTCGCCGACGAGGCGGGGAATACGGTAAATCGACGCGGGTACGCCGTAGGATCTGGCGGTGGCGACGACATTCTCAGCACGCCACTTACTCTCGACATATCCGGATTCTGACATGTCCTCGGCGTGGGATTCGAGCCATTCAACGGAGGCTGTGGATATGAAGTGAAATTCCTTGAGGGAAGTGGTCGTCGCTAGGCGGAGTAGCTGGTAGGTCCCGCCTACATTGGCTGCCTTGAGTTGTTCGTAAGGGAACAAAGCGTCTACGTGAGCGCCGTTGTGACAGATGGTGTCGATCTCATTCGCCAAGCGCCCATACACGTCGTCGCTCAAGCCAAGTCGTGACTTCGCTAGATCGCCCGCAACGACCGATACCCGCTCCAGCGGGAGAGCGTCACCGAGCCCGTATTTGTCGAGGTTCTGTTGGAGCCTTTCCCAGGCGTGTCGCACGTTTCGGGCACGTACGAGGCAGACCACCACCCCGTCGGTCTGGGTCAGTAGCTCGCGGAGTAGAAAGGCCCCGAAGAATCCGGTCGGGCCGGTGAGAAGTATCTGATTTCCCCGCTCCCGGGATCGAGGTGGGAGGTCCGTATACGAGGCCGAGCTCCACTCGTCGGCAAGGGCAGGAGCTTGGCCTCGCTCAGGTGGGGTTGGGCTTTCTCCACGCTGCAAGGCAGTAATGATCTCGGCAAGGCCGGCCACAGTCTGTCGGGCGAAGAGCTCACGTAACGGGATACCGACGTCGAAGGCGCTGCGGATGCGGAAAATCACACGCGCTGCCGACAGTGAATCGCCACCAAATTCGAAGAAATTGTCGTCGATGCCGATGGTGGGGATGTCGAGGACCTCGGCGAAGAGTTGGCAGAGAGTTGCTTCCTGGGGGGTGGTGGGTTGC
The DNA here is from genome assembly GCA_050700355.1 of Pseudonocardiaceae bacterium. Taxonomy (GTDB): domain Bacteria; phylum Actinomycetota; class Actinomycetes; order Mycobacteriales; family Pseudonocardiaceae. Next base: position 22,119 of record JBOHHE010000343.1, read on the forward strand.
CGGTTGCCGGTGAGGATAGTCAGGTCGGGTGGGGGTAGGGCGGTACGGTCGAGTTTGCCGCTGGGGGTCAGGGGGAGGGCTGGGAGCGCGACTATGGCGCTGGGCACCATGTAGTCGGGCAGAACGGCGGCGACATGGTGGCGCAGGGCACGAACGTCGGGTTCGGTCCCGGCGCTGGGGACGACGTAGGCGATGAGGCGGGCGGGATGAGGTGGGTCGTGGCGGTCGATGACGGCCGCCTGGCACACATCGGGGTGCCGCATCAACCGGGCCTGGATCTCGCCGGGTTCGATTCGGTAGCCGCGGATCTTGATCTGCTGATCCACCCGCCCGAGGAAGTCCAGGGTGCCGTCGGCGCGCCAGCGGGCTCGGTCCCCTGTGCGATACATCCGCCGGCCCGGCGCGGCGAAGGGATCAGCCACGAAGCGCTCCGCGGTGAGGTCCGACCGGCCGCGATAGCCGCGCGCGAGACCACGCCCGCCCACGTACAGTTCTCCCGGCACGCCGACACCAACCGGGCACAGCGCATCGTCGAGCACATAGGCGCGGCTGTTTGGGTCGGGCCTGCCGATCGGAACAGGGCCGGTCCAGTCCGGCTCGGCGACCCAGAGCGTGGAGTTCACCGTGGCCTCGGTGAGACCGTAGGCGGCGACCACGGTCATCTTGGTCGCCCAGCGGGTTAGCAACGCGGTCGGAACCGTCTCGGTGCCCACGACGAGAACCGCCTTCTCGGGCAGCTCGCAGTCCGTGGGCAATGCGGCGACCAGTGAGGGGGGCAGGATCATGTGTGTGGCGCCCTGCTCGGTGAGGTAGTCGGTCAGCTCCGCGTCCGCGAAACGCCGCTGCGCAGGCACGATGATGGCCCGGCCACCGACGCACAGGGACATGCACAGGTCCCAGACCGCCACGTCGAAGCTGACCGAAGCGAACTGCGCCACCCGGCTGTGCTCATCTACGCCGAGCCGATCCACGGCGGTGGCGATCAGGCTCCCGATCCCCTCGTGGGTCACGATCACGCCTTTGGGGTGGCCGGTCGACCCGGAGGTGTAGATCACGTACGCGGCGTGATGGAGGCAATCTGGCGCTGTCCCTTGCAGGTTGCCGTCGTCGAGTTTCGCCAGCTCGGCGGCCACCGCAGCGTCGTCGAGCAACACGTTCTCGATGTTCGGCCGGTTCGGGTGCCCGCTTATCTGCTCAGATGTCGAGATGATGAGCCGGGCGCCGGCGTCGGCGAGCATGAAGGCCACCCGTTTGCCGGGATAGTCGAGGTCCAGCGGTAGGTACGCCGCGCCTGCCTTCATCACCCCGAGTAAGGCGACGACCATCTCGACCGATCGGGGGACGGCCACCGCGACCACGTCCTCGGCCCGCACCCCACGGTCCACCAGCAGCCGGGCCAGCCTGTTGGCCTGGCTGTTCAGCTCGGCATACGTCAGCAGATTGTCCGCACAGACCACGGCGATGGCGCCGGGCGTGCAGCCGACCTGGGTCTCGAAGGCCGCCGGCCAGGACAGCTCGGCGACTTCCCGTCCGGTGTCGTTGAAAGTGTCGAGCACCTGGTCACGCCCGGTGGCGCTGAGGATCTCGATCTGGCCCACTAACCGCCCTGAATCGGTGGTGATCGATTCGAGGAGGCGGATCAGCCACCTGACGAGGGTTTCGGCCGTCTCCTTGTCGAAGAGGTCTGCGCTGTAGACCAGTCCGCCGAGTAGCCCGTCGGTGTCGGATTGTTCGACGAACTCGAAGGACAGATCGAACATCGCCCGGTCCAACTCGACCGGCGTTTCCTGTACCCGCAGGCCGGGCAGGTCGAGCCCGGCGCCACCAGTGCCCGCAGGCAGATAGACGATCATGACTTGGAAGAGCGGATGACGGGAGAGCGAGCGCTCGGGGTTGAGCACCTCCACCACTCGGTCGAAGGGCACGTCCTGGTGGTCATACGCGGCCAGGTCACCATCCCGGACCCGGGCCAGCAGTGCGGCGAAGGTCGGGTGCCCGGACAGATCGGTTCGCAGCACGAGGGTATTGAGGAACAAGCCGATCAGGTCGTCGAGCTGCTCATCGTCACGCCCCGCGATCGGGCTGCCGATCACGATATCCGGGCCGGCCCCGATCCGATGCAGGAAGGCGGCGACCGCGGCATGCAGCAGCATGAACATGCTGACGTCGTGCTCCCGAGCCAGCGCACGCAGTCCTTGCACCAGATTCGGGGGTAACGATAACGGCGCCACTCCACCGTGGTGGCTCGACTTCTGCGGACGGGGGCGATCCGTGGGCAGCGCGATCTCCTCCGGCAGATCGGTCAGCGTCTCGACCCAGTACGCGAGCTGCCGCGTCGCGACGCTGCCGTGGTCCTGTTCGTCGTCGAGTACCTTCCGCTGCCACAGCGCGTAATCCGCGTACTGCACCCCAAGCGGCGGCCACCCGGGTGCCGTACCGGTGATTCGCGCCGCATAGGCGGTAGCCAGGTCACGGGTCAGGGGACCGGCCGACCATTCGTCCGTCGCAATGTGGTGCACCAGGAGCAGGACGGTGTATTCAGCTGGGTCGGTGTGGAACACCCACACTTTCAGCGGTGGTTCCCGGTCCAGCGCGAACCCGTATCGGGCGGCCTCGCTCAGCCTGTCCGCCACCACCCGATGCTCGACCTGCTCGATGATGACCTCGACGGTTGCTGAATCGAGGATCTGCTGGTGAGCCCACCCGTTTCGCTCAGGGAAGAGCGTGCGCAGCGCCTCATGCCGCTCGACCAGATCACCAACCGCGGCTCGCAGGGCCTCGACGTCCAGCGGGCCGGATAGCCGCCAGGCCATCGGGATGTTGTAGGTCGGGCTGGGTCCCTCCACCTGGTATTGCACCCACATCCGCTGCTGCGCGAAGGACAGCGGCAACTGAGCGGGTCGCTGCCCTGCCGACAGCGCCGGCTGGGGCCGGATCGAGTCCTGTTGCCTGGCCAGCCACTGTGCCATCGCCGCCACGGTGGGCGCATCGAACACGGTCCGCAGCGACGCGGTGGCCCGCAGCGCCTTGTTCAGGCGACTGATCAACCGCATCGCCAGCAGAGAATGACCGCCGAGAGCGAAGAAGTCGTCATCGATGCCGATCCGTTCCAGGCCGAGGACGGCGGCGAACACCTCGCAGAGCAGCTCCTCGCGGGCGTTGCGCGGCCCGCGGTCGCAGACCAGCCCGGCGAGATCCGGTGCCGGTAGCGCCGCGCGGTCCAGCTTGCCTGCGACTGAGCGTGGCAAGGACGACAGGGGTACGAAAGCCGTAGGCACCATGTGTCGGGGCAGCTGCCCGGCGGAATGTGCCCGCAGCGCGGCGGGATCGCACTCGGCTCCGGGCGTGGGGACGACGTAAGCCACCAGCTGCGGCACCCCCTGCAGGTCCCTTCGCGGCACGACGACGACCTGAGCCACGGCGGGGTGGCTCCGCAGCACATTCTCGATCTCTCCCGGCTCGATCCGGTAACCCCGCAGCTTGACCTGATCGTCGGCCCGGCCTAGGAACTCCAGTGTGCCGTCATCCAGGCGGCGGACGAGGTCGCCGGTGCGATACATCCGGCTACCGGGGGGGCCGTAGGGATCAGCGACGAACCGAAAGGCGGTGAGGGCGGGGCGGTTGAGGTAACCACGGGCCAAACCGTCACCGGTGATATAGAGCTCACCGGTTGTTCCGGCTGGGGTGAGCCGTAGGGCAGTGTCCAGCACATAGACCCGGGTATTGGGATCGGGACGTCCGATGGGCACGGTATGGCCGGTCCAGCCAGGGGGGGCCCGCCACAGGGTGGAGTTGACAGTGGTTTCGGTCAGCCCGTAGGCGGCGAAGACCCGCAGCTCGGTACACCAGCGAGCGACTAGAGGTGGAGGGACGGTTTCGGTGCCCATCAGCAGAGTGGCTCCGGCCGGCAAGGTGGCATCCTCGGGAAGGGCGGCCATCAGCGATGGCGGCAGGACCATGTGGGTGATTCCGTGCTGGTGGGCGTAGTCGGTTAGTTCGGGGCCGGGGATGCGGCGGGATTCGGGGATCACTACCAGGGTAGCTCCGGCGCCCAGTGCCATGCACAAATCCCAGACGGCCACGTCAAAGCTGATCGAAGCGAACTGCAGGATCCGGCTGTCGGGGCCGACTCCGAGCCGGTCCACTGCGGTAACCACCAGGCTCGGGATCCCGGCATGAGAGACAACCACGCCTTTCGGCTGCCCGGTCGACCCGGAGGTGTAGATGACATACGCGGCGTTACCCGCCCGCAGCCTCCCACCCCGGTCGAGATCGGTCAGATCCGCGTTGTCCGAGTCGTCCAGCATGGCACGCACCGCGGGGTCGTCTAGTAACAGCAGCCGATCGAGATAGCCGATCGGCAGAGCCGCAGCGGTTCCGGTAGTTGTCAGCACCGTCACGGGGGCGGCGTCGTCGAGCATGAACGCGATTCGGTCGGCCGGATAGTCCAGGTCCACTGGCAGATAGGCGCCGCCTGCCTTGGCCACCGCCAACACCGCCACCACCAACTCCGCCGACTGTGGCAACGCCAGCGCCACCACCTGCTCTGGGCCAACCCCACGACTGATCAGCTGCCGAGCCAGCCGGTTCGCCGCACTGTTCAGCTCCACATAGCACAGCTCCACGCCTTCGGCCACCACTGCGGTAGCGTCCGGCGTCCGCGCCGCCTGGGCGGCCAGCAGTTCAGTGAGTGTGCAGGGCGCAACCTCCACCGTGGTGTCGTTCCAGCCGTGCAGCAGCTGCTCCCGCTCGGCCACGGTGAGCACCTCAAGTTCGTGGACAGGCCGCTCGGGGTCTGCGGTGATCCCCTCGAGTACCCGAAGAAACCAGACAATGAGCTGATCGGCGGTTTTTTCGTCAATCGCGTCGGTGTGGTGGTTCAGCTGAAGTTCGAATTCTGCTCCGGGCCAGATCGTCATAGAGACCGGGTAATGTGCAGTTCCCTGATGGTCCAGTACGCGCAGCCGGAGGCCGGTGTGCGCCGCGTCGGCGTCCGGGAAATCCGGCCAGTTCTGCAATACCATCATGGTGTCGAACAGCTGACTGTGACCAGCCAGCTGCTGCACTTCGGCTAATCCCAGGTGCTGATGGTCCAGCAGTTGGATCTGCTTGTGCTGGAGTCGGCGGAGAACTGTCCGCACCGATTCCCCAGGTGACCATCGGAGGCGTACCGGCACCGTATTGATGAACAGGCCGATCATGTCTGCTACGCCGGGAAGCTCCGGAGGCCGACCCGACAATGTGGTCCCGAAAACCACATCGTCTCGCCCGGTCAGCCGCCCCAGCACGACCGCCCAGGCGGCCTGGAGCACCGTGTTGATTGTCCAACCACCGTGGCGGGCGTGGTCGATCAGCCGCCGGGTGGTCTCCGCGGAGAGTGTTAGGGTCAGCGTCCGGGGTTGTTGTGGAATTCGAGTGTGACCGACTGGCGCCACCAGGGTCGGTTCGTCGAGATCGGCGAGCGCCTCCCGCCACGCCGCTCGGGCACTGTTCCGGTCCCGGGTCGCCAGCCAGCGGAGGTAATCCCGGTACGGGGTCACTGGCGGCAGAGTGACTAGGTCTGCGTGTGAGACATGGCCGGCATGGTGGGCGTAGAGGGCACGGAGGTCTCGAACCAGCACCGGGGTCGACCAGCCGTCCAGCAGGATGTGGTGGTGTGTGAGCACCAGCTGATATCGGTTGGGGTAAAGGCGCACCAGTGTCGAGCGCAGCAGTGGCGGAGTGGTCGGATCGAACCGCCGTTTCCGCTCCTGGTTCACCAGGCGGGCGAGTTCGCGGTCCCGTGCTGCGGGTTCGACACCGGAGAGGTCGATCTCACGCCAGGGCAGCTTCACATGACGCGGAATGAGCGCCACGCTTTCACCAGATTTGCGTTGGCGAAAGGCGGCGCGCAAGTTGGCGTGTCGATCCAGCAAAGCCTGGCTGGCCGCGCGCACTGCTGCTGGGTCAAGGGGGGTGTCCGGTACGCCTTCTAGATCGAGAATCAGTAGGCAGGTGTAAGGGTCGAACCCTTCGGCGTCCAGCAGCGCGTGGAACAGCAGACCGTTCTGCAGCGGAGACAGCGGCAGAATGTCATCTAGTCCGGACTGCGGGCTCACGACAGCTCCCATTCAGCTTCGAACTCGTCGATCTCTGCTTGGCTCAGTGAGACAAGCGCCAGGTCGGAGGGTGTATGTCCACCGGCTCCTGGCTGGTCGACATGGCGAACCAGGGCGGCCAGCGCGTCGAACCAGCCTTGTGCCAGGTCAGCGACGGCGTCCTCGTCGAGCAGGGCGACCGGCCAGGTCCAGGTCACCCACAGCTCCGGCTGGCCTGCAACGTCCTGACCGAACGCGTTGATGTCCAGCAGATACGGCATGACAGGGATGCCCGTGTCGAGCTCGCCTGCCAGAGCAGCGACATTGGGGACCCCGTGCCACAGGGTGTCCGGATTGCGGTCGGCGGCGAACCGGCCCAGATAAGTGAATCCGATCTGCGGGACGCGAAGCGCCGCCAGCACAGGCGCGGTCTCCGGATTGAGATATCTGAGGAGTCCGAAGCCCACTCCGTGGTCGGGCAGTGCCCGGCGCTGTTCCTTGATCCGTTTCAGGGCGTGGCCAGCAGCAGCGCCGCCACCGAGCGCTTCGGTGATGTCGATCGGGCCTGGGTCCAATCGTATCGGGAAGATGCTGGTGAACCAGCCGAGAGTGCGCGAAAGGTCCACATCGGCGGCGATCTGCTCCTCTCGGCCATGGCTCTCCAGCGCGATCAGCACGGTCCGGTCCGCACCCAGCCCCCGGTGGCGGCGCCAGTCCGCTACAGCGAGTGCCAGTGCAGTGAGCAATACGTCGTTCACCTCAGCGTGGAATGCCGCTGGCACTATGGTCAGCAGTGGTACGGTCCGCTCTACTGGGAGCCGCAGCGTCATGCGTCGGACCGACGTGAGGTCCCCAACGGGATCGAGCGGACGGGCGGTTAGGGCCGGGTCCGGAGCCTCCAATATCTCAGTCCACAGCGTCAGCTCCGCCACCCGATCCGGGGTTTGTGCGTCGGCTTCCACCAACTGCGCCCAGCGGCGGAAGGACGTCCCGGCCGGTTCCAGCTCCGGCCGATGTCCCGCTGTGACTGTTTCCCAGGCTGCGGCGAGGTCGGTCAGTAAGATCCGCCAGGACACCCCGTCGACGACCCAGTGGTGCACCATGAACAGCAGCCGTCCCGGCTGGGTCGCTCCGGCGTCGAACCACACCATCTGGGTCATCACGCCCGCCTCGGGCGCGAGCCTGCGGCTGGCTGCCTCCGACTCGGCATCAATCATCGTGCGAAGCTGCGCGTCGTCTGCTCCAGTCACGTCGACCTGCCGGATCCATGAGCCGGCCGACACCGTGCTCGGCGGCTGCACATGCAGCACCCCCGGATTGCCTGCGGTGGCCCGTATGATCCGCGAGCGCAGTACGCCATGCTTGTCCGCAACGGACTGCACGACTGTGGCGAGCTGGTCCCTGGTCAGCCCGGCGGGCACCCCCATCAGCATCGACTGATTGAAGCTGTCGGTCGGGCCGCCGCACTCGTCGAGCCACCTCATGATCGGGGTCAGCGGCAGTGCGCCGATACCGGCCTGCGGTACCTCGGCGACCGACTCCGCCACGGTGGTGGCCAATGGTGCAAGCTCGGCCACTGTGCGATGGGTGAAGACCTGTCGGGGCGTGATCACCAGTCCGGCTTGACGTGCCCTGATGACCAGCTGAATGGACACGATGCTGTCCCCGCCAAGGGCGTAGAAGTCGTCGTCGATACCAATCCTGGATACGCTGAGGACCTCGGCATACAGCTCGCAGAGCAGTTTCTCCCGGACGCTGCGGGGCCGATGCCCGGTGGTTGATGCGCCGAAGTCGGGGGCCGGCAACGCCGCCCGGTCCAGCTTGCCGCTGGGCAGCATCGGCAACCATGGCAGCGGGACGAACGCGGCAGGCACCATATGCGTGGGCAGCCACTGCGCCGCATGCGACCGCAGCGACTTGAGTAGCGCACTAGTGCTCCGGAAGGCGACAGGTGTGTTCGCTAGCGACGCCACAGGTCCGATGTGCGCCGGGCGGTACACCTCGCCGAGTTCCGCGTCGGCCAGGGTGTCAGCGAACTCGACGTCGACGCCGCCGTCGTCGCGCTCGCCCGACCAGGTCGTTACAACGTGGTAGCCAAGCTCCGCGCCGAGATCGTGCAACGCCTCCGGGTCCAGCATGCCTTTGGTCAGGTCTCCGCCGTGGCGGGTGCGCAATGCTGTGCCGAGCGCGGGTTCCTTATCGAGTTCTCGCAGTGCGATGAGGTCGCTGGCGAGCCGAGCGTTGGGTATCCCCATGATGCGCAGCCTGGCGGGTCGTTGCCGCGCGAGATGCTCGGACAGCGCCCCAAGCCCTTCAATCTCTGTTCCCCAGTGCAGCTGGGGTGCAGGCGCGGGGGACGGTGGCACCGGCACCTTGCGTAGCACCACGTCGTAGCGGTAGCGGCTGAGTTCGTTGTGGTACCGGGCCCGCTTGATGCGCAGGTCAAGCCCGCCGATGTCGGGAATCAGCTGTTGAAGAGCAAGAAAGAAGTCCGGGTCAAGCAGCAGTTCACTTTCCCATGCCACAGCCGCCTCGACCGCGCGCCGTATGGCGGGGAGCTCGACTGGGTTCGGGGGGGTGCCGATGCGGTGCAGCTCCACCGCCGCGCGCAGGCAGCGCAGCAGCCGCAGGTTGCGCACGTCACCGATGAATACCACCCCGCCGGGTAGCAGGAGTTGTACCGCTTTGCGCAGCACTTCAATGAGGTAGTCGACACTCGGGAAGTACTGCACCACAGAATTGACGATCACCGTGTCGAAGAACCCATCCGGCAGGCCGGTCAGGTCGTGGGCCGGCTGCGCCCGGAGTTCGACGCGTTCGGCGAGTCCGGCGCTCCGGCGTTGCAGCAGCGCGATCGCCTCCTCGGACACGTCCAAGCCCCAGTACATCTCACATCCGGGCGCGACCTTGGACAGGATCAACCCGCTGCCAACACCGATCTCCAGTACCCGGCGCGGCCGAAGGCAACGGATCCGCTCGACGATGGCGTCGCGCCACGCGCGCATGTCCCGCAGCGGGATCGGCTGTCCGTCGTAAGTGGAGTTCCAGCCGGCGAAGCCTTCGTCGAAGCCGTTCGAATCGAACGCCTGGTACAGCAGTTCGTGAAGCCCTTTCCACTCCTCGACCTGCTCCCGCTCGCGTGTTTCGTCCCGCTCGGAAGCTGGCTCGACCGCAGGGACAACGTAGGCGACCAGGCGCCGTTCCCCGGCCTCGTCCTCACGGGCGACGACCGTCACGTGCGTGACCGACTCGTGGCGTGCCAGCACCGATTCGATTTCGCCCGGCTCGATACGGTGGCCGCGGATCTTCACCTGGTCGTCGACTCGGCCGAGGAAGTCCAACGCGCCATCAGTGTCGGAGCGGACCAGGTCACCAGTGCGGTAGAGCCGCGAGCCGGGCTCGCCGAACGGGTCGGCCACGAATCGCTCGGCGGTCAGGTCTGGGCGGTTTAGGTATCCCCGTGCGAGGCCAGGGCCGCCAAGGTAGAGCTCTCCGGCGACCCCCGGCCCGACCGGCCGCAGGCTGTCGTCGAGTACGTGGGCAGTAGTCATTGGGTCGGGAAAGCCGATGGGGACCGAGGTTCCGTGCAGCCGATCAGGATGGCTCTCGCCAAGGGTCGAGTTGACGGTCATCTCGGTCGGGCCGTACGCGTTGAACATCCGCCTACCACGGCCCCAGCGTGCGACCAGTTCCGGAGAGACTCGCTCGGTTCCGGCGAGCAGGGTGGCCGGCGGCAGTGTGCAGTCCGTTGGGAACGCCGCGAGCAGGCTGGGAGGTAAGATCATGAACGTGACGCCGTGCGCGTAGGCGTAGTCGACGAGCTCCGGCCCCGGAACGCGTCGCTCGGCAGGGACGACCACCAGCTGGCCCCCGGACAGCAGTGCCAAGCAAAGATCCCAGAAGGCCACGTCGAAGCTGGGAGAGGCGAACTGCAGGATGCGGCTGTGCGGCCCGATCCCGAAACGCTCGGTCTGGGTGGCCACCAGTTTCGCTACGCCGGTATGCGACAGCACGACGCCTTTGGGCTGCCCGGTCGAACCGGAGGTGTAGATCACGTACGCGGCGTTGAGCTCGCGCAGTGCTCCACCCCGTGCCTCGTCAGTGGGATCGGTCTGGGGACTACCGGCTGCGGTTGTCTCCAGCCTGTCCAGGTGGAGTCGCGGGGTGGGATCGCCCGCTGGGAGATGGCCGTCCAGTTCGGCTGTGGTGATCACCGCGACCGGCTTCGCATTGCCGAGCATGAACGCGAGCCGCTCTGCCGGGTAGTCCGGGTCGAGTGAGAGGTAGGCAGCACCGGCTTTGAGCACGGCTACCTGGGCTACAACCATCGCCGCTGAGCGTGGCAGCGCCAGGGCCACCACCTGCTCGAGTCCCGCCCCGCAGGAGATGAGGACGTGGGCCAACCGATTAGCTCGGGCGTCGAGCTTGGCGTAGGTCAGCGTCGTGTCGTTGAACACCACGGCAGGGGCTGTGGGATTGCGCCGTACTCGGGCACGAAACAGCTCCGGCCAGGTCGCTGGGGCGGGAATGCTTGACGCTCCGCCCTTTCTCCCAGTTAGATCGACTGCGATGGGGTGGTTTGGGACAGTCGAGGTGATGTTGAACGCGGTCGACTCACTGACCATGAGCTGTTCCTCCGCAGTGGGGCAGGTCGTCAAGTGTCGGTACCGCAGTCACTGGTGGTGCCAGCACATAAATCCGGCAAGCCGAGCTAAGGATAGCCAAGCTTGAGTTAGTGTAGCCTAATTTACGCTTCAGGTGTCACGCTTGCACCCCCGGCGGTCTGCGCCGCCGTTCCGGCCGTTCAGCAAGCCTCAACGGTCGCCACCCGCTGACGTGCGGTGAGTTCAGGGCGGTGCGGCACTGATTCCTGAACGCCACATCAGCCAGACGACATACGGGGTGCCGATGAGAGCAGTGATCACGCCGACCGACAGCTGGCCCGGTGTGATGATGATGCGCCCGAGGATTCCGAGCAGGAGCTCGTCGAGCGGTTGCTGCTATCGACGCCAATTAAGTGTCCTGATGGACTCGTGGCCCATTCGCAGGCCCGCTCGCCCGGATGATGCCTGCTGCGGGATCACACCCACGCTGCAATACCTCGATAAGCCGGTCGCTTGATCATGAGCGCATCGACGAATTTTACGACACAATGAATCTGTCAGCTCTGTCGTCGAAACGATGTACGACTCGCGTAGAGAAAAGGGCTAATACGCTGTCGAGGGCGTCACACACGCCGAACGGTATGAGTGACGCCCTCGACGGCAGAAACCTTGTCAGCAAGTGATCATGATGTCGGAGTCGGTTGGGTAGCGGGGTCACCATCTGCAACCGCAGCGAGCTGCGGCACTAGCCGGTCTATCGCGAACGGCAGGCTCAGCACACTGCTCCACGGCAGCGCATCCCCGGGCAGCTCGTCCATGATGAGGTCACCTCCCCGCTTGGTCACTCCCAGCTCCCGGTAGAGCTGGTTGTTCGCGAGATCGGTACGGAGGTTCGGACCCAAGCCTCCGCCCGCGAACCACACCAGCACATCGTGGTCGAGCAGCCGGATCTGCTCGGGACTGATCTCCGCGGAGAACTGGTCGCCGGTTAGCTCGGCGATCTGGTTGGGGAACGTGAACCCGAGCGCGGTCAAGAACCGCGAGCGGGGATCCTGTGGGCTGTAGATGCCGTGCGTCCTGTCGGGGCCGGATACGCCATGACAGCGCTCATACCGGCAAACTACGGGTGCTGCTCGGCCGCCTCGTCAAGCCGTGTCTTGACCTGCGAGACCAGCTCCATAGCCTGCTCCTCCTGGCCGAGAATGCGACCGATCGTCAGTCTCATCACTTCCCATGGCATGCCGTAATCAACGAAGCGGCCATCCTGGGCCCATGGCCAGGTAGCAGAGGGATACTCGCCGTACCACTCCGCTACACCGACCGGCTTGACTCCGAGCGCGAGTATGTAGTCGTGGTCGCTCAAGCCGACGGTCGCTACTCCCTCGGGCGCTTGGGTGATCTCGGTCGAGCCGTACCTGTGTTCAATCGTGACCGGGAAATTTCCTGCCGGCGCGGTGTTCGGCGAGAAGGTGTCCGAGCTCCCTGGGTGCCGCAGGCAGCAATCGCGCTACAAGCCACGAGAAGTAACGTCATGACTCGCCATCGGCTTGAAGACCGTTGGGAGCTGAGGAGACGGGAGAGCCGGGGAATTGTCACGGGTTGAGCTCCTTCGGAGGACCGATGATCACGATTACCCATGCTTGATCTGCCTTGATCTCGCCTAAAGTCACTGTGAGCGGAGCTCAGCTCAGCGTGTGCCCAAAGAGGTCCACCGCTTCTGACGTGTCCCGCTGTACCGGTGCAGCGAATCAGGGGTGGCTGGTGAGGTAGCCACCCATGGTGGGGAAGTACTCGGTGGCGGCGTAGTCCGAACCGTCATCGGTGCGCACCCGTTCGATCGCCAGACCGTGATTGCGTCCGCGGCGCGCGGCCGGCCCGGCGACGATGACGATACGATTTCCTTCTCGGATGAAGACCCGCCCAGGAGTGCCACCGTATCGGACTTGGGATACCGAAGCCCGCAGGATGCGAATACGTTCTCCGCGGTAGAAAGTGAACGCGTTGGGGTAGGGGTCGGACTGGGCGCGGATCAACCGTTCGATGTCCTCGGCAGGCCACGTCCAGTCGATGCGGCTGTCCTCAATGGACCGCTTGTGGAAGAAGCTGGCTTGGGACCGGTCCTGCCTGGTCCAGTCGGTGCGCCCGGAGGCGATCAGTGCCAGCGCGTCAAGGGTGATCGGGCCGATCAGATCGACGGTTTTGTGGAACAGGTCGGTGGTGGTGTCGGTCGGCCCGACCGGCACCGAGCGCTGCAGCACGATGTCACCGGCATCGAGCTCGGCGTTCATCAGGTGCGCGGTCACGCCGACCTCGGTCTCGCCGTTGATCAGCGCCCAGATCAGCGGGGAGAAACCTGCGTAGGCGGGCAGCAGCGAGTCGTGCACATTCAGGGTTCCGTGGCAGGGGAGGTTGAAGATCTCGGGCGCGAGCCAGGTGCGCCAGTTGTTCGCCACGATGATGTCAGGCTCGGCCTCTTTCAACCGCGACATCAAGTCCTCGTCGGGACGATTGCAGACCACCACCGCAACTCCATGCTGTTCGGCCAGCTCGGCCACGGAGTCGGACCAGATCCTCTCGTAGGCATGTTCACTCTGCGGATGCGTGACGGCCAGCATCACCTCATGGTCGGAGTCCAGCAGGGCCTGCAGGGTCCGGTGACCCCAGGTCTGGTAGCCGAACGTGACGACCCGCATAGCTTTCCTCCCGGTGCTGGCGTCCCTGACCAGCAAAAGTAAAGCAAGGGTTACCTAATCTGGCAATGCATCGAGGTTGCCTACCCCGTGTACCGTCTCACCGGCGACCAAGGTGGCCACGACACTGATGTCGCCGATCTTCGAGATGTTGACGCGTCGGGGATCATCGGCCAGCACCACGAAGTCGGCGTGCTTGCCCGGGGTGATGCTGCCCAGGACGTCTTCCTGGGAACAGGCGAAGGCCGCGTTGACCGTGTAGGAACGTAGCGCGTCCTCGACGCCGATGCCCTCGTCGGGGCCGATGATCAGGCCGGACTCGGTGGACCGCTGGACCATCACCTGGATCGATCGCAGCGGTGCGCCCGGCGTGACGGGCCGATCCGAGCTGCCGACCAAGGTGATCCCATGATCGAGAAATCCTCGCCCTCGGTACAGCCACGGCGCTCGGTCCGCCCCCATGATTCCGGCGTAGTCGTCACCCAGGTACCAGAGGAAGTTCGGCTGGATCACGGCCAGCGCACCGACCCTGGCGAATCGCAAGAGCTGATCGGGGCGGACCAGGCCGGCATGCTCGATGCGATGCCGGGCCAGCGGGCGCGGGCGAGTCCGCTGCGCCAGCTCGAGTGCGTCCAACGCGAGATCAACAGCGCGGTCACCGATCGCGTGGATTGCGAGTTGCCAACCGGAGCGATGCCCGTCCACGATCAGACTCGTCAGCGACTCGGGCTCGGCATAGAGCTGCCCGCAGTGCGCCAGACCGCGGTAGGGGCTGGTCAGCGCAGCGGTTCGGGCCATCATCCCGCCGTCGACGAAGACCTTGAGCGCGCCGATCGAGAGTCGGTCCCCACCGAATCCGGTACGCAGGCCCAGGTCCAGACTCCGTGGGGTGTCATCGCTGAGATGGGCCTTGACCGGACGAAGCAGGTCTGCGCCGACCATGAGCTGCACCCGAAGCGCCAAGCTGCCTTGCTCCAGCGCCCGCTGGTAGGCGGCGAGCTCGATCGGGCTGTGGCAGATCAAACCGGCTCCGATGCCGGCTTCTGCGCACGCGGTCACCCCTTCGGCCACGCAGGTGTCGGTTGCGCTCGTGATCGCTGCCACCAGCTCATCAGTGGAGAACGGTGCTCGTGCCTGCCGTACCGTGGCGGTGCCCTGCTCGGTGAGTACCCCGCAGTCGTGTGGCACATCCGCCGGGAGCAGATCCAGCACAGCGCTGTTGACCACGCAGGCGTGTCCGGAGTCGTGCATCACCACCACTTTGCGACCGGCGCTGACACCGTCCAGTTCGGCAGCGGTGAGGTGGCGGCCCAGCGGGCGTTGGTCGTATCCGACGACGTCCAGCCAGGTACCGGGTGGTCCGTTCCGGCCAGCATGACCGATGACCGCCAGCACATCGTCGATGCGCTGGCACGGTGCCACGCTGACACTGCGCGATCGCAGCCCTGTCCAGGCCAGGTGGACGTGTGCGTCGATGAACCCGGGCAACACCGTCGCCGCCTGCAAATCCACCACTTGCCTGGCCGGTAGGGCGGTGGCGGCATCGTCCAGAGCGACGATGCGTCCGCGCCACAGCCCGACCTCGTGAGCCTGAGGATGGGTGGGATCCATCGTGATGATGTTGGCGTTCACCAGTCGGACGTCAAGCACTGCACTCCTCGATCCACCGGGCCACAGTCCCTAACTTAGGATAGGGTAACCTGGTTTCGATCGATGAGACGCGGAGGAGCTGCCCCGGTGGCGCCTCATCCCTTCCCGACCGGCGCGTGACCGTGAGGAGATCGCACTCCATGTCGACGAACCCTTTCGATGACGAAAGCGGAACCTTCTACGCTCTCATCAATGATGAGGGTCAGTATTCACTATGGCCAACCTTCGCCGACGTTCCGGCAGGTTGGACCATTGTTCACGGCGAAGCCAGCCGTCAGTCCTGTCTGGCCTACATTGAAGAACATTGGACTGACATGCGACCGAAAAGCCTGATTGAGCAGATGGAACGCGACAGGGCGGCCCGCGTCAATTCCGTACAGTGAAGCAGGTCCGTCGTCAGGCGGGTAACCCAGAGGGGCTCCCGGGATAAACGCGATCGTCCGGATGCCCGACGGCGATCGCGGTGACCACCAGGCCGTCACCGGTTAGCCAGCGCCCTTCGAACCTGCGCAGCGGTTCGCCTGCGATGGTCGGCCCGGTTACCAGCAGGCGAGCGGAGAAAGTGCCCTCGGCGGGATCGATCGTGACGGCAGCGTCCTGGAACCCGAGCCAGCGGCGGGTGAGTGGGAACCACGTCTTGTACACGGCTTCTTTGGCGCAGAACAAGATCCGATCCCAGCTGTGCGCCCGCTCTCCCGCGGCCAGCCCGGTAAGCCTGGCTCGCTCCTCGTCCAACGCGATGACGTCCAGGACGCCAGCTGGCAGTGGTTCGTGCGGCTCGGCGTCGATGCCGAGGGAGAGCAGGTCCCGGCGATGAGCCACTGCCGCCGCCCGGTATCCAGCGCAGTGCGTCATACTGCCGACGATTTCCGGTGGCCATAGGGGCTCTCGGTGCTCGCCCGGCAGCACCGCCACCGGAGATATGCCCAGTTCGCCGAGCGCCAGCCGGGCGCAGTGCCGCACCGTGCGGAACTCCCGACGTCGTTTCTCCGCCGCCCGGCTGATTACCACCTCCTCCTCGGGGAACAACACCGCGTCCTGAGGGTCGTCGAAAGCCTCAACGCTGGCCACCACGTCGGGCAGGATCTTCTCGATCACCTCGATTCCTGCCTCGGCAGGATGGTGCGGAGCAGGGGATGAGGCAGCCCCCGAGGGGACCACTCCCTCGGATAACCAAGTGATACTTCCTCGAATGGTACTCCGTCATATACCGTCGACCGAGGAATATGCAGGTGGCCGTACACCACGACGGCGGTGGTGAAGCGACGATGCCAATCTGCGGTCAGTTCGGTTCCACACCACTGGGCGAATTCCGGATAACGCAGTACCCGAGTTGGTTCACGGACCAACGGCCAGTGGTTGACCAGAACCAGTGGTACATCCGGGTCGCACCCGGCCAACCGTCGCTCGGTCTCGATGACTCTGGCTCGGCACCATGCTTCCCGGCTTGGATACGGGTCCGGATGTAGAAAGGACTCGTCGACGCAGACGACCCCGGTCTGGTGCGCATGGGCCAACGACTGTTCCTTGGTGTGCATACCGGGAATCCGGAATGTGTAGTCATAGAGCAGGAAGAGCGGTGCGATCCGAACCGGACCCTCCGGAGCCTGCCAGACCGGGTAAGAGTCCTCGGGTGTGATTACGCCCAAGCGACGACAGAGTTTCACAAGATGCTGATATCGGTACTCACCTCGCAGCGTCACGGGGTCGTTCGGCAACGTCCAGAGCTCGTGGTTGCCCGGCACCCAGATGACGGTATGAAAACGCTCACGCAGCACCCGCAACGCCCACTCGACGTCGGCCGCGAGGTCGGCCACGTCCCCCGCGAGGATCAACCAGTCGTCGTCCGAGCTGGGCCGTAGCCCTTCGACTATCGCCCGGTTGTCGGGGTAGCCCACGTGCACATCACTGATCCCGAGCAACCTCCCGGTGGGTGTCGCGTGCGAGATCACCTGCCCGACCCTACCGAGGACAGGACGTCGCGCGCGGCACGCCCCCAGTCGGGTGGGGACCGGACACACCACCGTGATCACCTCTGGTGAACGGTGGAGCCCGACTACGCTAAGCTAACCTTCGCGAATACCGTATCAGAGATACAATAAGGTGGAGGCAACGGTGACTCAGCCGACAGAAACAGACTTCGCTGCTTACGCTCGACTCTCAGGGTCAGAACAAGAAGTGTTAGAACAGGCTCTCGAATCGATTCCTGACGATGTTTTATCGACGAGTGATCGTCCGGCGATCGAATCTCGGATCCGGAACCGCTTGCAGCGGGAGGGAATGCTCACGACAGGAGGGGCGTTCCAGATGGGAGAAATCCCTCCGGTGGCGCTGGTGGGCCGAGCGCTCACCTGCCTGGCGTCGAGCTATGTATCCCTGCGGGGAATCAGTAATAATCAGTCTGCCGACGCGGTAGCCGGAGCGCTCGCACGGACGCTCGCGGGATGTGTCCTGGGCGATGTCGATGCAATCAAAGCCGACATTCTGCTGTATCGGAGCCAGGTTGGACGTGCGTGTGAAGCGCTCGGGCTCCCCGCCCTGCGTGACGCCCTCCTTGCGAGTGATCGAGCGGGTTGAGTATGTCGCCGCGCTGTCAGCGCCCGGGACAGCAGCACAGTCTGCCTCCGATCCAGTCTCGATGCACCCAGTGGGTCGTGTCCGAACGACGCTGCGGGCGCGGGTCACGCCACTGCGGCTAGGCCAGGGGAGTAGCTCAGTCCCTCATCTCAGTTGCATGATCCATAGCGTGATAAATATCCGATTGTGGATCAAACTATTGACTGACCGCGTCTACGGGCATCACCATATCCATGGGCGATCATTATCGCCGAAGGGTGGCCGCCGATGCTGTCCGACACGCAGATTCAAGCCACGGCCGACAGGCCCGCAACCCGGGCTGACCGACAGCTCCTGCCGCGACACCAACCTGGTCAGCCACAGCCGACAGTAGGTCCGCCATCCAGGCGCGACGTCGGGAGTTGTGGTGATCAACGACCGAACGACCTGCCGGTGACGCGTACTGGGGCCGAGCTCCCAGACCCGATTGGAAAGGATGAGAGATGACTCCTGTCGTCTTATCAGCATTTGTAATCGCGCTCTTGATTGTCGTTGTGCTGCTCGGTTTTGTCATTGCCAGTGTGCGAGGCATTGGTGCCGATAAAGGTGCGGGGGGGCTCGTCGCTATGTCGACTGCTCCTCCGGGAGGTGCTGGTTATCGGGAGGCGACTTCCGCAGCTCCGGCGCCTGCACCAGGATTCGTAGGCTATCTGGACGAGGGCTATCGGGGTGATGCGCCCACCCCACCACCCACCCCACCACCCGCCTCTGCAGCTCCAGCACCTGCTAGGGAACCTGCTCCGGTAGCTGCCCCGGCAGGTGTGGGCTATATGGATGAGTACACCCCGGCGCCCGCTCGGACACCTGCTCATGCGGCTGTTCCGGCAGGCGTGGGTTACATGGACGTATGACGGTGCTGTTGGTTGATGGATCACCGGCTTGGGCAGATTGATAATCTTGACGGAGAGCTTCCGGCCGGTGGTGCATCGAGCGTGTCATTCATCAGGCACAGGAGGGCCGACAAAGGCATCGACGTCCCCACCGGGCGTGGTGCTTGGGCACTGTTCAGGAGGAGATCTTCCGACCAAGGTCACCTGCGGTCGTTCAATCCAGCAGTGCCCTGTCGGGCCTACCGAAATCGAACACCTGACAAGTAGCCGACGTATCCGCTACCGCCGTCGCGAAGTGACCACTTCTGCACCATTGAGACGGCCGACATCGTGACGAGCTCGTGGAGGCGGTGAGGTGCCCTGAAGGTTGTCAGGACGATTCGTGTTCGGAAACGTAACAGTAGAACGTCCAGGCCGAGCCTGACGACGTTCGAGCCGAGCCGCTGCGGATAGCGGGCCATCAGCCGCGAAGTGCCGATACACTTTCTCGTCAGTCATTCGCTAATAAACTTGCTGATTGCGTCCTCCCACTGATCCAGTGCCTGTCCGACGGGTGCTGCGGTGCCCGGACGGCAGCCAGTAGCTGGCCCGCTGAACCCCGGACCTGATCCATGCGTTCGAGCACGGCGGGATCGGAGGGGGCGGACAGCAGGTGTACCTCGATCACGAGGGTGGGGCCGCGAATCGGCCGCCGGACAGATGATCAACGCTTGCCACTTCTTTGGCGGTGATGAGGGGGTCACGTTCGATGACCAGGCAGAGCTCCAGCAGCAGCTGGCTGACGAACGCGTTCGCACCTACTGGCACATCTCAGCCGGGCGGCTCAGGCTGGGGGTTCAGCGAAGGAACGGCGGGACTCGCCGTAGGCATCGGGGCCACGACCAGTGCCGCGAGCACGGTCAGCAGCATGGCCAATAGGGTTACCTGTATAGCAAACACAGCGACCCTGCCGTACTTCCTGTTGCCCGAAATCTCATCGCTCATTGTTACTCCCTGTACTTCGGTATGGCCTGCCCGCCGTAGTGGGCCGGTGCGCTGGGGTGTACACGAGGAAGAGGCAGCACGAGCCGATCGAATACCTCCGCTGCACCGATGTCAGGTCAGTGGGGAAAGGGCGATCGGCCCGGATATTCGATCGCTGTGACCGTGTCTGCTGTGGCAGCATCGACGGGTCGGCTGCTCGGAGCTGCTCTGGAGGGGGGTCGGATGGCTGTGCCCGAATCAGGTGGCGAGACGGAGTTGTCGCGCCGCGGTTCGCCTACGTCCAAGACGTCGGTGATGCTGGCACTGCGCTACTACGGCCGTGAGCTTTTCCGCCACCGAAAGGTCGCCCTACCTGCACTGTTGTTGCCAGCGTTAGGAGACACCTGCCTGCTCTACCTCGCTCCGCTGATGGTGGCTGAGCTCGCCGGCCGGGTGGCCGGCGGTGCGGACACCGCCGCTGCGTCGGTGCTGTCCTACGTGCTGGGCTTCGCCGCCTTGCTGCTCTTAGCGGAGATCCTATGGCGGGTCGGCGTGCACTGCTTGAACCGCACGGACGGCCGCGGGATCGAGCACCTGTACGTGGTCGGCATGAACGAGTTGCTTGCCAAGGATGCGGCTTTCTTCCACGACAATTTCGCCGGTTCGCTGACCAAGCGCGTGTTGAGCTTCGCTGCGCAGTTCGAGGAGTTCGCCGACACGCTCGCGTTCTCAGTCATCGCCAACCTCGTGCCACTGGTGTTCGCGTCCGTGATCCTCTGGCACTACGATCCGCTCCTCGTCGTCGTTCTGCTCAGTCTCATCGCGGTCACGGGGCTGGTCATCGCACCGCTCATCCGTCGCCGCCAGGCACTCGTCGACCAGCGGGAGGCCGCCATCGCACGGGTGTCCGGCCACGTTGCCGACAGCCTGATGAACATGGAGACGGTGCGCGCCTTTGCTGCTGAGGATTATGAGGCCGCCGAGCACAAAACACGGGTTGGCGAACAGCGAAGGCTTTCCATCCGATCCTGGGACTACGCCAACCTTCGCATCGACACCCTGATCGCGCCGATTTCTGTGCTCACCAACACACTCGGCCTGTTTCTCGCCGTCCGCCTCAGCGACGGACAGCTCGGCGTGGAAGCGATCGTGGTGACCTTCGTCTATTACTCGAATGCGACCCGAATCATGTTCCAGTTCAACCAGATCTACCGCCGGCTGGAGAGCTGTCTGACGGAGGCCGCCCAATTCACCGAATTGCTACTCACTCCGCCGACCGTGCTCGATCCGGTCTCGCCGGAGCCGCTGCGACCGGCGGCAGCCGACGTCTGCTTCAAGCAGGTGAGCTTTGCCCATACCGGCTCAGCACCCTTGTTCACCGGTCTGGACCTGGCTGTGCCCAGTGGCACCAGGATTGGTCTGGTGGGTCGTTCAGGTGGTGGGAAGAGCACGCTTATCCGGTTGTTGTTGCGGTTGATGGATGTCGACGGTGGTCGCATCCTCATCGGCGGTCAGGACATCTCGCGGCTGCGCCAGACAGACCTGCGCAGCATGATCGCCTATGTGCCTCAGGACCCGGCGATGTTCCACCGGACGCTGCGCGCCAACATCGCCTTCGCCAGGCCGGGCGCCACCGACGCCCAGATTCACCGTGCCGCCCGGGCGGCACATGTCACCGAGTTCGCCGAGGTTCTGCCCAAGGGGTTGGACACCATGGTCGGAGAACGGGGAATCAAGCTGTCCGGTGGCCAGCGTCAGCGGGTCGCACTGGCCCGGGCCCTCCTGCGCGACGCGCCGATCCTGCTGCTGGATGAGGCCACCAGCGCGCTGGACTCCGAAAGCGAGATCCTTATCCAACATGCTCTGTGGCAGCTTATGGACAGCCGGACCGCGCTCGTGGTGGCTCATCGACTCAGCACTGTGGTCCGCATGGATCAGCTGGTCGTCCTTGACCGCGGCCAGATTGTGGAGCAGGGCACCCACCAGGAGCTGCTTGAGATGCAGGGTACCTACGCCCGGCTCTGGCACCACCAATCAGGCGGATTCCTCAACGACAACGGTGACACCTCACCGTCCGATACGGCGAACAGCAACCCGTCGAGCATGTTCTGAAAAGAGATTCTCCTTAGCAGTACACCAACAGTCCATCGAAGCAGATTATGGACGACTCAAGTCCGATAACGTAACAGAAATTTCCATGGATCCACGTTGCGCCTGACGCTTGGATGCTTGCTTGGCTCGGAGCCTGAAAAGGATGGGTAGCGGGATGCGAATGACGTCCGGGCTAACCGGCGAGGCGGTGCTGTCCGAATGGATGTCCCTTCAACGTGCGCTGCGGGTGATCCTCATCTACGCTGCGTACATGACCGGAGAAGAGGAATCCCCCGAGACCCAACAGGCTGACAGCGTCACCCCGGCTGAGATGGCCGCTGCCCTCGAGGCGGTGCAAGCGTCCTCTCCTGAGCTGGCTCAAGCTATCGATGCTGCTGGCGTTACGCCCGACAGTCTGGCCAGTGCACATGAGGCTGCGGCCCCGGATCAGGAGAGCAGCGATCCAGGCTAGCCGAGGAGCACGCAGGAGAGGCACAGGATTCTGTGCGTCGGTGCCGCCATCGTGTCGAGGAGCTCGCTGGGTACGGAGCGGTGAGAAGGCATCGTTCGGTCACGGCTCAGCACCCCACAATAGTGATGCAGGCTGATGAATGAGAACTCCAGGGGATAGGTCCGCTCGAACAGCTGCCAGGTACCGATCAGGCCGTGGACGATGGCAGGTGCCCAGAAGGGTAGTAGACTTGGTGGATTCAGATCCTGACTCCGCTGTTGATCTGTGGGGTTATGGAGATCTGTTAGACGACGAATTCGTACTCAGTTGATGAGTGCGTGCAGGATCCTTCGGTGCGCCTGAAACGGCTCTTTATTGGCTCGGGTGTGCTCCAGCACCTTGTGCACTCCGGTGATGTGGCGGATTGACCTGACCGGTCGAAGAGGCTGAGGTTAGGCCTGAATCACCGTGACGGGGTGATCAGTCACCGCCCCGTAGAGATAACCCTGCTCGTTGTAGAGCACGGTGTCGGGCTGGGTATTGCCTCGGCTATCGGTGGCCCGGGCCCGCAACTGGTGGTTGCCGGCAGTCGGATCCCAAGGAATCTGCCACTGCACCCACGCCTGGGACACGTTGCGTCGGCCCAAGGTGGCCGGACGCCAGCTCATCCCTTGGTCGGTGCTGATCTCGACCTGAGAAATTCGCCCATGGGCTGACCAGGAGCGACCGGTCAACAGTTGTTTTCCGGCCGGAACGTCGCCTGCCCAGGGCAGTTCAAAGGCACTTTTGATCTCTTGGGTGGTCAGGACCGGCCGCTCCGGGTAAGCGTCGCCGATCATGACGTAGGTCTCGGTGTTCCATGGCGAGAACAGTGCCGTCTCGGACACCTCGATACGTCCCACCCACTTGATGCTGGCCACACCCACCCAGCCGGGAACCAGCAACCGGAGGGGGAAGCCATGATCCTGAGGCAGGGCTCGGCCATTCATGCCGTAGACCAGCAGGGTGTCATCCGCCACTGCCTTGGCGAGAGGTAGCGGGCGGCGGACCCGTCTGCTGTCCAGTCCCTCAGCCATCACGTCCACTGCTGTCGGTTTCACCCCTGCCCGCTCGAGCACCCGCCACAGTGCCACCCCCTCCCACTCGGCCACTCCGATAGCGCCAAAATGCCACGGAGTTCCGGCCGCCGGCTGGCCCTGGGCCTCGGCGAACTGGCTGCGTCCGTTGCCGGCGCACTCCAGAAACCTGGTCACGGCCACCGACGGCATCGCGACCAGATCGTCGTAAGTGAGCTCGATCGGGTGCCGCACCCCCGAGCCCTCAATCCGCAACTTCCAGCCCTTGGGCTCGATGTGCGGGGTCGCCGTGTGGTTGCGGACATAGAACAGGTGGTTCGGCGTGTGATAGCCCTGCCCGGCCATCACCTCCCAGCGCATCTCCCGGTTCGTGCCGTGATGGACAAAAAACTCAGCTGTGGTCGGCTTGACCACCGCAACATGATCAGCCCAGGCCGGTGGCACGGCATGACCCAGACCCGCGACCACTGTTCCCGCGCCCATCAGCTGAAGCATCTGCCGACGGAACAGGTATCCCCGCCGTAACTGCCATTGAACCTGCTCCGCCCGCCGTCGCCAGTAGGTGCCTTCGTCTCCCAGCTCCTCGATGGCCATGTCCCTCCTCCGTAGCACCACCCGATGGGGCCATCGTCACACCCACAGCGCCCAGAGGGAACGGTTGGAGGGCGGTGTGCGGCAAGAGCTACGTATACCCACGGATACCGGAGTCCTATATAGACGAATCACTGGCCGACGCTTTCACCCAGGCCAGAAACGCCCGCGACTTCGCACGCAGAGCCGTGATCCTTCTCCTTATATGGTCGCCGGAACCAGCCTGGTCGGTGGATCGGGCCGAGAATCCATAGAGGGGATTTGGCGCCACCGGGCAGGTGCCTACGTCGAGCGATCGAGTTTGCTCGCCGGGGCGGAGTATCGACCGGTAGTGATCCAATTTGAGCAGTATCTGCCGGCGGTGTTAGGACTCGACGTGTTCCATTGGGCGGCGGGCGAAGGCCGGGGCGTGTTCGGGTCGGAAGCCGAGGCCGAGGAGCCGGGCGGGGAAGTAGGACAGCTGGGGGAAACGCGCGAACAGTTTGATCATCGCTGGGGGTGGGCCGTTGCGCTTGCCCGCCATTATCGGGCGCATCACGGCCCGGTGCAGTATCCGTTGCAGGCCCTGCACCAGCGTGGTGGGCAGCAGACGGCGTGATCGGATTCTCGCCAGGTCGGCCGGGGTCGGTCGGCCTCGGCGAAGTGGCTGGGCAAGTAGTGTGGCAGCGGCGACGGCGTCTTGCACGGCCAGGTTGATGCCCACTCCGCCGACCGGGGACATGGCGTGTGCCGCGTCGCCGATGCAGAGTAGGCCGTCGATGTGCCAGGTGCCCAGCAGGTTCAGCCGTACGTCGAGGAACTTGACCTCGTCCATTGTCTGCAGCTCGTGCACTCGGTCGGCGAACTCGGGACAGATTTCGGTGACGTTGACGCGGAATGCCTCGATGCCTTTCTTGCGCAGGTCAGCGCCCTTGGGTGCGAGGTAGGCGATTTGGAAGTAGCCGGTGCGCGGCAGCGGCACGGCGAAACGGCGGTGGCGCATCCGTGGGGTGAGCGTGCCCTCACCCTCGTCGTCGTGGCGCGACAGGCGAAACCACCACACGTCGAACGGGCAGTTGTACTCCTTGGGTTTCAGGCCTGCCTCGCGCCGGGCCAGTGACCAGCGGCCATCAGCGGCGATGACCAGGTCCGCACGGAGCTGGCCCTCGGTGCCTTCGGCGGTCTGGTAGCAGATCCCGACGACCCGGCCGTCTTCACGGATCAGGCTGGTCATCTCGGTGTTCATCCGCAGTGTGAATGTCTTTTCTTGGCTGGCGGCCTCGGCGAGCAGGGTGAGGAAGTCCCACTGCGGCACCATCGCGATGTAGGGGTGCGCCACCTTCAGCCGGGTCAGGTCGGCCAGCTTCATCATGGTGCCCTCGTCGGTGGGGAATCCGGCTGAGGTGAGCTCGCTGTGCGGTACTGCGTCGAACTTCTCGCCCAGCCCCAGTTCGTCGAGCAGGGTCAACGTCGAGGGGTGCACAGTGTCACCGCGGAAGTCCCGCAGGAAATCGGGGTGCTTTTCCAGCACCGTGACCTCGACCCCGGCCCTGGCCAGCAGCAGTCCCGCCACCATGCCGGCCGGGCCGCCACCAACGACCACACAGCCCGTGCGCCCGATCATCTCGATCATCTCTTTTCATCATTCGTTGAATACATTGAGGATGCACCTGGGCCAGCTGGTACGTCAAGCACTATGGCGACGGAACATTGGTCGGGCGGATCTGTTGCCACGTCTCCGTCTATCCCCGGGTGCAGCGGTTCACCCCGCTGCTGATCAAGGCCGCCCGGCGCTGCCGGCATGCCTCAGGCGATCGCAGCGGACAGTCCAGTGTGTGGCTGAACCAGCAATGGCGCATCTGCTTCGTTGGACCTCTGGCGGATCAGAAGACACAGTTGCCTGATAAGGATAGCAAGTGCATTAGTATTGAAATTATCGCTTTGTTAACGTAACCCCAACATGATGATTTCGCGCTATTGTCTCTAATTCGCTAACATGCGTTTCAATGTTGAGATATCGGAAGGCGCCACCCGGCAACAGCCACCGATGATGCGCGCACCCGCTGATACCCACATCCGAGCATCTTCCGCAGAATACCTGGAAGGCCCTGCCCACGACTGTCGTACGGAGTTCCACTCTTCTCCGCTATTTGGGTACACGACCACGGGTTTTCCTGTGACCTCACGGGCGATAGCCACTGCTTCCGGCACATCCGAAGGGGCGCAGCAATTCACGCCAACCGCTACGATTTCCGGGACTCCCACCGTTACCTCAAACGCCTCAGCTAACGGTTGGCCCGCACGGGTCCGGCCCCTATCAATCGAATATGACAGCCACGCCGACACGCCAAACCCAGCTATAGCCGCCATAAGCGCCTCGCCCTCATCAAGATCCGGCACCGTTTCCAGCGCTAGGCTATCAGGACCCGCCTCCACAATGGCTTCCAGCCGAGGCCGATGCCAGGCCGTCAGTTCTGCTACACGTAACCCGTAACGCCCTCGGTATTCTGAGCCGTCCGCCAGCGCTGCGCCATACGGACCAACCGACGCAGCGACCCATCGAGCCACCCCGTCATCAGCCAACTCAGAACGAGCCTTGTCCGCAAGTCGGACACTGCTTTGTAACAACCGCGTTGTCTCAGCCCGGCTTATTCCACGCGCCACGAACCCCTCAAAGGATGCTTGGTAGCTAGCCGTAGTCGCAATGACGGCACCCGCACGGTAAAATGCCCGATGCACGGCAACGATCTCATGCGGGTCATCAGCAAGCAACCTCGCCGACCACAGATGGTCAGACAAGTCGTGACCACGCGTCTCTAACTCAGTCGCCAGACCACCGTCCAACACCAGGGGCAGTCCACTACCCAGATCAGGGAAGCTCACCAGCCGAGCGTAGACGCTTCGCTGGTGAATCTGATCCCTGACAGGTGGGCACGCACCAGGCGCATGCCAATAAGCAGTACTTTTGCGGTGACCTGTGACCGATCTCGCGTTGCCGCAGTACATGGTTCGGCCGAGCCCGACCAGCTCACCTTCCGTATGGGGATGCTAGGAGATCACCCTGACCACTCGCTCCTTTCCCCTGCGGGCGGCGATGGCCATCTTGATGGTCTGACCTGCTATTCAGCGTGATCCGCCAGTCGGCCGCGACCTGGGGCGATCGGCTTGCTGGTCTCGCGGACGATCCGAGCCGGCCTCTTCGCGGAACTCCTGATCGAACCGCCATCGCTTCTCTGGCATGGCGCGTCATCGTCATGGTCCATGCCTCCACTACGTTGGGGAACCTCACATGCCGGGTGTGACCAGTATCGGCTTGGTTGTGAGAAAAATACCGCGCTTCTGTCGGTAGTGGCGGTTAACGTCGGTGCCCGGCCCGCGCAGCAGCGCCGGCATTCCTATCGAGCCCATGAGGTGACCTCAGCATGATCGACTGGTCAGCATCTTCCGCGACGAAGCCTGCCCCGGTCGTCCGACCCGGCCTGGTCATCGGGCTGCTGGTGGCCTCGGCTTTCGTCATGATCCTCAACGAGACGATCATGATCGTGGCGCTGCCCCCTCTGATCGGCGAGCTGGACGTCGCTGCTACCACAGTTCAGTGGCTGACCAGCGGATTTCTGCTGACGATGGCGGTCGTCATACCGACCACCGGTTACCTGCTGCAGCGGATCACGCCGCGTCAGGTCTTCCTAACCTCGATGACGCTATTCAGCTCAGGCACGCTGATCTGCGCGCTCGCGCCGGGCTTTGCGGTACTGCTTGGGGGGCGAATCGTGCAAGCCTGCGGGACCGCCGTGATGATCCCGCTGGTGATGACCACGGTGATGACGCTGATCCCAGCTGAGCGGCGCGGCGTCATGATGGGCAATATCATGCTGGTCATCGCGGTCGCTCCGGCGGTCGGGCCGATGATCGGGGGCTTGATCCTGGGCGCGCTGGACTGGCGATGGATGTTCTGGAGCGTCCTGCCGCTCGCCGTCGCCATGCTCGCCCTGGGGTTTGCTCTGATGCGCCTGAGCTCCGAGACTCGCTCGACGCCGCTCGACGTAGCCTCCGTCCTGCTCTCCGCGGTGGCTTTCAGCGGCATCGTGTACGGCTTTTCGGCCATCGGCGCGGCCGCCCAGGGCGTTGGCGATGTGCCCCCGTGGCTGCCGATTGCCGTGGGCGCAGTCGCGCTCCTGGTGTTCGTGGTCCGCCAGCGCCATCTCCAGCAAGCCGAACGCGCCCTGCTAGACCTACGGCCGTTTACCCACCGTCAGTTCGTGGTGGCAGTCGTGCTCTCGCCACAGACCAACGTTCCGGTCTGGTCTTCATGTCCCTGCTCGGAGCCGCCATCCTGCTGCCGCTCTATCTGCAAAGCGTGCTTGGTGTAGGACCGGACACCACCGGCCTCGCGGTCCTGCCGGGAGGTCTCGTGCTGGGCTTTCTCGGGCGGCCGGTCGGACGGCTCTTCGACCGGTTCGGTGCCCGCCCGCTGGTCGTCCCAGGCTCGATCGCGATGGCGACCTCCCTGTGGTTGTTCGCCGCGCTGGGGGCAGACGCCTCGCTCGCCACAGTGATCGCGATACACATCCTGCTCATGGCCGCGCTCGGTCTCATGATGACGCCCCTGCTCACCGAAGCCCTCGCCGTGCTCCCGACCGCGCTCTACTCACATGGCAGCGCCATCATGGCCACGCTGCAGCAGGTCTCCGGAGCCGCCGGCGTCGCAGCCTTCGTGGCCATCGCCGCTGTCGCGAGCGGCCCGGCCGGAGGCCCGGACGCCGGCGGGCTCCAAGCGGTATTCGTCGCCGCAGGCATCATCGGGCTCCTGACCGTTGTGGCGAGCCTGTTCGTCAGGGGCAAGCAGACCGACGACACGAACGGCGACGGCTCCGAAGGCACCGCGGTTAACAACGCCCCGACACCGGTCGCTGGCCATTGACCCGTACCGGCAGTCGATCTGGTCCCTCATCACCGGTGGCCTGCAGGGCACTAGCTCTCCTAGCTCCAACACGCTCGGAACGCTTCAGCCCCAACGTTTTTACAAGACCGCGGACCGTGTGAGAACTGTCAGGCCAATTGACAGAAATGAAAATTCTTCGGTTAGCATTCTGGGAGGCCGTGCCCATGGTGATCGGCCTGATCGAGATAGATTGCTGAGATGTAGCCGACGAGCCCTTCGTCGGTTCGGGCCCGGTACCACAGGCGTGAACTCAGGCGATGCTTGTTATTAGCCGCATGGGGGGCGGGATCGGCGACATTGTAGTTACGCATCGGGGTACCGTTGCGGACTTCGCACTCAGCCTGTAGCTGCTGTCCTTCTCTAAGTTCCGAGTCGGGAACCTTGCAGTTATTACTGGGAGCGGCGCACCGTGGCAGTGTCTTGGTCGACAGGTAGGCCGGGCCGCTGGGATCGGGCTCAAGGCCGTCCGCTCCCAAGGCCAAGAGGTTACGGACTGTGATTGTCGCTGCCTCGGGTGATTGCTCGTTTGACGTGACACCAAGCAAGACTACAAGTACGGCCACCCCGACAAGCACGAGTATTGCACCGAGCGCCCACATCGAGCGGTGGTGACCTTTCTGCGGATCATGGGCATCCGGGACGTCCGGGTCGGTGTTCACCGGCGCTTCGGTAGCGGACTCGTCGTTCACTGGCGGGCCATCGGTCGTCGATGTGGACGTCTCTGTCAGTCGCTTCAGCCGATGCAGGATCTTGTCGGCCTTCTGTTGGTTGACATCGAACTCGCGGACTCCAAGCTCGAGAACCTGCTTAAGAAAGTCCTGGTCGGGTGGCTCATCACAGTCCTTGCGTAGCTCGCTAACAACGTTCTTGTTGCGGTGCAGAAGCTCGCCCACGCGGCGTGTCGCCATTCCATGAGCGGTTAGCAATGTGCCGATGTCCCTCCTCACTTGCCTCATTGAATCCTCATGCACCGGACGCCGGTCGCTGCGCTGTTGCTCGGACATGTCCAACAGGATGGCAGTGTGCGCGTTGGAATGCCGCGCGTGGGGGTTGCTGGCGTGCAGGTCAGCCCTTGTCCCCACAGCGATGAGGCTGTTCCTGCTGTCCTGGGACACGTTCGGGACGGCGGGACAGCATGTTCAGCGGTCAGTCGGGGCACGACCTCTTCGTCAGCAAGTCACTGATCGAGGAGAGGACCTGAGGACATGAAGACAACCCCCACTCGGCCCACGACAACGTCCAAGGCGAGGCGGCATCGTGGGTCATGGCGCTCGAAGGCTGCAGCCTGCGGTGCTGGCCTTGTGTTGGTCGCCGTTGGCGCAGCATCTCCGGCACAGGCCAGCGGCTACACGGTCTCCACCCCTGACGGAAGCGGTGTTCAACTGCTCACCGGTCCCTCGACCTCGGCGGTCATGGAGGGCAACCGCCTGAACGAAGGCGCTGGTTTGTCAATCATCTGCCAGGCATGGTCTGCGGAAGCGGTTGGACCTCGTGCCAACCACATCTTCGACAAGATTTCGTTTCCTCCGCTCGACATGGCTCACATGCCGTGGGTTCCCGATGCGTCCGTCGCCGGGACTGCACCCGCCAACCAGTTCACCGCCGGCATCAGCACCTGCGATCCTCAAAGCACGGCGATTGCTTGGGCCCGCTCCCACCTCGGCACCGACAAAGACAGCGGCTACTGCCAGCGCTTTGTCCGCAGCGCCTACCTCGCGGCCGGTGTAGACATCGGCCTGGGGGATGCGGCCGCCTACGCCGAGGCCCACCGTGACAAGCTCAACACGACTGGTACCCCACCGGTCGGTGCACTGGTCTACTGGTGGGGCACGCCCGACAACCCCTACGGCCACGTTGTGCTCAGCCTGGGCGACGGCACCGCCGTATCAACGTCTGAGCGTAGTAACAATACCGTGCACATCCTCAACATTGACGATCGCAGTGCTTCCCGTCCCTATGCCGGCTGGCTGACAGTCTAGTCGAAACCGAAGAACGAAATGTAGGGACCCATCGGGTGCTTGCCGGGCTAATCCAATAAGGATGGCCCGCAAGCACCCGATTTTTTGCGATGTATTGAGCGGGTCGCCAATCGGGGCGGTCGCGGCCCGGTACGAGACATCGCCGCAGTCACGACATACCTGGTGGCAATGCTCCCAGCAGCAAGGCATGTCAGGGCTAGCTGACCGATAGCGGCGCCAGCATCGCAGTGAAGCGTCCCGCCCCTCAGTACTGGGCGGATCGAGCGATGTTCACCGCGCTGGTTCGGGCTCTGCCCAGGATGGCTGCGGGTGGTCACACCGGGCATGATCCTACGCTGGCATCCTCGCCTGGTCGCCAAGAATGGGGACTTATCCGAACCGTGTCGGGCGTCCACCGGTCAAGGACGCCGTGGTCTCGTCGATCGAGCGCATGGCCAGAAAGAATCCGAGAGGGAGACCAGAGAATCCAGGGCGAGCGGCTCACGCTCGGTCACCGCGTGGGGGCGTCGACGATCCACGGTGTCCTCCAGCGGTTGCCGATACCCCCGGCGCCGCCCCCGAGACACCGACACGACCTGGCGACAGTGCCTGTCCGCCCGGCCTCGACCATGCTGGCGGGCGACTTCTTCTAGGTGGACCGCGTGGTGACACTCCAGCGGATCTCCGTGTTAGAGCTCGACAACCGATCCGTGAAGGGGTTCGTGCGCACTATCAGAGTCGAACTCACCGACCGTATGTTGATCTTCGGTCAGTGACATCTGCGTCTGATACTTACGGAGTACGTTCGGCCACGGTCGAGGGCCGCACCGGGCCACGACCTGCGCCCGCCGCGACCGACCCATCCCGTCGCGGAGCTCAGCTATGAACGGATCACGCGTCGACCGGTTCTGAGTGGTCGGCGCAGCACGGCGTTCTCATGCCGCAAAATCAGCAGCTCGGCGTCCTTACTCAGGTCGCGTCGCACCAAGACAGTGATCAGACCGAGCAGCCAGCACACGAGCTGGTACAAGATCGACAAAAGCGGCATCCGACGATCATCCACAACCGATCGGCACACGAGGACCGCAGGTCAAGACGCTGCATCGAGTATTAGAGCCCCACAGGGTGCTGGACGACGCAGTGACGCGTTACCGCTGCGCCAGTGCTGTCAGGAAATCCCGCAGGATCTGTCGGGTGGTGGGGGAGCTCCACAGCTCGAGCACTCGTGGATCGTCGATCGGTCGGGTGGCCGCGATGCGCTGCCCGGTCGGCCGGCGCAGCTGCTGCTTGCTCAGCGCGAACACCTCGACGGGGATGGCGGCGAGCTGCTGGGCGTGGCGGAGGGCTGCCGGTAGCAATGCGGGGGGCTCGACAACCTCGTGGATGAGACCGAGGGCGCGGGCCGCCGCGGGGTCCATCATGCGGGCGGTGAGCACCAGGTTGTCGGCGGCCGGGCCAGTAGCATAGCGCATGATCTCCAGCGCTACGGTGGGAAACGGGACGCCGGCGGCCAGCTCGGTGAGCCCGATGGTGCCCTCCGCCATCAACCGGACGTCGCACGCGGCGGCGAGCACGCAGCCACCAGCGAGCGCGTGCCCGTTCACTGCGGCCACCACCGGCCGCGGGTGCTCGAACAGGGCCAGTGCCGCCGTGCTCAGCGCGGGCAGGAACTCCGCGGCATAGGCCGGGCCGCCCTCGACGATGCGCTTGAGGTCCACGCCCGCCGAGAAGCACCGGCCGGCACCGGTGAGCACCACGGCCGGTGCGCCGGCGACGCCGGCAAGCGCGCCCGGCAGCGCCGACAGCAGCTCCAGGTCCAGCGCGTTGACCGGGCCGTTGTCGAGCCGCAGCACCGCGATCCCGTCGCGTTCGGTCGTCTCGATCACAGGTGCATACTCCAGATCTCCCCGATATCGGCCCACCACAGGCTACGTTTTCCAAGCCGGGGCCCGGGATGCCGAGAACTGACGGTTACACATCTGCTGCGCAGAGTAGGCGGTTTGGAATGCTATGCCTGAAACACCAGATGCTGTGCTTAGACTAAGGGTAGCTGGTACCACACGACCAGGGCGGGGCCGTGATATCACATTGGGTGGCACTGGGACTGTTGCATTGACAGAAATCAGGCACACTCAGCGACGATTGGTGCGCCGTTCAGATGGTGAGAACAAGTTCGGTGAATACTGCGGGGAGCTGGTGTGGGTCGACGACGACGCCGAGTTCGTAGTGACTGCGGCGGAGGTCCTGCATGAAGGCGTGTCCGACGCTGATCACACGGGCTGACCGGAGCTGTTTCAGACCGCGCATCGGCCGCAGCCGGGCCTTCAACTGTCCGGGGTCGACTTCGATGGGGTTGTTTGCGTACTGTTCGGTGATGTGGCTGGCGGCGGGCAGCAGTTCATCCAGTCCTCGGAGATAGGCGGGCGCCTGGTCGGAGGTCACCTCGATCGCCCGGTACAGGTACACCCACCGCCCGGCGACCTGGCACATAGGTCTCGTCCACGAACCACCGATCACCTGGCACGTGCCGGCAGGGCGGGTCGCGTCGATCAGCAGTGGGGTGAAGCGTTGCACCCACCGGTAGATCGTGACGTGATCGACTTGGAGACCACATTCGGCGAGCAACTCCTCGACATCGCGCTACGACAGCACGTAACGCAGCTACCACGGACCACCACCATGATCACATCCGGAGAGAACCAG
>JBOHHE010000344.1:0-28349 GCA_050700355.1 Pseudonocardiaceae bacterium
GGCTTCGTCACCGGGTACCACCAGCCGAGGACGCTCAAGGGCGCGACCGTCTTCCTCGAACGCGAGCAGCACCCGAGTGTTGGCGAAGGCCGGGTCGATCTCGCCCCAGGCGAGGACTGCTTGGTAGCCATCGGTGGCCCCGACGAGCACTGCGTGGCGCAGCTTGTCGTTCTTCACAGCCGGGTCGAACTGCGGCTTCGCCGCGGTGAGCACGTCGAGGAGCAGCGCTCCGTGGTAGCGGTGTACCTGCGGCCCGCTGCCCGTCATGAAGCGCACCCGCTGGCGCTGCACCGGGTAGTTCCGCAGATCGTCCACGGTCAGTATCAGCTGCTCAGCGACCCGGCCGTCCACCGTGAACGTGGGCTTGGCGGTGGTCACCGTGGCCGTCCCGGCCCCCGTGGCAGTCACCGCCCCAGCGGTGAGCAGGGGGATGACGAGCAGCGCGGCCACGAGCAAGCGCGGCAGTTTCAGCACGACAGGTTCTCCTCTACGCAGAATCGGAATTTAATCCCCGACAGTCACGCAGATAAGAATCTTATCAGACAATCGAACCAGTTCTGCGGTTCTTGATCGTAGGCGGAGCGCAAGCATCTCCGCTTTGTTGTCAAGCTCGGCCAACTCGCACCTGCGACCAGTAGGTGACTACCTGGCCGAGCTGGCCCCCGCCCCGGAGGCTGCGACCGTTGCCGGGTACTGGGAGCAGATCTTGCGGCTGTGGGACGTCCGACCGACGCGACACCGCCACCCTGCTCCGCCGGGCGGGCCGCGCGCCGCCCTGAGAGCTGACATAGGGCGGCTCGACCAGTGAGCACGCCTTACTATTCCGCACCGGCACACCAGCTTGAGCGTCCTGGTCACCTACCTTGATCACGTCATCGTCAGCGGCAGACCCCGCACCCGGCACCCGGCACGACCCATGGTGATCAGCTTTCCGCTGGAAACCGTGGTATTTCGAAGTCGCTGACGTCCGGAGTGGGTCAGGTGGCTTCACGCGGGCTGGGAACCAAGCGGCGCAGGGCGTCGTGCGGATCGAGGCACTCCAGCCCGGAGATACCGTCGAAGTCCCGGTCGGCGGACAGAATCACGGAAATACCACGGCGCAGCGCTGTCGCAGCGTGCACGCCATCCCGGACCCGCAGCGCCGGATGGGTCGCCACCAGGTTCAGAGCCAGCCGGAGGTCATCCTCCGTGAAGTCGTGGAGCAGGCACATCGCAGCGACGTCGAGGGCCTGCTCGCGAACGTCAGCCCCACCCAGGCCGCGCCTGCGCAGGATGTGCGCGTATTCCTGCACCAATTCCACGCTTGCTTCACCGAATAGTAACCCCTGCTCAGCGAGCCGGATCACAGCTCGGCACGGCTCCCGGTACTCGTGCTCAGCGCCACGGGCGTACACGAAGATCGAGGTGTCGTAGAGAAACCGGATCACCCGGTGGTCGATTCATACATCTGCTCGATCTCGTCCTTCATCAGCGACCAATCGGACACCTCGATCGGTGCGGCGTCGAGCACGCGGCGAGCCGCTTCGGAACGGTCCGGGCCGTCCACCGGGAACGCCGCGTCGATAGCCTCCCGTACCAAGGTCGCGATGGACGCACCCCGACGCGCGGCCTGCTGCTCAAGCCGCGCGTAGCGAGCCTCGTCGAGCAACACCTGCAGTCGCCTGGTCATAGTGAGCATGCTCATACATTAGCATGCTCACTATTACTCATTGAGCTCACTGCAGTGAGCTCAATCTGGGCCAGGACGGCACGGGTCGACGCACCTGGTGACGGGGTCGGGGATTACAACGCAAGCCAGCAGTCGTCGCTGTGGCTTGCGCCGGCCGGGGGGGACGCGGCGGCCCGCCACCAGGTGCACGGGAACCGTTGCAGGGGTGAGCGCAGTGACGCCAGCAGGCGCCTTCGGGAAATTGCCCGGCTGTCACCCCGAATTGTCACCCCCCGTACTTGCCACCCCCCGGTACGGTGATCGCCGTGACAATCCAGGAATGGGACATGGCCACTGGCCGGGCGGAACTGGACGCCATGCGTCTGCATCTGGATACACAGCTGACCGCCTACCGGAAAGCGGCCGGAATCTCGCAACCGGAACTGGGCGAGACCATCGACAAAACCCGAAGCATGGTCTCCAAAATCGAGCACGGCCAACGCACGATGTCCGCCGAGCAGTGGAAAGCCGCCGACGACGCCTGCCACACGAAGGGTTGCCTGGTGGCCGGTCACACCGAACTGGCCCAGGTGGAACAGGCGTATCGTGACCGTTGCCGGGCCCGGCGGCGGGCGGCCCAGCGAGCAGAAGCGCAAGCCGAGCTGGAAACCCGACGAGCTCACCCGGGTGGCGCAGGCGCTGGGGTGCCCCACACCGGGCGGACGGTCAAGTCGTGCGGAATCTGGCCGCCTCCCTCACCCATTCCAAGCGCCTGGAGGACAAACTCGGACCCACCGAGGTATTGGACACGGTGCTCGACCAGCATGGCATTGTGCGCCGCCTACTGGCCGAAGGTGTCCGCAGCGATGTGCGCCAACCCTTATTGGTCGTGGACAGCAACATGGCCACCGCCATCGGTGGCTACCTGATCGACATGGGCGACCACGACGGCGCGCAACGCTACTTTCAGCGCGCCCGGAAAGCCGGCCACAATGCGCATAACCCGTCCTGCACCGCCTATGCGGCAGCCAACATGAGTTTCTCGGCATTCCTGCGCGACGAGGCGCACACCGCGCTGGACTCCGCCGCCGCCGCGCGAAGCCTGGCGGCACGCACCGATGACACGCAGCCCAAGGGCACTGGCCGAGCAGATGGCCGCCGCCGCATACGTCCTGGATGGCCAGCACGGGCCATGCCTGGCTGCGTGTGCGCGGGCTCAAGAGTTCCTTGTCGGCGGGAACGGATCCAACCCTAATTCGCTGGCCTATTGGGTGAACAATGGCACCCTGGGCAGCCAACAAAGTCTTTTCCTCGTGGCGCTGGGTAAACCGAGACAAGCCGTCGAGGCCGCCAGCAACGCACTAGCGCGGCATGATCGATCCTACGTTGGCCGGTATGCGCATTGTCAGGCGCGGCTCGTAATGCGCTCGCGCTCTGCCAGGAGATCGACGAAGCCGCCCGGGTCCTCGCCGACGCGGCCATCCTGGCCAGCCGTTGCCCCTCGCACCGACTGCTGGAAGAGATCCGCTCCGCCAGAGTCCGGATGCAGCCCTGGCAGACCACTCACGCCGTCAAGACCCTGAACACCCAGTTGCGGGCATGCGGGCTCACGCCAAGACAAGGTCAAGTCACATAGCCACGCATTGGCCAGCATTTCCGCACAGAGGCAGTGGCCAACGCGTGGCACGAAACGGCCGACTGCGGAGCCGTGCTCGTCGACAAGTTAGCCGGGCCAGGGTGCCGCCCAATGAGCCGCGCACGTCGGTGAGAATCACCGCCCCGGGGGCCGACTGCGCTAGCCAGACATCCAGGATGGCGGACACGGCGCACGTAGAGATGATCCGGTCATACGGTGCACCCGGCGGGTAGTCGGCCGCACCATCGACCGCGGCCAGGGTCAGGGTATGGCCGTAACCTCCATCAGCTCAGAGCCCTGGGGTGGGGGGGTCGACCGGCGCCGCACCCGACCTCGCCGCAGTTAGCGGGATTCGCCCACATCTCCGGGTCCACCACATACCCGGCGTCGGTGATGGCCTGCCTGACCTCGGCCAACGAACCACACTCCACCGGGGTGGGGCCGTCGTCAGGCTCATGGTGCAGGAACCGGCCCGCGATCCGATCACAGAACTCGGCGTACTCGCGGGTGTGCAGCAGGAACGCGTGCCAACCTAGATCAACTAACCGGGAGGGTCGGAGAGTGGGGCGCCGGGGCAGCGTCGCAAGGAATGCGAGCGCTTGATCGACGACTTGCGCCGCCGTGTCCGGGTCCAGCCCGTCATCTCGGACGACCCGCTGTGTCAGCCGATCGAACAGGCTCGGGGCCACCAGGGAACTGCCCTGCACGCCCGCCATGGTCGTGATCATCAAGCCGCCTCCAATCCAAGTACCTTCCTGACAACATCAAGCGCCCATCCGGTCCACACCGATGTCCCGGTGTCGGTATCGATGGGGTCAGCCACCAGCAAGGTGAGCTCATCGGCCCGGACCGCCTGGGCCTTAAGACCTCGAAACATGATGAGCTCAAAGCACTCCCCCGATCGGGAGCGGCCGAGCGCGAACCGCTCCCCCCCAGGGGGGTCGCACAGTTCGCGCCACACGTGGAAGCCGTGTTCCTTGGCCAGAGTCATCGCCTGCTGGACCTCCCCATGGAGACGCTCCAACGCGTCGTCATCGAGCAGGTCCACCGACAGTGAATCAGCGGTCATGGTGCGCCATCCTCCCTGCGGCCCCAAGGGCTGACAAGGTCTGTTCAGCAGCCTCGCCTCGGCACTGTCCATCACCGGCGCATCACCGGCCATCTCTACCCAGTCGTGACCGTCCGTAGTCTACTCCGCCCCACAAAGTAACACCCGGTGCCAGACGGACAAACAGCCGGAGACCGTACTGCCGCAAGTGGACAGCACGAACACCGCCATTCAGCGTCGAATGGCGGTTGTCGAATGTCGGTTAAGGAGAGCTTGCGATTGCCGAGCGCAGGGGTGTGGACCTCATCAGTCCACGTTGCCGTGGTCTGCGTGATCGAGTGCGGTCAGGTGGGTCTGGGCGTCATGGGCCTCGGGGACGCCGAGGTCAGTGTAGAGGGTGAGGGCGGCGCGGCAGTGGTGGCGTGCTTGGCCAAGGTTGCCGGTGGTGTGGTGGGTGTGGGCGAGGCCGTGGTGGGCGCGGGCTTGTTCGTATCGTTCGCCGATCTGGGTGGCCAGGCTGAGCGCGGTGGTGTGCTGGAGGTGGGCTTGAGGATATTGCCCGAGGGCGTGGTGGGCTTCGCCTGCGCCGTTGAGAGCGCGGGTTTCGCCGCGGCGGTTGCCGAGTTCCTGGAAGAGGGTGCGGGCTTGGCGGTGGTGGTCGAGGGCTGAGGGGTGTTGGTGTTGCTGGTGGTAGACGATTCCGAGGTTGTCCAGTGTGCGGGCCTCGCCGTCGCGGTTGCCGATGTCGCGGAACAGGGTCAGGGCTTGCTGGAGGTGGTCGAGGGCGGACTGGGGGTGGCCCTGGCGTTGGTAGAGAAGCCCGAGGCTGCCCAGTGCGTAGCCTTCGCCGTCGCGGTGACCGACTTCCCGGGCCACGGTCAGGGCCTGCTGCTGCAGGTCAGCAGCCCGGTCGTACTGGCCCAGCCGCTGGTAGACGTCGCCGAGGTTGTCCAGCGCGTAGCCTTCGCCCGCTCGGTGGCCCAGTTCACGGGCCAAAGCCAATGCCTGCTGCAGGTACTCGGCGGCCTGCTCGTAGTGGCCCAGCCGCTCGTAGACGATGCCGAGGTTACCCACCGCGTAGCCTTCGCCGGCTCGATAACCGAGCCCGCGAGCCAAGGCCAGCGCCTGCCGCAGATGGTTGGCCGCCTGCTGGTACTGGCCCAGCCGCTGGTAGATCAGGCCCAGGTCGTTCAACGCCTGGGCTTGTCCTGCGTGGTCGCTGAGCTCGCGGAACAGAGGCAAAGCCGGCTGCAAGTAGTCGATGGCCTGCTGGTAGTAGCCCTGCCGCCAGCAGACGATGCCGAGGTTCGTCAGCGCCTGGGCTTCCCCATCCAGATCATCGAGCTCGCGGGCCAGGGTCAGGGCCTGCTGATGGTGGTCCGCGGCCTGCTGGTGGCGGCCCTGCCACTGGTAGACCATGCCGAGGTTGCTCACGCCGTGGGCTTCACCATCCCGGTCGCCGAGTTCGCGGAACAGGCGCAGGGCTTGTTGGAGGTGGTCGATGGCGGGGGGGTAGTGGCCCTGCCATTGGTAGATCAGGCCGAGGTGGGTCAAGGCTTGGGCCTGAGCGGGGCGGTCGTGGATGTGGCGGGCGGCGTGCAGGGCGTGGGTGTGGATGGTCAGGGCGTCGGCGTAGTGCCCGCCGGTGTCGAGGTAGCGGAACAAGGTGGCGGCCAGAGCGGTGGTGTGGGCGGGCCAGCTGTGGGTTGCGGTGTAGACGCAGACCTCGGTCAGGGTCGTTCGTTCGGTGTCCAGCCAGGCCTGGGCCGCGGTCGGCTCGTCCAGCGGTGGGATGGGTGTGCCTGGTGTGGGCAGGCGCGGTCGACGATGGCGTTCGGCGGGCACGAGGGTGTCCATCGCGGCTGCCGCCGTAGCTAGGTAATGATCGAACAGACGGGTCAGCGCTGCCTGCCGGTCCTGGTCACGGTCCTCGGCACCGGCCAGGTAGGTGGCGTAGACCCGCAGCAGGTCGTGCATCCCGTAACGACCCGACAGCGTGGGTGCCAGCAGATGTGCGCGGGCCAGCAGATCCAGCAGCTGCTGGGCTTGGTCGCGGGTGCTGTCGGTGAGCGCGGCGGTGGCATAGGGGTCCAGGTCCGGACCGGGATGCAAACCGACCAGCCGGAACGCCCGGGCCGCCTCCGCGGGCAGGCGTTGATAGGACCAGGAGAACACTCCGCGCACCGCGGTGCGCGGGTCACCACCGGCCTCCAGCAATTCCAGGCGCCGCTGCTCATCGCCCAGCCCAGCGACCAACTCGGCCAGAGGAGTCTCCGGCTGGGCGGCAGCGAGCTCCGCGGCGACTCGTAAGGCCAGCGGTAGCCACGCGCACTGCCGCGCCAGGATGGCCGCTGCGGCCGGTTCGTCCTGGACCCGGGTCCCGATCAACGCCCGCAGCAGCGCCACCGCCTCCCCGGGAGCCAGCAGATCAAGATCCAACCGGATGGCACCATGGCGGGCCACCAGCCCCGCCAGCGAATCCCGGCTGGTCACCACGACCAGACACGATGGAGCACCAGGCAGCAACGGACGGATCTGATCGACACTGTTGGCGTTGTCCAGCACGACCAGCATCCGCCGCTCAGCCAGCAGGCTGCGATACGCAGCGGCCCGCTCATCCACATCCACGGGGATGTCAGATCCGGTCAGGCCCAGGGCACGCAGGAATCCGGCCAACGCATCCGACGCCGACAGTGGTGCCTCGGTGTCGTAACCCCGCAGATTGACATACAGCTGCCCGTCGGGGAACTCATCGCGCACCCGATGTGCCCAGTGCACCGCCAGCGCGGTCTTGCCCACCCCGGCGGTGCCGGACACCGCGGTGAGCACCACCGCCGTCGACGCCCCGCCCTGGGTGGTTGGGCGGTCCGGAACACCGGTCAACAATCGGTCGAGCTCGGCCAGCTCACGCGTCCGGCCGGTGAACGAATCCACATCCGCAGGCAGCTGCGCAGGTACCACTCGCGCCACTGCTGCCGGCACCAACGGGCGTTGCGGCGGGGGCCGGCGTCGAACCACGTCGTACTCCCGAACGAGCTCACCGTATCGTCGCCGCCACTGCGCGACTTTGCCCTCGTCGTTGCTGGTGCAAGCCCGGACCAGCGGTTCGACCACTCGATCCCAG
The DNA here is from genome assembly GCA_050700355.1 of Pseudonocardiaceae bacterium. Taxonomy (GTDB): domain Bacteria; phylum Actinomycetota; class Actinomycetes; order Mycobacteriales; family Pseudonocardiaceae. The sequence continues at coordinate 7,457 of JBOHHE010000344.1, forward strand.
TCCGGTGGTCGAAGAACCTTACCGTCCAAGATCGCATAGAGCTGTGCCCTGCTGCACGTCGCTTTAACCCGACGGGCCAACTCCGCCCGCGTGAAGCCGGAATCCTGTTGCAGCCGCCGCAATGCGGCGCAGAAGCCCGCAACGGGCTCCCCGCTGCCCTGTCCTGCCACGGACGTCCCTCCCCCGCGATGTCCGATATCCAGGCGACAGCATGTCACACTCCGATCACGGCTAGTGACAAAACGATAGAATCAACCAATGGGTGCAATGCAAGTGGCGACCGCGAGGATGATCTGGTTGCGCACGACCATGTCCTGCGCTTTCGCGCGGCCTTTGGCGACACCTTCCACCGGACTGATGATCTCGAGATAACTCACCTGCGGAGAGGAATGGGCAAGTGTCAGAGTAACCAGGCATACTCGCGCCGTGCCGATTCCGCCGATCGACCCAGGCCCGCCGCCCGCGCGTGGACCCGCCGCGGCTACTCCGTCCGAGCTCGGTTTTGTACCGCAACGTCGGGTGCGCTGGCTCTCGCCCGGGATACTGCTGCGCACCGGATGGCAGGCGCTGTTGTCCAAGACCGTGGGCCAGTTCGCCGACCGGCGGGAGATACAGGCGATCGACGCCGTCGGTCACGTCGACCTGTCCGACGTCGGCGAGCTCTGGTTGGACTACGTCTCCGACGCCGCGGACGGCTTCGACGCGGCGACGACGGTGGCCAGCGTGGTGGCCAGCGAGACCGTCACCCTGGAACACAACGGGCGACCTCTGGAGCTGCTCGCGGGGGATCTGCTCGTGCTAGGAGGGGACCAGGCATACCCGGCCGCCTCCGTGCGGACCTACGAAGACCGGTTCATCGGCCCGTACCGTTCGATGCTGCCGTGGACGGCACGGCCCCGGCGGCTGGTGGCGGTACCCGGCAACCATGACTGGTACGACGGGCTCACCGGCTTTCTGCAGGTGTTCTGCGAGCAGCGCTGGATCGGGGGGTGGCGAACAACGCAGCAGCGCAGCTACTTCGCGGTGCGGCTACCCCAAGGCTGGTGGCTGTGGGGTCTGGACATCGCCCAGGAGACCTACCTCGACCAGGCGCAACTGAAGTACTTCAGCACGATCGCCCAGCACCTCGAGGACGAGGACACGATCATTCTCTGCTGGGCACGGCCGAGCTGGACCAACGCAGGCCCGGTCGAGCCGGAGGCCTACGCGCTAATGGAGTACTTCGAGCGAACGGTGATCGGGGACCGGCGACGGGTGCGCGTGTCCCTTTCGGGCGACACCCACCACTACGCCCGCTACGAAGGTCCCGACGGGCAGCAGAAGATCACTGCGGGCGGCGGCGGAGCGTACCTCTCTGGTACCCATCACCTGCCCGAGGAGCTGCGGCTGCCACCCAAGGAATCCCGCGACACGCACAAGGGCCCGGAGGTGACCTACTCCCGTCGCACCGTGTACCCGGACGCGCCGACGTCGCGACGGCTCGGGTGGGATGTCTTCGGCGCGATCTACGGCAACGGACTGTTCTGGCTGGTTCCGGCGCTGCTCTACGCGGGGCTGGCCATGCTCGGCAGCCGGGCGGTGCAGGGTCTCGTCCCCGCCGGGCCATTGAGCGTGCAAGTGCCCGAACTCGCGACCCTCATCACCCTTCTCGCCGCTCTGGGTTATGGCCTCGTCGCGTTTACGCGATCCCACGGCGTACGGGCGGTGGCGCTCGGAACAGGGCACACCACGCTACATCTGGCCGTGGCACTGGCCGTCCTGCTCGGAGTGGCCGACGTGGGCCTCTCGCCGGGATGGAGCACGGCGGTACTGGCGGTGGTAGCGTTCGCCGCGGGTGCCCTGCTCGGTCCGCTGGTGCTCGCCGTGTACCTGGTGAGCGCCGATCGGGTGGGTCCGCGCGGCACCAATACCGATGAGCTGTTCGCGGCGCAGGCCCGGGAGGACCACAAGTGCTTCCTGCGCCTGCACATCGGGGCCGATGGAACCCTCACCATCTATCCCATCAAGATCGACCAACCGGCGCGGTGGCACTTCGCGGGCTCCCCCGGCCCGACCGAGCGGTGGTTCGAGCCAGACACCGAACCCGCTCCCGCTCTCATTGAAGATCCGATTGTCGTGCCGAAGCGTTGACCTAAAGAGTTTGAGCCTCATACCCGTTCATGAGACAGGCGGAACACGAACCGGCCGCGCCACGTTGAACGGGGCGAGGTCTCTGGGGTGGCCCTCGGAGGGCCGCTCTTCAGAGAGTGCCACAGCCGCACGAGACTGGAGCCATGGAGCCGCCTGACAGTACCGGCACCGTCCTCGCAGGACGGTCCGTAGCTCGACTCTGCCTGGCTGAATGAGCACCATCCTCGAAATCGGGCTCGGCGTGCTCGTTGTGCTGGCCATCACCAGCCTGACCGGCTATTTCGTAGCTCAGGAATTCGGCTACATGGCGGTGGACCGCTCCCGGCTCAAGGCTCGGGCCGCAGCCGGCGACGCCGCGGCGAAGCGCGCTCTGGACATCACCCGCCGCACCTCGTTCATGCTGTCGGGGGCCCAGCTCGGGATCACCGTCACGGGGTTGCTGGTCGGCTACGTCGCCGAGCCGATGATCGGTGACGGGATCAGTGAGCTGCTCGGCGGCGTCGGGGTGTCAACCGGGGCCGGGATCGTGATCGGCGCAGTCCTCGCGCTGCTGTTCGCCACCGTCGTGCAGATGGTGTTCGGTGAGCTGTTCCCCAAGAATCTCGCGATTGCCCGTCCCGAGCCGGTCGCTCGCGCACTGAGCCTGTCCACCACGATCTATTTGCGGCTGTTCGGCTGGCTGATCCGCCTGTTCGACACCGCCTCCAATCGGCTGCTCAAGACGTTGCACATCAAACCGGTACACGATGTGGAACACGCCGCCACGCCCCGGGACCTCGAATCGATCATCGACGAGTCCCGGGACAGCGGCGACCTGGACCGGGAGCTGTCCACGTTGCTCGACCGGACCCTTGATTTCACCGAACGGACCGCCCGCACGGCGATGATTCCTCGGGTTGACGTCGCATCAGTACCCGCCGACGCCACCGTGGATGAGCTGCTCGAGCTGATGGCAACGGGGCACTCCCGTTATCCGATGCTCGGCGCGGGGGTGGACGACGTGATCGGCGTGGTCTGCCTGCGGGATGTGCTGATGCTGGACAGGTCAGAACGCAGCGCGGACACCGTTCGGGTCGCTGAGATCGCCCGCGAGCCGGTGCTCGTGCCGACGTCGCTGCCGCTGCCCGCGGTGCTCACTCAGCTACGGGAGGCCGGCGAGGAGCTGGCCTGTGTGGTGGACGAGTACGGCGGTCTGGCCGGGGTGATCACGATGGAGGACATCGCCGAGGAGCTCGTCGGTGAGATCACCGATGAGCACGACCCGGCGGGAACACAGGAGGCGAGTTCCCGCGACGGTGAGTGGATCCTGCCCGGCGTACTGCACATCGACGAGGTAGAGCGCCTGATAGATCATGATCTGCCCGCCGGCGACTATCAGACGATCGGCGGTCTGGTCGTCGAGATGTTGCAGCGGTTGCCCGCGCCGGGTGACGCCGTGACCGTGGAGCTGCCCGGATCCGGCGCCGATGAGGAGGACGTCCCGCCCCGCCGGCTCAAGGTCACGGTCCGCACCACCCGCCGGCGGGTGCCCGCGACCGTCCAACTCAGCTGGGCCGACAACGGGCACGAGGCGGCTACCCGATGAGCCTTCCCACGATCTTCGTGTCGGTCATGCTGATCGCCCTGAGCGCGTTCTTCGTGGCCGTTGAGTTCTCGCTCGTCGCGGCGCGCCGCTACCGGCTGGAGGAGACGGCCGCGGTCAGTGTGTCGGCCCGGGCCGCGCTGCGCAGTGCCCGGGAGCTGTCACTGCTGCTGGCCGGCTCCCAACTCGGAATCACCCTGTGCACGCTGGGGCTCGGCGCGGTCACCAAGCCCGCTCTCGATGCCGCCTTGGAACCGCTGCTCACCAGTTGGGGGCTGCCCACGGCGACCGCTGGGGTGCTGGCATTCATGCTGTCGCTGGTACTGGTCACGTTCCTGCACCTGGTGGTCGGTGAAATGGCCCCGAAGAGCTGGGCGATCTCGCACCCGGAGTGGTCGGCGACGCTGCTGGCGCTGCCGATGCGCGCGTTCATGTGGTTCACCCGACCGCTACTGGTAGCGCTCAACTCGCTCGCGAACCTGTGCCTGCGTCTGGTCGGAGTGGAACCGGTCGACGAGGTGGGTGCCGGGCGCACCCCTGCCGATCTGCGAGAGCTGGTTGACCACTCGGCTACCGCGGGAGCGCTGGACCTCCAGCGACGTGATCAAATCATCGCCGTGCTCGAATTCGACTCGCGGCCCGTGCGGGAGATCGTGCGGCCACTTGAGGAGATCAGCGGCGTCTCGGTCGACGCAACTGTGGAGGCGATCCGGGCCGCATCGCGGAACAGCGGACACCTGCGGCTGATCGTCTCCGACGACGCGGGACGTCCGGTCGGCGTCGTGCACGTCCGGGACACCCTGACCCGGGATCCGGCGACGACCGCCGCCGATCTGCTCCGCCCAGTACGTACCCTCGCCGCCGACACCCCAATCCACGCGGCGCTGCGGGCGATGCGCGAGGGCCGCAACCACATCGCCCTCGTGACGGACGGAGAAACGCTGCTCGGCCTGGTGACCATGCATGACCTGCTGGATCGCCTGCTTCCCGCCCCGTGATCGCGTGAGCTGTGGTCCGCCGGTGAACTCCGGAATCCGCCCGGCGCTGATCTCGGTTTGAACACGACTCGGCAGACCGGTTTGCGAAGTTCTCCAATCGGGCACCCCATTCTCGGTGCCGGTGACGACGGTGTCCGGGGAGGAGCCCGAGACCCCAGCCGGTTTCGACGAAATTGTCTCAAGATGAGAGGTCGGTTCCGATGAGCACTGGCGACAAGATCAGGAACAAGGCTCAGGAGTTGGGCGGCAAGGGCAAAGAGACGGTCGGTGACGCCACGGGCGACCCGGAGTTGCGCGCCGAAGGCCAAGCCGATCAAACGGAGAGCAGCATCAAGCAAGCCGGCGAGAAGGTCAAGGACGCTGGCGCGAAGATCAAGGATGCGTTCACGGGTAAGTGAATTAGGGGACCCATGACGGATCCCGGTCAGGACGCGGCAGGGGACGTGTTCCGGACGACGGTGCACGCCTCCGGCCGGTCCCGGGTCAACTATGTCGGCAAAGAAAACATCAACCGTCGGACGGGAGCAGGACGCCCGGGCGAGTACGCAGCAACTCGGGAGGGTCGCCGCTCGTGTTTATGACCGACCGAATGCGTCCCCAGGTGATCGTGGGGGAGCACGAGTTGCAGCACAGTAATTCGATGGCTACCCGTGGAACCGGGCATTTGATGCCGCACAAAAGTGACTGTCGCACAGATCATGGCTCTTGCGGCTGCGCGAGATTCAGCTGTGTTCGTATAGGAGATCAGCGAGTGCCCGGGTGACGAGGGCCTCTCCGGTTCTCCGCTCAATTGCGGTGAACATGGGTGAGGGGTTGCATTCCAGGAGCGCGAATGTGCCGTCCGGGCGGCGCCGGATATCGATTCCAGTGAAGACCAACCCACAGGCCTCGGCCGCCCGCAGAGATGCCTTATGTTCCTCGTCGCTCAGTGCGACGGGCAGGACGGCCGTCTCCGCCCCTCGATAGTCGAGCTCAGCGGAGACGATTTCGTAACTCGCAACCACTCGACCTGCCACGGCATATACTCGCAGGTTGCGACCAGGAATCTCCTCCTGGAACAACACAGGCGCGTTGGCCAGCAGACTCAGGCGCTCCGGATGGAGGTCCTCCGGTGTGACCCGCCGGCACGGTGCACCGCCCGCGAGGGGTTTGTAGACAACCGACCCGTCGATGCTGCGAGCGAAATCGATGACGGCTGCGGGGTCATTGGTGGCGAGTGTCCTCGGTACCGGGACGGCCACATCCCGCAGCAGCTGAAGCTGTTCTATTTTCAGGAAATGCTGCCCGAACGTCACAGGGGGGTTAACGAGAAAAGCGCCACCACGTTCAAGGGCTCGGATGAAGCTGAAGGCGAACGATCGACGCTCTCGGCCTCCGGCGTAGGAATGCCGCCAGCCACGCGCCAGTTCGTCCGGCGAAGACGTGTCCACTCTGGCGATTTTCGGGAAAAAGGGCAGGGGCAGTGGCATGGATCGGATATACCAGCACCGGGCGCCGTCGATCCCGAGACCCGGCGCCGAAGGCATGCCATCCAGGAGCGAAAGCGTCTGCTTGGCCGGAAAACGCGAGAAGTCAAGAATGACCGGCGCCATCCCGCGTTTTCGCAAGCAACCCGCTACACTTGCAACCTGCGGATCATGCGGTGGACCGATGATTCCGCACGGCGGCATGTGTTAGAGCCTTAGTAGTCGCCCTCGTCATCGCCCTCTTCGCCAAGAGCCAGCGTCGTCGGACCATCACCCTCGTCATCGCCCTCTTCGCCGACCGCCAGGGTTGTTGGTTCGTCATCGCCTGCGATGGACGCTGTGGCATTAGGGGCGCGGCCCGTCAGGCCGTCGGCGAGATCCTCGATGAAGTAAGCCTGAGTTGTCATGGTGTCATCCCCGTCATCGTTGTTCGGTCCGTAAGCAGCGGCAGGCTAGCAGAAACAGAGGTAAACCATCGTCAGGTCTTTAGGCCCGATGACCTGGGCAGAGGAGTCGACACGACACAGAGTCAGGTGGTGCGGGCTTCCAGGTAGTCGGTTACCGAGGCCAGGGCATCGCGGGCTGGGGATGCGGGCAGAACTGCCAGTTCGGCGCGGGCGGCGTCGGTGTGAGAACGCAGGGTCTGCACCGCGCGGTCCAGGCCAGGCGAGGCGCGCAGCAGCTCCAGCGCCTCGGTGACCAGCGCGTCGTCGGTCAGGGGAACGGCCAGCAGTTCACGGAGCCGGTCGGTATCAGAACCGGGCTCGGCCAGCGCGTAGAGCATCGGCAGGGTACGCACGCCCTCGCGCAGGTCGGTTCCGGGCGTCTTGCCGGACTCGGTGGCGGGAGTGGCGATGTCGATGATGTCGTCGGAGATCTGGAACGCGGTCCCGATCCCTTCGCCGAACCGGCGCAGTGCGTCGATCTGCTCCTGCTCGGCACCGGAGAACATCCCGCCGTAGCGTCCCGCGGTGGCGATGAGCGAACCGGTCTTCTCGGCCACCACCGTCAGGTAGTGCTCCACTGGATCATCACCCTCGCCTGGACCCAGGGTTTCGCGCATCTGACCGGTGACAAGCTTGGCAAAGGTGCGCGCGATGATCCGCACCGCATCCGGGCCCAGGTCGGCGACCAACCGGGAGGCATGGGCGAAGAGGAAATCGCCGGAGAGGATCGCGACTGTGTTGTCCCAGCGGGCGTTCGCGCTCGCCGCTCCTCGGCGCATGGTGGCCTCGTCCATCACATCGTCGTGGTAGAGCGTGGCGAGGTGGATCAGTTCGACGACCGCAGCGGCGCGCACGACATCCTCCAGCCGTCCGGCGCCTTTGGCCAGCCCGAACTGGGCTGACAGCAGGGTGAACAGCGGGCGAAAACGCTTGCCCCCCGCGTCGATCAGGTGCAATGACGTCTCGGTGAGGAACCGGAAGTCGCTCTGCACCTCCCGATGCAGCAGCTCCTCGACCTGCTCCAGGCCCTGTTCCAGGGCATCGTTCAGCGCCTCGTCGGCCAGCTCCATACCAGCGGCTCGATCAGGGTTGAAGGAGCTGGACCGGCTCATGACGGAATCAGGAGGCGAACGGGCCGAGCCCGGCCCAGTCGAGGGCGAAGGTGGGCAGCACTCCGAGCAGCAGGGTGACCACCACGCCCAGCGTAATCGCCGCAGTGGTGAACGCGCCGGGCACGCTCACCGTCGGACCGTCAGGTGCGGGCTCGCTGAAGTACATCAGCACGACCACCCGGAGGTAGAAGAACGCGGCCACCGCGCTCATCACCAGGGCCACCACCACCAGCGGCGCCATTCCGTCGGCGATCGCGGCGCTGAACACCGCGAACTTGCCGGTGAATCCACTGGTCAGCGGAATTCCGGCCAGCGCGAAGAGCAGGAAGGCGAACACCGCCGCAGTCAACGGAGAACGCTTGGCCAGCCCGGCCCACTGGGACAAGTGGCTGGCCTCACCGTCGGCGTCGCGCACGAGGGTGACCACGCCGAACGCGGCCAGTGTGGTGAACCCATAGGTAAGCAGGTAGAACAGCGTTCCGGACAATCCCGCGTCGGTCAGCGCGATCACGCCGACCAGGATGAACCCGGCATGCGCGATCGAAGAATAGGCGATCATCCGTTTGATGTCGGTCTGGGTGAGGCCGAGCACCGCACCGATCACCATCGAGGCGATCGCGACACCCCACAGCACTCCGCGCCACTCCCACTCGGTGGCCCCGAACGCCACCGTCAGCACCCGCAAGATGGCGCCGAACGCGGCGACCTTCGTACAGGCCGCCATGAACGCGGTGACCGGCGTCGGCGCGCCCTGGTACACATCGGGGGTCCAGGCGTGGAACGGCCCCACGGATGCCTTGAACAGCAACCCGATCATCAGCAGGGCCAGCCCCCCGAACAGCAGGGTGTCCGAGCGGTCCGAGCCACCGGACGCCTCAGCGATCTCCGACAGCGTGACGGAACGGGAATAGCCGTAGATCAGCGCCACCCCGTAGAGAAAGAACGCCGAGGAGAACGCGCCGAGCAGGAAGTACTTGACGGCGGCTTCCTGGGACAGCTGCCTACGACGCCGGGCCAGCCCGCACATCAGGTACAGCGGCAGGCTGAGCACCTCGAGCGCGACGAACATGGTGAGCAGGTCGTTCGCCGCGATGAAGACCATCATCCCGCCGAGGGAGAACAAGAACAGCGGGAACACCTCGGTCTGCATCCCGGTGACCACCGCGGCGCCCGCGTATCCCCGCGGGGGCGCCCCTCGGTTGATCTCTCGGTCGATCACGGTACCCGGGCGGACCGCGGCGTCGGCGGCGAGCGCGCCACCCGGCTCCACCGTCTTGTCCGCGATGAGCAGTGCCGCTCCGAGGCCCAGTGCCAGCAGCGTGCCCCACAAGAACAGCGCGGGGCCGTCGACGATCACCGTTCCGGCCAACGTGAGAACGGCCCGCTTGTCGTCGCGGTCGAAGGCGTACACATGATTACCCAGCGCCGCACCCGCCGCGACCAGGGTGAGAAACGTCAGCGTGACCTGGACCGACCAGCGGGAGGAGCGCGGTATGAATGCCTCCACGAGCACGGAAAGGCAGGCCGCCCCCAGCACGATCAACACTGGGGCGATCGCCGCATAGTCCACCTCTGGCATCACCGCCGGCTGGACCGCCGATAAAAGCACGTCAGTTGCCTCCCTGCTGCCCAGAAACCGGATCGGTCAGACCGACCTCGCTCAGCGTCGCCCCGACCGATGGGTTGATCACTTCCAGCACCGGCTGCGGATAGAACCCGAGCAGCACGATCAGCGCCACCAACGGCGCCAATACCACGATCTCCCGAACCGAGAGGTCCGGGAACAACGTGGCGCGCCGCTTCGCCTCGACTTCCGGCGCCAGCATGGTCCCTGGTCCGCCACCGGCATCCGGGCCACTTCCCAGCGCCGCGAGCACGGCCGCGCCCCGCACCGGACCCGTCATGACACGCTGGTAGACCCACAGCACATACAGCGCGGCGAGAATGATGCCCACCGTGGCTAACACCGTGTACACCGGTTCACGCGGGTACGACCCGACGAGCACCATGAACTCGGAGACGAACGAGTTGGTGCCCGGCAGCGCCAGCGAGGACAACCCAGCCAGCAGCATCATCCCGGCCAGCACCGGCGCCAATGTCGCCACACCGCCGTAGTCGGCGATCAGCCGGGAACCGCCGCGAGCGATCAACATGCCGATCACGAGAAACAGCATGCCGGTAGAGATGCCGTGGTTGACCATGTACAGCACCGCGCCCGCCTGCCCCTGTGTGGAGAAGGCGAAGACACCCAGCGCGATGAAACCGAAGTGCGCCACCGAGGTATAGGCCACGAACCGCTTCAGGTCGGTCTGGCCGACGGCCAGCAGCGCGGCGTAGAGGATTCCGGTGACGGCCAGCACCAGCACCAGCGGAGCCAGTGCGCGGGATGCATCGGGAAACAGCGGCAGGCAGTACCGCAGAAAGCCGTAGATGCCGACCTTGTCCAGTACCCCGACGAGGAGCACGCCCGCACCCACCGGGGCCTCCGCGCCAGCATCGGGCAGCCAGGTGTGCAGTGGCACCAGCGGCGCCTTGATCGCGAAGGCCACGAAGAAGCCGAGGAACAGCCAGATCTGGGTCTGCTCGGGAATATCGTTCGCGATGGCCACCAGCGCGGTCCAGTCGAAGGTGCCCCTGCCCAGCTCACCGGAACTGACCACGAAGATCCCGATCACGCTGGCCAGCATCACCAGCCCGCCGAGCAGCGAGTAAAGGAAGAACTTGATCGCCGCGTACTGCCGCCGGGGCCCCCCGAACCGGCCGATCAGGAAGTACATCGGCACCAGCATGACCTCGAAGAACAGATAGAACAGGAAGATATCGGTCGCCGCGAAGACCCCGATCATCATCGCCTGGAGGGCCAGTAGCAGCGAGTAGAAGCCGGCCGCGGTGCGCCCCTCGGGCAACTTCTCCTCCCAGGACGCACCCATCACGATCGGTACCAGCACAGCGGTGAGCGCGATCATCACCAGCGCGATGCCGTCGACACCGAGCGCGAAGCGAGCGCCGAAAGCCGGAATCCACTCGACGGACAGGGTGAGCTGCAGCCGTTCCCCGCCGGGCCGGTAGACCGACCAGGCCAACGCGGCCAGCACCAGTTCGCCTCCGGCGAACACCAGCGCGGTGACCTTGGCGGCGACCGGCGAGGTGCGCATCGGGGCGACGACCACGCTACCCACCAGGGGCAACACCAGCATCGCCAGCAGCACTGCGCCCCCGTATTCGACGCTCATCAGTAGCTCACCACCAGCAGCATGGCGATCACCAGGACCGAGCCTCCCAGCATCCCGAGTGCGTAGGTGCGCACGAAACCGTTCTGCATCCTGCGTACCCGGCCCGACGTGCCACCCAGCAGCGCCGCCGTGCCGTTGACCAGTCCGTCGACGCCCTTGTTGTCCACGAAGACGAGCGCCCGGGTGAGCCAGGTACCGGGCCGCGCGATGAGCACCTCATTGATCGCGGTGGCGTAGAGATTGGCCCGGGCGGCGGCGACCGGCAGCGAGACCCGCTCCGGGCGGCGCACCGGCACCGGGTGCCGACCGACGACCAGCCAAGCCACCAGTGCCCCCAGGAGGGAGATCGCGACGGTGAGCGGCGGCACGTACTCGTGGGGGAACGGTGCGACCGTACTGTGCTGCAACGCGCCCAGTGAGGGCTCCAGCCAGTGCGCCAGCCGTTCATCGGAATACAGGAAGTACCCCACCCCGAGCGAGCCGAGGGCCAGCGGCACGATCGGCAGCCACATCACCGCCGGGGCCTCGTGCGGGTGGTAGCTCTGGCCGTCTGGCGTTTGCAGATCCTTCCACCGAGGTTGACCGAAGAACGTCATGAGCATCAACCGGGTCATGTAGAAGGCGGTGAGCCCGGCCGCCAGCAGTGCCGCCCCTCCGAAGAGCAGGCCCTGGTTGCCACCCGCCCCGAAGGCGGCCTCGATGATCGCGTCCTTGGAGAAGTAGCCGGACAGGAACGGGAATCCGATCAGCGCCAGATAACCGCTGGTGAACAGCACGAAGGTGATCGGCAGATGTCGGGCGAGCCCGCCCATCCGGCGCATGTCGACCTCGTCGTGCATCGCGTGCATCACCGAACCCGCCCCGAGGAACAGGCATGCTTTGAAGAAGCCGTGGGTGAGCAGATGGAAGATCCCCAGTACGTAACCCAACGGCCCCAGCCCGACGGCAAGAATCATGTACCCGATCTGGCTGACCGTGGAGTAGGCCAGCACCTTCTTGATGTCGTCGTAGGCGCACCCGATGATCGCCCCGAGCAGCAGGGTGATCGCCCCGACTCCCACGACGAACAGACGCCCGGTTTCGGTGAGGTTGTAGAGCGGGTTGCACCGGGCGATGAGGTACACCCCGGCGGTGACCATCGTCGCGGCGTGGATCAGCGCGGAGACCGGCGTCGGCCCCTCCATCGCATCGGGCAACCAGTCCTGCAGCGGGAACTGGCCGGACTTTCCACAGGCACCGAGCAGAAGCAGCACGGTGATCGCCACCAGCGTGGGCCCGCCAATCTCCCCGGCGCGGGCGAATACCTCGCTGAACTGCACGGTGCCCAGCTCACGCCAGAGCAGGAAGATCGCGATGGCCAGGCCGACATCGCCGACCCGGTTCATCAGGAACGCCTTCTTCGCCGCGGTCGCCGCACTCGGCCGATCCTGATACCAGCCGATCAACAGATAGGAGGCCAGGCCCACGCCCTCCCAGCCGAGGTAGAGCGTGACGAAGTTGTCCGAGAGCACCAGCACCAGCATCGCCGCGACGAACAGGTTCAGATACCCGAAGAACCGGCGCCTGCCCGGGTCGGAGCTCATATAACCGATCGAGTAGATATGGATCAGTGCCCCGACCCCGGTGATGAGCAGCACGAAGGTCAACGACAGCGGATCCAGCCGGATGCCGAAATCGACCTGCAAGGCGTTCGTCCCGAACCAGGTACCCAGCCCCAGTTCCTGGGTCCGCTCCTCGGCGCCGAGCTGGAGCCAGGCGTTGAGCAGGGCGACGCCGTAGCCGAAGGCCGCGAGCACGGTCGCGCAGCCGAGCAGATGACCCCACGGATTGGTGCGGCGACCGCCGATCAGCAGCACCAGCGCACCGAAGGCGGGCAGCGCGACAAGCAGCCACGCGTGTTGCGCGATACCCACCGCCTCAGACACCGATGACTCGGACACCGATGACAGGGCCACGTTGATACCGGGGGCCATACCGGAGGTCATACCGGGCGCTCCCTTTTAGTACTTCAGCAGATTGGCGTCGTCGACCGAGGCCGACCGGCGGGTCTTGAAGATCGCCATGATGATCGCGAGGCCGACGACGACCTCGGCCGCGGCCACGACCATCACGAAAAAAGCCATGATCTGCCCGTCCAGCGTGCCGTCGATCCGGGAAAACGTGACCAGGGTCAGATTCACCGCGTTGAGCATCAGTTCGATGCACATGAACACGACCACGGCATTGCGTCGCACGAGCACGCCGACCGCGCCGATGGTGAACAGCATGGCGGACAGCAGCAGGTAGTAGGTCGGCGTCACTGGCCTGCCCCGTCGGATGAAACCGGCCCGCCCGATCCTGGTCCACGCAAAGCGCGGGAATCGGGCTCGGCCCCGGCATCAGCGACGCTGCGCACGTTGTCCTCCAGGCGTTCGCGGGCGGTCGAAGAGATCAGCTCGGACATCGACTCCTGGGCTACCGAACCGTCCGGGAGCAAGGCCGGGGTAGCCACCGAGTTGGCGGTGGCGAACACCCCAGGGCCGGGCAGCGGGGAAAGTCGATCCCCGAGGATTCTGGCCTCCACCCGCTCACGCTGGGTCATCCTGCCCTGCTTGCCGCGGTCGGTGAACGTCAGCACCATGGCGCCGACCGCGGCGGTGATCAGCAGTGCCGAGGTGAGCTCGAACGGGAAAAGATAGGCGGTGAACAGCTCGCGGCCCAGGTTGATGACGTTGCGGCCGCCCGCGTTTACCTCCGTGAGCCCGGTGGAGGTCACCCCCTGCATGGCCCGGCTCAGCGTGGCCACCAGCAGACCGGCCAGCCCGAGCCCGGCCATCGCGGCGGCGAGCCGCTGACCACGCAGCACCTCGACCACCGAGTCGACGCTGTCCCTGCCCACCAGCATGAGCACGAACAGGAACAGCATCATGATCGCGCCGGTATAGACGATGATCTGCACGAAGCCCAGGAACGGCGCCTGTTGCACCATGTACAACGCGCCGAGGCACAGCATGGTGAGCACCAGCCACAGTGCGGAGTGCACCGCGTTGCGAGCGAAGACCATCCCCAGCCCGCCGGCCAGCGCGAGTGGTCCGAGCACCCAGAACGTGATGATCTCTCCCAGGCCGATGACGTCCGAGGACACCGAGGGTTGGGCCAGCAGGGCAGCGAAGGCACTCATGGCTGCTGCCCGTCCACTCCGGAGGAGCTCCGTTGCAGGGTCGGACCCTGCACGTAGTAGTCCTGCTCACGCTCACCGAGTCGCATCGGGTGGGGAGGCTGCTCCATCCCCGCCAGCAGCGGGGCGAGCAGATCTTCCTTGGTGTAGATCAGGTCCTGCCGGTTGTCGTCGGCCACCTCGTACTCGTTGGTCATGGTCAACGCGCGGGTCGGGCACGCCTCGATACACAACCCACAACCGATGCACCGCAAGTAGTTGATCTGGTAGATCTCGCCGTAGCGCTCTCCGGGGGAGTAACGAGCCGCTTCGGTGTTGTCCCCGCCCTCGACGTAGATCGCATCCGCCGGGCAGGCCCACGCACACAGCTCGCACCCGACGCACTTCTCCAGCCCGTCCGGGTGCCGGTTGAGCTGATGGCGGCCGTGGTAGCGCGGCGCGGGAATCTTCTTGACTTCGGGGTACTCCTCGGTCACGACCTTCTTGAACATCGTTGAGAACGTGACCCCAAAACCCTTGACCGGATCAAGTAGTCCCATCGGAGTCCTCCTGGTCTGTCGTCAACCGGCCGGGAGCCGTCGCGGCGGCCGTGACCGCCGGACGCCGGGATGGCGTCGGCGGCACAACCAGGTCCAGTGGGGGCAGCGGATAGTTCGAGCCTGCGGTGGGCGCCTCGCGGTCCTTATCGGGGCGTCGCCGGTCCGGCAGCAGGAACGCGATGATCAGGATCGTGCCGATCACCAGCCCGCCGACCACGAGGATCTGGAAGCGGGTGACCTCGGCGTTGCGCAGCGCCCGGACCGAGGTGACCAGCACTATCCAGACCAGACTGCCCGGTACCAGCCATTTCCAGCCCAGCGCCATGAACTGGTCGTAACGGAGGCGAGGCAGGGTGCCGCGCAACCAGATGAACACGAACACGAACAGCAGGACCTTGGCCAGGAACCACACCGGACCCCACCAGCCACTGTCGAGCGGCCCTCCGGCCAGTGGCCAGGGAGCGTGCCAGCCACCCAGGAACAGGGTGGTGGCCATCGCCGAGACGGTGACCACGTTGACGTACTCGGCGAGAAAGAAAAGCATGAACTTCATCGAGGAGTACTCGGTGTGGAAACCGCCGACCAGCTCCGACTCGGCCTCGGGCAGGTCGAAGGGGGCCCGGTTGGTCTCCCCCACCATGGCGATACAGAACACCACGAAACTGGGGAAGAGTAGGAACACGAACCAGGACTGCGCGGCCTGCGCGGCGACGATGTCCGCGGTGGACAGCGACCCCGCGTACAGAATCACCGCGACGATCGACATCCCGAGGGCGATCTCATAGGAGATCACCTGGGCCGCCGAGCGCAGCGAGCCCAGCAGCGGGTAAGGCGAGCCCGACGACCAGCCGGACAGCACGATCCCGTAGACCCCCAGCGAGGAGGCGGCCAGCACCACCAGCACCCCGACGGGCAGGTCGGTGATCTGCAGCAGGGTCTGCTCGCCGAAGATCGACACCTGGCCCCCGAGCGGGATCACCGAGAACGCCGTGAACGCCGCGATCGCGGAGATCGCCGGGGCAAGGATGTAGACCCAGCGATCGGCCAGGACCGGCCGGATCTCCTCCTTGAACACCAGCTTGACCCCATCGGCGAGGGCCTGCAGCAGCCCGAAGGGACCTACCCGGTTGGGACCGGGCCGGTGCTGCATCCGCCCGACCACCCGGCGCTCCGCCCAGATGATGAACATCACCATGACCTGGAGCAAGCTGAAGATCACGAAAACCTTCAGCGCGATGAGCCACAGCGGGTCGTCGGCGAGCACCGCTTGGGCCGGTGTCATGGCCTGCCTCCCGACGTCGTATAGGTGGTACCGCGAGTCACGCTCACTTCGGCGCCGTGTCCGACGCCGAGGCTGCGGCGGACGGTAGCGGGCCCGGAGTTACCGGGGATCCACACCACCCCCAGCGGCAGGTCGGCGGCCTCGGCAGGCAGGGTCACCGAGCCGCGCTCGGTGGACACCCGCACCGGCTCACCGATCTGCACCGCCAGCCCGTCCGCGGTGGCCTCGGAAAGCAGCGCGACGGCGGGCCGGGCGGTACCTGCCAGATGCGGCTCACCGTCCTGCATCGACCCGTTGTCCAGCAACCGGCGCCAGGTCGCCAGCAACACCTTCCCCGCCCCGACCTCGGGGGCGGGCTGGGTGGGCCACAGCGCTGCCTCGACCGGGTCACCCTGGTAACGCCCGAGCCCGGCGAGCTCGGCCGCCGCCGAGGCAGGCGTCTGGGTGAACAGGTCCGCGTCCATCTCGATGGCCAGACTGTCCAGCACGCGGCAATCCGGCATGGTGGCCGCAACGCCCGCGCTGCGGGCGGTGATCGTGGTGACGAACTCCCGGCGGCGACCCTCCCAGTTGAGGTAGCTGCCCGCCTTCTCGGCTGCGGCCGCGACCGGCAGTACGACGTCTGCGGCCTGGGTCACCGCGCTGGACCGCAGCTCCAGGCTCACCACGAACGTGGCGCGGCTCAGTGCCTGCTCAGCCAGCCGGGGATCCGGCAGATCACCCGGGTCGACGCCGCCGATGAGCAGACCGCCGAGCTGCCCGGCCAGCGCTGCGGCAAGGATGCCGTCGGTGTCCCGGCCGGGCTGCGCGGGAACGGGAACGCCCCAGGCGCGTTCGATCTCCGCACGGGCCACCGGGTCGGTGACCGACCTGCCACCGGGCAGCAGCGTCGGCGCCGCCCCGGCCTCCAGGGCTCCCCGCTCGCCCACTCGGCGCGGGATCCAGGCGATCCGGGCCCCGGTCGCCGCGGCCAGCCGCGTCACCGATGAATACAGCCCGGGTACCTCGGCGGCCCGCTCACCCACCAGCAGGAGCGCACCCGGGGCGCGCAACGCCTTCCGCGCCGGACCAGCCAGTGAGTCCAGTACGGCCGGCTCCTGCCCGGGTACCACCTGAAGCAACCCGCCGTAGGTCTTGCGCACCGAAGGCGTGGTGAACTGCCCGAGGTGCCACACCGGCAGACCGCGATCCCGGGCGGCGCGGCGCAGCCGGAGAAAGACGATCGGAGACTCCTCCTCGGGCTCGAAGGCCACGCAGAGCACCGCGGGGGCCTCGCTCAGATTCCGGTAGGTCACCCCACCGGAATCCGGATCCGCGCCCAGCACGTGCGCGGTGAGGAAGTCCAGCTCCTCGGCGGAATGTGGCCTGGCACGAAAGTCCACGTCGTTGGTGGACAACGCGACCCGGGCGAACTTCGCGTACGCGTAGGCGTCCTCGACGGTGAGACGCCCACCCGCCAGCACCCCGACGCCGCGGCTCCTCACGGTGAGCAGCCCGTCCGCCGCCGCCTGCAGCGCCTCGGGCCACGAGACCGGCTGGAGCGCACCCGAGCCATCGCGGACCAGTGGCTGGGTGATGCGGTCAGCCGCGCGGACGTAGCTGAACGCGAAGCGGCCCTTGTCGCAGTTCCACTCCTCGTTGACCTCGGGGTCGTTGCCGGCAAGACGGCGCTGTACGACGCCGCGCCGCCAGTCGGTGCGCTGGGCGCAGCCCGAGGCACAGTGTTCACACACCCCGGGAGTGGAGACGATATCGAAGGGCCGCGAACGAAACCGGTAGGCGGCGCTGGTCAGGGCACCGACCGGGCAGATCTGGATGGTGTTGCCGGAGAAGTAGGACTGGAAGGGCTTGTCGGCCGCCACGCCGACCTGCTGCTGCGACCCGCGCTCGAGCATCTCGATGAACTCATCGCCCGCGATCTGTTCGGAGAAGCGGGTGCAGCGCTGGCACAGCACACAGCGCTCCCGGTCCAGCAGCACCTGGGTGGAGATCGGCAACGGCTTGGGGAAGGTGCGTTTGGGTTCGATGAACCGGGACTGCGCCCGCCCGCTGGTCATCGCCTGGTTCTGCAGCGGGCACTCGCCGCCCTTGTCACAGATGGGGCAGTCCAGCGGGTGATTGATCAGCAGCAGCTCCATCACACCGTGCTGCGCCTTGGCCGCCACCGGCGAGGTGCACTGAGTCTTGACGATCATGCCGTCGGCGACGGTCAGGGTACAGCTGGCCTGCGGTTTGGGCATCGGACGACCACCCAGCTCCACCTCGACCAGACACTGGCGGCAGGCTCCTGCCGGGTCGAGCAACGGATGATCGCAGAACCGGGGCACGATGATGCCGAGGCGCTCGCAGGTGCGGATGACCAACTCCCCTTTGGGGGCGTCGACGATGCGGCCGTCGACGGTCAGCCGGACGTGCCCCTCCGGCACGGGGGGATGAGGAATCTGGGGCTCGGCCAGGGTCATCGCTGCGCTCCGGCCAGCTTGGGGGTCGACGCAGCCTGCTCGGCGCACAAGTTCAGAAACTCCTGCCGGAAGTACTTGATGGCGCTGATGATGGGACTGGCCGCCCCGTCACCGAGCGCGCAGAAGGACCGGCCGAGGATGTTGTCACACACGTCGAGCATGGTGTCCACGTCCTCGGCGGTGCCTTCGTGGCGCAGCATCCGCTCCAGGATCTGAACCAGCCAGTACGTGCCTTCCCGGCACGGGGTGCACTTGCCGCAGGACTCGTGTTTGTAGAACTCCGTCCACTTCAGCACCGCCCACGGCACGCTCACCGTGTCGTTGAAAACCATGATCGCGGTTGTGCCCAGCATGGACCCGGCCGCAGCGGCACCCTCGAAGTCCAGCGGGATGTCCAGGTGCTCCGCGGTGAGCAGCGGGGTCGAGGAGCCCCCCGGAGTCCAGAACTTCAGCGAGCCACCCTTCATCCCGCCCGCCATCGCCAGCAGTTCGCGCAGTGTGATGCCCAGCGGGGCTTCGTACTGGCCCGGTCGCTGCACATGCCCGGAGATGGAGTAGATCTTCGGGCCGGGCGAGCGTTCGGTGCCCATCGCCCGGAACCAGTCCGCTCCGCCGTTGACGATGTAGGGCACCGAGCAGATCGTCTCGACGTTGTTCACCACGGTGGGTGCGGCGTAGAGCCCGGAGGTCGCCGGGAACGGTGGTTTGAGCCGGGGCTGGCCACGGCGGCCTTCCAGCGAATCGAGCAGGGCGGTCTCCTCGCCGCAGATATAGGCGCCCGCGCCGGCGTGAATGACAATGTCGAGATCGAAGCCGGAACCGAGGATGTTCCTGCCCAGGTAACCGGCCTGGTATGCCTCCGCGACCGCCTGGTGCAGCCTCCGGTTGCAGTGCAGCATCTCGCCGCGGACGTAGATGTAGCATTCATGCGCCCGGATCGCGTAGCAGGTGATGACGCAGCCCTCGATCAGCGAGTGCGGGTCGGCCATCATCAGCGGGACGTCCTTGCAAGTGCCCGGCTCACCCTCGTCGGCGTTGATCACCAGGTACTTGGGCTTGGTCGCGGCACCTGTCGGCACTGTGCCGTCCTCGGCAGGCTTCGCCTGCGGAATGAAACTCCACTTCAAGCCGGTGGGGAAGCCCGCGCCTCCGCGCCCCCGCAGGCCGGAGTCCTTCATCAGCTGGATCAGCTGGTCAGGATGTGCCCGCCCCTCTCCGTTGCCACGGCCGAGCAGCACGGTGCGCAGCGCGGTATAGCCTTCGAGCTGGGTGTAGGTGTCCAGTGTCCAGGACTTCGGCGAGAGCCACCGGCGGGTCAACACCGGGGTGAGCGTCCGCTCGGTCACGGTTCCTCCTTCGGCGCCGTCGCCTTTGCCGGGGCTGCGAGTCACTTCTTCTCTCCGACGGCCGGCAGCGCGACCTGATCAGGCATCGACGGCGCCTGCCAGCCGTTGGCATCGGCCAGCAGGTTGCCTGCCAAGGTCTCGTCCGACGCCGAAGGCGCGTCCACCGCGGCCCGTAGCTCGGCGGCCGCGCCGTGAAAACCGGCCAGTGCCAGCTCCGCGGTCCGCCAGTCGGTCAGCGGCGCACCTCGGCTCGGTGCCGGGCGGTCTCCCCGGCGCAGCGCGTCGACTAGCTGGACAGCCGAATCCGGAGTCTGGTTGTCGTAGAACTCGTAGTTCACTTGCAGCACCGGGGCGAGGTCGCAGGCGGCGAGGCACTCGGCGTGCTCCAGGGTGATCGAACCGGACTCACCCGGCCTGCCCGCGGTCTCCTCGTGGCCGACGCCGAGCCGCTTCTTCAGCTGGGCGTAGATCACGTCTCCGCCCAGCGCGGCGCACAGCGTGTTGGTGCAGACGCTGACCAGATGCTCACCGCCGGGCTTGCGCTTGTACATCGTGTAGAAGGTGGCCACCGCACTCACCTCAGCGGTGGTGATCTCCAGCTGCTCAGCGCAGAATGCGATACCCGCCTGGCTGACGTAACCCTCCGCGCTCTGCACGAGATGCAGCATGGGCAGCAGCGCGGAGCGGGACCGGGGGTAGCGGGCAATGATCTCCTGCGCCCGCTGCCGGGTCATCTCGTCGAATACAGCGGTGTCTGCCTTCTCTGGGGCCGAGCTCATCGGTCCACACCTCCCATCACCGGGTCGATCGACGCCACCGCGGCGATGACGTCGGCCACCAGCCCGCCCTCGCTCATCGCGGGCATGGACTGCAGGTTGACGAAACTGGGATCACGCACGTGCACCCGCAACGGCCGAGTCCCACCGTCGGAGACCAGGTGGTATCCCAGTTCCCCGCGCGGGGACTCCACCACCGAGTAAGCCTGTCCGGGGGGCACCTTGAAACCCTCGGTGACCAGCTTGAAGTGGTGGATCAGTGACTCCATGGACTGCCCCATGATATTGCGGACATGCTCAAGGGAGTTGCCCATCCCGTCGGCGCCGATACTCAGCTGGGCGGGCCAGGCGATCTTGGCGTCGG
>JBOHHE010000345.1:0-2306 GCA_050700355.1 Pseudonocardiaceae bacterium
CCCTTGGGCCCCTGGGTGATCGTGAACTCCACCCGCTGGTTCTCCTCCAGCGTGCGGTAGCCGGTCGCCTCGATCGCCGAGAAGTGGGCGAACACGTCGGGGCTGCCCTGCTCATCTTGGGTGATGAAACCATACCCCTTCTCCGCATTGAACCACTTGACCGTACCGGTCGCCATCTTCCATCTCCTTCTCGGGCCCTCTGTGCGGCCCGCACTGCGGGTGTCCCGGATCGTCGTCGTGATCACCCGGGGCGCTGTTGCACGCGCTTACCGGACACAACGAACGCCTGTGGCGCTTGCTCCACAGGCGTCCTTGGAACCAAGACTGCTACGGGCGCAGACGTTAGCAGAATGTGAGCGTCGCGTCAGTGGTCAGCGGCAATTGTTTCAGCACCGAACCCACGAGGGTGCCTGCCTCCGGCAGACCCTCCCCTCGAGGATCGGGGATGCGGCGAGTCAACAGCTGCGTAGGAAGCGGTCGAGGACGCGAACACCGAAGGTCAGCGCATCGACCGGAACCCGCTCGTCGACACCGTGGAACAAGGCGGCGAAATCCAGATCGGGCGGCAGCCGCAGTGGCGAGAACCCGAAGCAGCGCATTCCCATCCGGGCAAAGGACTTCGCATCAGTCCCACCCGAGAGCATGTAGGGGATTGTTCGGGCACCGGGATCCTCCTGCAGGATCGCGGCGTCCATGGCGCGTACCAGGTCACCATCGAAGGGGGTCTGCACCGCTGGGTTGTTCATCACCCATTCTCGGGTGATGTCCGGGCCGAGGAGTTCGTCGATCTCCCGCTCGAACGCCTCCTGCCTGCCTGGCAGCACCCGGCAGTCCACAACCGCTTCCGCGGTCGAGGGGATGACGTTGGCCTTGTAACCGGCCTTGAGTATCGTCGGGTTGGCGGTGTCACGAAGCGTGGCACCGATGATCCGCGCCAGGCCACCGAGCTTGGCGACGGCACCATCCACGTCGTCGCCGGAGAAGTCCAGTCCGGTCTCCTCAGCGACGATATCCAGGAAATCCCGCACCGGCTCCGTCATCACCAGCGGGAAGCGGTGGCGGCCCAGCCGGGCCACCGCCTCGCACAACGCGGTCACCGCATTGTCATCGTGGATCATCGAGCCGTGTCCGGCTCGGCCCCGGGCCCGCAACCGCATCCAGGCAAGGCCCTTCTCCGCGGTCTCGATCGGATAGAGCCTGCGACCCTCTCGTACCGTCAGAGAGAATCCACCAACCTCGCCGATCGCCTCGGTGCAGCCTTCGAACAACTCCGGGCGATGCTCGACCAGCCACTGCGCTCCCCACTGCCCGCCTGCCTCCTCATCGGCCAGAAAGGCGAACACCAGGTCCCGAGGCGGGACGACGCCGTCGCGGCGAAACCGCCGGGCGACCGCGATGGTCATCGCGACCATGTCCTTCATGTCGACGGCACCGCGGCCCCACAGATAGCCGTCCTGCACGGCGCCCGAGAACGGATGCACCGACCACTCGGCAGCATCGGCGGGCACCACGTCGAGATGGCCATGGATGAGCAGGGCGCTCCGGCCGGGATCCGCACCGGCCAGCCGGACGATGACGTTACCTCTGCCCGGAGCGCCTGACTCGACGTACGTGGTCTCGAAGCCGACCTCGGACAGCTTCTCCGCGACGTACTCCGCCGCGGCCCGCTCGCCGACCAGGGTGTCCGGATCCCCAGTGTTGGTCGTGTCGATCCGGATCAGGTCGCTGGCCAGCGCAACGACCTCGTCCTCCGCCGTACTCAGGCTGCCCACCGGTGCGTCCACGTGGCCTTCCTACCACCCTTGTGGTCACCGGACGCGTCACCCTAGGCGCAACCAGCGCAGGCCCCCGGGTTTGGGATGCGGCCCTGACATCAGCTACCCTCAGCAGCGCCACACGGCAGGGTTTCGTGTGCGCGAGGTCCCAGTGGTCAGAAGTCCGAGTGGCGGAATGGCAGACGCGCTAGCTTGAGGTGCTAGTCCCCGACTAGGGGGTGGGGGTTCAAGTCCCCCCTCGGACACATTAACTACCCCTACGGCTCCGGTCGGATGGCTACGTCCACGGTCCGGGTCTCGGCGTCGTAGGTCATGTCCAGCCTGTAGCGCCGCGTACAGCTCCTCTAATCGGGCCGCAGTTCGCGTGTGGGATGCGATACCGGCGAGGGTGAAGCGTTGCGCCGACCGGTAGATCGTGACGTGATCGACTTGGAGACCACATTCGGCGAGCAACTCCTCGACATCGCGCTACGACAGCACGTAACGCAGCTACCACGGACCACCACCATGATCACATCCGGAGAGAACCAG
>JBOHHE010000346.1:0-2679 GCA_050700355.1 Pseudonocardiaceae bacterium
AGGCCCAGGGCGTCGCGGTGCCGCCAGGCCAGCGCGAGGCAGGCACCGCCCGAGGCGGCCATCGGCTCGGTCTCCAGCATCCGGCGCACCGCCACCTCGGTGAACGGCACTCCCTCGGCCGGGGTGCCGCTACCAACTGCGACGATCTCGCCCTCCTCGTTGAACCGCACCATAGGACCGAACAACTCGGTGAACACGTCGTCGTCGATCACTACCACAGTCAGAATCGAGGGGTTGAGGCTGCTCGCGCCCAAGCCGATTCCCAAGAAGAATGCGCCCACCGAGCCATCGGCCCGAGCCGCCTGGAGCCGCTGGAACAACGGCCACTTCCCATAGTCGATCGACTGGCTGCGGGTGCCACCATGCTCCGGTTCGCCGAGCAACTCCTCGGAGTACTCCCGCACCATGTTGCGCCACAGATCGAAGTCATTGTGCCGATCCCACAGCGCCGCGCTAGCGGGCTCGAATATCCCTTCGGGAATGACACTGTAGGTGCCGCCTCCGGTGGCCACCTTCGCCGCATCGCGCCAGTGCAGCAGGAATGACGGTTCAGCCGGGTAACGGCGCAGCCGGATCGTCAACGTCGCGATGCCCGGGATCGCCGCACGGCGACGCAAATCGAACGGATCACCGACCAACTCCCGGAACGGCAACCGCCCCCGCAACCACTCCGCCGACCGCGGCAACCCCTCAGCCAGACACACCGCCGCCAACTCATGCCCGAGCGCCTGGCCAACGTCAATCTTGTCGAAGTAGGCCGCTAGCCCGAACTCCATCTGACGCAAGGACAACGAGACATCCAGCAACCGGTAACTCGGGCCGCCGCTGAACAAGGCCGGGGGGCTCAAGTGCTTCATCGCGGAGGTATAGCGCTCGAAGCGCAACCCAACGGTACGCAGTGGCCGGGTCGCCTCCGATTCCGGCTCTGATCCATCCAGCACCACGGTCTGGGGCCCCTCGTCGAGCCGCAACCCCAAAACACCCAATTCCATAGGCTCGGCCGCCAGCCACTCCGGAGGAGCGAGCAGAGCCGTCTGGGGCATCCGGTGCTTCGCCGGGTAGAGCTGCACCGCCAGCTTCGCCAGCTCCGATCGGTGCTGGTTGAGCCAGCGCCGCTCAGCACGCCACCGCAACCGGCTCGCCGCGACCTGCGGGCTGGCATCGTCCCGGGAGACCAACTCACGGGCACACCCCGACGACAACCCCAGATCCTCGGCTGCGATGCCGAGTCCGGCGACCATCTTGCGGCGTAGCTCCAGGGGCACCGGGCGCAGCCCGGTCTCGATCTGACTCAGGTGTTGCTGGGTCGTGCCCAACACCCCCGCCACATCAGTCTGGGTCCGCCCCGCCGCCGTCCGCCACGCCAACACAACCGACCCCGCATCATCCACAGCGGCGGCTCCATCGCGGCGCAACCAATCACCTTCGACCTCATTCCGCTGCTGCTCTGTCACACGGTGACAGTAACAGATGTCAGGTTCGCAGACCGGCGGGCTTATCAGCTCTAATAGGGCGATATTCAACGCATCTGACAAAGCCATGATCCAACCAGGAAATGATACAGAGCCGCACAGATCAGCTCATGACAGAAATGCGACGTCCGGCCATGGAGACCCGACTACCGACGCTCACCTCCCTCCAGTGAGTGGGTCCAGTCGCTACTGGGGTGTCGGCACCACACGTATTGTTCGTCGGGGGTGACGGTGAGCCCGAGGTCGCGGGGCTGGGGATGGCCGAGTCGGGTCCAGGTCTGATGGGCGGTTTCAATAGTCTGCCAGGGATTATGGGTGCCATCGAACCTGACGTGGAAACCGTGGATCGCGTCGCTGATGGTTTCCGCCCAGGAGCCGTCGTAGGCCACCACAGTGGCCTTGGTGATTTTGTTGATAACATGGTGACTGCTGCGACCGGAGCCGAGATACAGCTGGGAAAAGAAGGCGAACGCCGGGTCGGCCAGTACTGCGGGATCGAGCCTGGTGGGCGCGTGGCGGGTACCGTGCAATTGTTCCGGTGGAAGTTCGGTGGGTCGGCGTATCCGGTCGGGTGTCCGGCGCAGTGTCATGAACAGGCCGGGGTAGTCCAGGAAATGTCCGGACGCGATGCCATCGGCGGCGACGGTGAGACGAACCAGCATGCCGTGACCCCCCGCGAGTACCTCGGCCAGGATCAGCCCACCCGGGCGGGTCTGAACAATCCACGAATAGGGGATCGTGAACGTCCCACAGGTAGCGATGACCCGGTCGTAGGGAGCGTGCTCAGTCCACCCGTGGGCACCATCGAGGCATGCCAGCTGTGGGTGATGACCCAGGCTTGCCAGCCGGGCGCGAGCGTCGTCAACGAGTGCGGGATGGATGTCGATGGAGGACACGCCTTGGTCGCCGAGCCGGTGACATAGGAGAGCAGCGTGGTAGCCGGTGCCGGTGCCGATCTCCAATACCCGGTGGCCTGGATCGGCGTGCAGGTCAACGAGCATGCGGGCCATCAAGGTCGGCTTGGTCGAGGAGCTGGCCGACACGGTCAGTGGGCGCAGGGTGCTGCCGGGATCGATCTGGCCCGAGCCTGTCACGTTTTCCGTGTAAGCCACGGAATGGCTAATACAATTAGTCTATCACAGGGGGAGTCGTCCTGGGAAGAGGACAGCCAGAGTATTCAAGGCTTTTTTCCACCCATACGCGCCCG
>JBOHHE010000347.1:0-1585 GCA_050700355.1 Pseudonocardiaceae bacterium
CCACGACCTGCCCGCTTTCGTCGCGCAAGGGCACCTGCCCGACATCACCCGTGGGCTGTCCACCACCGACGATGGCCACCCCGCCCTGAACTTCGTCGCCGACGACGGGTCTCGCGCCCAGATCACCCTCCCCGGGTCCGACCGGACACTGCGTCCGCCAGTACGGTCCGCAACGGCTCTGGGACCGCACCGAACAGGCCATCATGTTCTGGATCAACGAACGCAAACCGTCCTACGACCCTTTCGGCATCACCGCCACCGACCAGGGACAGCATGTCTGGTTCGACCACCCCGAGAGCACCCGGCACTGGCCGCTGGACGGTGTCGAGCTGTAGGCGGGGTTGCGCAGAACCCACAGCCGAGGTGATCATCGGGCACCTCCGCCGACCGCGTGGGTGCCCGGCCGAGGCGGCCGAACGCGGCGGCCTGCTCCAGATCGCGGCCATGGACCACCAGACGGTGCACCTGCTGGCCGAGCACGACCGGCGCGCCAAACGACTCCCTGGGCGGCTTCGCCCGCTGGGCACACATCACTCTCTGATCCATCCGCAACGTCGTGGCAAAGGTCGCGAGAGAAACCAGATGACCTCAGGAACCGGCCTGTGCAACCATCCTGAAAGTATCGTCGGCGCGACAACTGTCGAATCGAGCTGGTTGATGGCGCACGGTTACCTGTGGGAGATGTGTGGTGAATGAGACATGGCTTGACGGCGCTGGGATCAAGGTAACAAGTGTGGATTGCCCCGGTGCGACGCCGCGGGAGGTCGAGGGAGGAGACACCTTCGAGTTGTTTCTGGTCCGGAAGGGCTGCTTCCGTGTTCGGGGCAGTGAGCTGGAGGTGTTCGCCGATCCCACAGCGTGTCTGATCGTCAGGCCCGGTCACGCGGTGGAGGTCTCTCACCCTCAGCCCGGTGGAGACGTCAGCACGTTCCTTTCCCTGGGTGAGGACATGGTTGCCTCTATCGGAGGCGGTTGCACGCACGTCCCGGCTATGGTCCCGGCCACGGCTCAGATCGCCTGGGTCCACCAGCAGATGATGGCTGCAGGCCAGTGGGGTGAAGATCCGATGGCGGTTGAAGAATTGGCACTGCTGCTGTTCGCGTCGGCGCTGGCCTACGCCGAGCCGGGACGAGTAAGAGCCGGTCGGCCCACCGGTCGAGCTCACCAACAACTCGCCGACGACGCCCGCGCTGCGCTCATCGCTGACCCGACGCTGTCCAGCGTGGTCGAGTTAGCTCGGCTGCTCGGCTGCTCGCCGCACCACCTGAGCCGGGTATTCACCGAGCAGACAGGGCTGGGCGTCGCCCGCTACCGCACTGCGCTGCGTGTTGATCGTGCCTTGAACCTGCTGGGAGAGGGCGAGACCAGCCTAACCAAGGTGGCCCAGGCATGCGGCTTCGCCGACCATGCCCATCTCACCCGGACGCTGCGTCGGCACCTGGGCGCCACGCCCTCTGCCCTACGAGCGGCTCTGAGAACACCAAAACTGAGCACGGGTATTCAAGGCGTCCCACCCCTCGACTCGACACACTGACATTGTCCTTGAGAGGTCGTAGGGGTACCCGCGCAAGCAGGGGTGCCGGCG
>JBOHHE010000348.1:0-7154 GCA_050700355.1 Pseudonocardiaceae bacterium
GTGCATGTCCCGTCCCGATAGCTCGAGCACTGTGCGGATGGTGCCCTCCAGTGTGCCCGAGCACGTCAGCCCGTCATAGCGATCCTCCTCCGGGGGCGTGCGGTCGAGGAAACCGCAGCCGGAGATGGTGACCTCCCGGCGTAACCGCCGCGACAACACCGCCGCCACCAGGCGGGGAACGGGCCAGTACGGTTGGCTGCCGTCGAGCATCCGCCGCACCGAGGTGGTGTCGGTGCCCAGATGAATTCCCTCCCTGGCCCCCGCGACGACCACCGCACGACCCAGCCCGGTGTTGCTCATCTCCGCCTCGTCCAGCAGCACCCGCAACGCGGTGTTCTTGTCCTGACCGCTCATCGCGACTCCTACCCCCTGCGCTCGTCTCGTTCCCGATAGTGGTCGCGATCCTGGACTCCGCACCCGATCCTTGGGAAGGATCGACGACGAAGTGCGACCCCAGTGCGACCCCCGGATGATCTGTGGACCGGACGCCAGGCGATTCACCACCGTTGCGGCGCTCATCGCTGTAGACGTTCAGCCGGTGTGCGAACGTGAGGATCAACGACGGCAGATGATGGTGTCCTCGCAACCCCGCCACCGTACTCCCGGTCAGCGTATCGGCGATCCTGTCCGCTCTGGTGTCGTCGAGTTCGACACCAGAGCGGTGGGACCGATCCTGAGCAGCTCTAATGTCGAACTCGACGACACCAGAGCAGATCCCGGGGGCCGACCGGAGAGCCGGGTGGTGGGGATAGCGGTAACGCCGGTGGGGTTGGTGGTCATCACAGCATGCGCCCGCACCGCACACCTCCGCATACCGGCTGAAGGTTTACTGACCAATAACCGATGTGGGGTGCTGACCTGGGTGCGAGCGGTCCCCGGGGTTGGCGGTGGTACCGGACCGCTCGCGATGATCATACGATCCGTGCGCCGGTCGCGGGTAACTGGCGGGGGCGGCCGAGGGCGCGGACCGCGGCGGGTGCGTGCAGGGGGCCGAGGTCGATTTGGATCACGCTGTCCTGGTGCAGGATGTTCAGCACGGCGGATTCTAGTTCAGCCCGCTCGGCGATCGAAAGGTCGCACAGGAACACCGAGTACTGCAGGCGTTCGCCGTGGTCTTCCATCAAGGTGCAGATCCGGCGCAGGCGTTTGGGATCGGCGATGTCGTAGGCCATCAGGTATCGGCGGCGGGCCATCTCGTCACCTGGTGACCATCGGTGGGTATTCCGGAATCTCACCGATCAGTACGGCGGCCAGCACTCGGGCCTGGACGTCGAGCACGCGCCGATAGCTGATCTTGTATCCGAAAACCGGGTGCTGGATCTCGGTGTCCAGCCGCCGCTCGTACGCTTTCAGCGCGGTCCGGCGTCCATCAGTGGTCAACGACACGGCACCGGCGCGGCGAATGAAGTCCGATGCGGTGATCTCACCATTGTTGAGCAAACCGACCACCACCGAGTCGGCGATCAGCGGCCTGAACTCTTCGGCGAGGTCCAGGGCCAAAGATGGTCGGCCATAGCGGGAACGGTGGTAGACGCCGAGGTAGGGGTCTAGTCCAACGCCGAGCGTCACCGCGACGAGGTCCTTGGTGAGCATCGCGTAGCAGAACGACAGCAGCGCATTGACTGGATCCAGCGGTGGCCGGCGGTTGCGTCCGAGCTGGGAGAACTCGACACCAAACGGCTCGGCCGGGCCCACCAGCATGGATGGCAGCGCGCCGAAATACATCCGCGCCGCGGTGCCCTCAATGCCCAGCAGCGTCGAAAAGGAATCCGCCGCACGGGCCTGAGCGGCGAGGCGCTTGAGCGCGTCCAGTGTGGCGGACACATCATCGCGAGAATTGCGGCGCAACAGCGTTCGACAGTTCATGATCTTCCCGCCGATCATCTGTTGCGCGAGGCCCGCACCACCTTGCGCGTGCACCGCCGTCTGTTGGCGTCGCAGTTCCACATATTTCGACGGCTGCCCCACGGCGAAGCCGTTCAGCCACCCGCCGCTACTCAGCCACAGCACCGGGATTCCGCGCGCGAAGCATTCCTGCAAAGCTTGGGTACTGATCTGGACTCGCCCGAATACCGCGAGCTGCGCGACGTCCAGCAGGCGGAACGAGGCGAGTTTCTCCTTCTTGAGGGTGATCTCCAGCCGTCCACTTCGGACGCCGATGAAGGAGCCCGGTTCGGTGACGTACACCGGACGCTGGTCCGGGTCGCGGGGGAGTAGTCGGCGCGGTGGCCCGATCGGCGATGCCCCGCGCGTCGGCGACCATGTCGGCCGCCCAGCTCAACCGTTCCGGGGTCAGCTCCACCCGGACCCGCTGACGCGTCTCGGCGTACCACAGCTCGGCGTGCTCACACCGGTAGCCGTTCTCGCGCAGCAGCAGCGCCTGCAGGCAGATCTGCACCTCGTCACTGGGCCACGGTGAACCGTCGGCTTGCGGTGATCCCTTCTTATAGTCGACCGGAATCACGACGTCGCCGTCGCCTTCCAGCAAGTCGAGCTTGCCGATGACGCCGAGCCGCTCGGAACTCAACGTCACCGAACGGGCCTGGCGTAGCTCACCGTCGTCAGGCAGCGGGGCAGCACCGGATTCGGCGTCGACCTTGCGGTGCACCTGCTTGCCGAGCCGGGTGTCGTCGTTATCGACGAACCTGGCCTTGACCCATTCCAGGTAGAACAGCCGCGGGCAGTAGACGAACTCGTTGACCATCCGGGCCGGCAGCAGGTCGATGTCCACAGCTCAGCGCTCCGGTGCGTCAGGGGGACGCGGTGTGATCACATGCATGCCTAGGTGTCGACAAGCAACCACATACCGTTACCACCGCCTCAGCGAGGCCCACGACCAGCTGCTACCCGCCTATAACTGTGATGATCACCTTTGCACGACATGAGCCGAGCACGCGAGATCGCAGCTCCGTGCTGGACCAGCGGCCCTCAACGGTGCCCGGCCTCGTGGGACGGTACACATTCAGCCAGTGCGCGGAAGGTATCGGCAGCAGTCTTCGATGTGACGATACGTAATAAGGGGTCCACGCCCGATGCCACCGCTACCCACCTCGACCGGCAGACACCCACCGATCATCACGGTGCCAGCCTCCGCAGCAGAGCACCGCCGCAGCGCTTCCCCTCGCCGCTCCCCTCCACCACCGCAGATCATGAATCCCCCCGGTCATCACGCCACGTCACAAGACAGCACCTCTCTGCACACCAGCTGAATGTGTACGTGGGGTGGAGTCAGAAGGCGAGCCAAACGCGCCCCGCGCAGGTCACCCGCAGCCATCGGTCCATCGGCACCCCACCGGGAGTGTCACTCGTCATCACGCCTGGCCTTGATCCGCCCGTCGACGAGGTGCTCTCACACGGTCGCCCGGGCCTGTACGGCTGGTAGATATAGTCCGCCTCCGGATGGCTCCCACCGCTCGGGGGCGCTGTGCTGACCGCTCCGACTACGCCCGCCTCGTGCTGCCGTTGCCTGCGCTTAGGCCGTATGCCGCCAGCCTCTCATCCAGCTCCCGCACGGGCTTGGTGCGTGCCCAGGGGCTCAGGAGACTGCGCACGGTGGTGATGCGTTCGGTAATGCGCTGGGAGCGGCCAACGGCTGTGGCAGCGGCAACGTTGCCGATGATGTTGGTGGCTTCGGTTATCTCTTCCTGCTGGACGTATGCCTCGGCCCGGCGCAGTTGCCGGATGGCTTTGTTGTGCCGGTGCGTGGGGTCAACCAGGACCAGGGACTTATCCAGAGCCATGAGCGCCGCTTCGGGTTGCTGGCGTGCCAGCTCGCATTCACCCACGGTGCGCCAGTAGCTCGACTCGTCAAAAAAGTACCACCATGGGGCACGGGGTGCGTCTGGCTGTAACGCTTGCAGGACGGCGTATTCCTCGTCAAGCTTTACCCGGAATCTGCCTGGCTGATTGTCGGCCACGTACGCTTTGACAGCTACCTCGGCGGCATAGGCCCGAGCCGGGAGGCTGTGGGACTCTTCAGCCCAGACGGCGGCAGCGGCGGCGTGATCGAGGCCTAACCGAGGCTTGCGCTGAGAAGTAGCCAACGTGCTCATGGAGCAAAGAATGTAGGTTGCCAGCTCAGTGTTCTGGGCATCATGTGCGGCGCTGCGAGCTTCCTCGTAGTAGTACTGAGCCCCATGGTAATTACCTAGGTTGAAAGACAACCAGCCCATGAGTTGAGTGAGCGAGGCGTAGATGGAGATAGCTCGCTGCTTGAAGGCTTCTGGTGCGGCCTTGGCTAGTTGTTCGGCAAGCTGCCTATGCCCCATGGTGCTGTACAGCGTGAACTGAGGACCGAGCACGTTATCTTGCCGACGGAGACTATCCACCATGCCTTCGCAGTAGCGCAGGGTTGGCTCGTCAAAGCCTGCAAGTTCTTGGTTTTGCAGCACATGCTGCTGTTCGTCCGGGTCGAGCATACCCCACAAGGGGCCGGTGGCAGCGGCAGCAAACAGCGCGCCCAACCTATGTAGCAGTTCGCGGCGGTTGACTGACGGATCGATCCGCTGCATCCACATCACAATCACCTGCGCCAGTTCAGTGAAATTGATTTGTTGGAGCTGCCGGACAAACGGAACGTTTTCTTTCGCCAGTAGCAGTGGGGACAACGACTCCCATTCTTCTGTATCCTCCTGGGTAGAACCTCCTAGGCCAGAGTCAAGTGTACGCCCTGCGGGGAGGATCAGCTGTTTCTTGGCGGCAATAGGTTTCGTATCGCCTGTGTCCAAATGACGGAAGTTCGGTTGATCAGTGAGCAGATCACTGACCGAGCATTCGTACAGTTCGGCCAGCTTGCCGAGGTTTTTGTAGGTGGGCGCGTGTCCGGTCGGACCGGGCCAGGATTCCCAATTCGAGAAATTCTTGAAGGTCTTGAGTTCATCAGGCCAGCGCTTGTTCCATTCCTCGGCCGCTCGTTCCTGGCTCCAGCCATGGGCGTAGCGGAACGCCAGCCGGGGATTGATGCGGTAGCGCTCCCTGAGCGCTTCAGCGACGTCCACCCAGGACAAGCCTGAAGAGCGCAGCGACTGCACTAGTTGCTGACGATCCTGCTTCTGACTGCGAACTCCCCCGCTCATGGCACTGGCACCCTTCCTCGGCTGTGTGTCCGGCCTACGCCGCCAAGAGGCCCTATCACTCTGCGGCAGAGGAACGCTACCCCTTGAGAGGAGGTCGCCCAGGCTGTGCACTGAAACTTCCCACGGCGTTGGAAGAACTCCCCATGGCTTGGGGAAGGTTCGGGATGCCAATGGGAAGTTCCGGAACTGACTACCGCTCCGGATGGGGGACAACCAGAGCGAAGGGGCATCGTTTCCCTAGGCCCCAGAGCCGGGATGACGGCTTACCCGGGGCGCGGCAGGTGTCTGGCTGGTGTTTCTTGGATGGTTGTTCACGTCCTCCCCCTGAGCGTGAGGGACATACCGGCCGGGCGGTGACTCCCCGTACGCCGCGCTGCCGTGGTGACGACTGCCCCGGCTCTAGGTGCCGTCCACCGTGACAAACACGAGGTTTGGGGGTACCGCACCGATGTATGCGGCGGATGAGCAGGCACCGGGCGACGGTTTCTGTGACAGTGCCCGTTATCCTGGCTCGGCTCGGCAGGGTTCCCAATGAGTGATCTCCGGCTGTATGAATGGCTAGTACTACGACGAGTCGCAGATGGTGGTATGGCCAAGTCAGCTGGGGTTTACCTTGATCGCGGACGGCCGGTATCTGCCTACCTCACTGAGGTGTTCGACCGGCTCCTATGGAGCGGGATGCTTGTTGTCGCTGATGGTGATCCCCTCTGGGAGCTGCGCCGAATCAGCTTCACTGATGCCGGGCAAGCCCGGTATGAGGTCCTCTGCCAGCAGCGGCAGGGCACAAAACTTGAGGTGCCACCCCCACAGTTCGGCATGGGCCAGCCTTCCAATGCTTCTCCTGATGAGGGGTCAGTCTTATGAAACGGGGCAAGGCTAATCAGGTGGAAGACATGTTTGCTTCCGTCTTCCCTGCCATTGTCAGCCCGCTCGGTTCACTTCCTGCTGTGTCAGTGCGGGGTATTCCTAATGCCTGACTCCTCTATGGAAGATGGACAACAGCCTGAATACACGGCCCGGGGGGCCAATGGGCAGGCGGTGTACATCGGTTCGGAGATACACCGCAGAATTTCAGTCCACAGTAGCAGCGGGGAATCTGCTGCCATTACGGCCATTGCGCGCCAGGGCAAGGTGTGGGTGTCCGTGGTGCCGCATTTCGTGGGGGAGGCCATTCTTGATCCGGAGAAAGTTGATGCCGTGATACGGACGTTGGCGCAGGCTCGGGATGATGCGCGGCGGATGGGGAAGAAATGAGGCACTTCAGGTGAATTGTCTTTTCGGGAGATGCGTACTCTCTCGACACCGCGTAACCGCGAAAGTCGAGTTAATACTTAAATATCGTTGCTTCAATGGGGCCCGGCCTTGAAGGCCGGAGTCAGGGCTCGGGAAAAACCGGGCCTGTGAGCTGGGACGATACAGCACGTTGCGAGTGGTCCTCCACAGAGATCGGTTTGGGGTGGGCTGGTGGGCGATCTGATAGGGTAAAAGGGGGTCTGACCTGCATGCGAGCGACCCCCGGGGGTGGAGGGGGCACCGGACCGCTCGCGATGATCATGGGATCTGGGCGGGCGGCCCACCAGTGCGAGCGGTCTGGGCACCGGCTCGATGCGACGGAAGGCGAGCGTGGGTGGCCTCTCATCCTCCCGAGGCCAACACTGATGCGCCCCCAAAACTGCCGTATCCGCCCTGTTCGGAGCGCCGGATGGGTGCTTGCATGATCTGACGAATGCCTCGGACACGAAGCTCATCCGGTGCCGGCCGGCGGTTTGCTCCCACAATTTCTGAGTCACCCACCAGGGACCAGATGGTGTCGCGCTCCAATGGCACTGTCCACAGCGGCCACCGGAGTGCGCTTCGCTTCCATGATCTGTCGCATCCGCTCGTCTTCAGGGCTGGCGGCTGGCCGTAATTTCCGGTGACCGCGCGAGTGGGAAAGAACACCAGCCCAAGAAAGGCCAGCCAGTCCGCCCCCGGCACGCCAAGACGCTGCTCGTTGGACGGATTGATCGCCCGGACCGCGTAAATGCGCTCACCCTGCGAACTCCAGGACAGCATCGGCAGCGGGCTGTCCTCCCGCCA
>JBOHHE010000349.1:0-3092 GCA_050700355.1 Pseudonocardiaceae bacterium
TGGCCTGCTCCACCGCGGCAGCGACCAGCTCGGCGACCTGGGCCTGAGTCAGCACCCGGGAACGTCGGGCGAGTTGGAACGCCCGATTCGGGCGAGCACTCATGACCATCCCCTTTCACCATCGTTGTGACAAACCCTATTACGACTCGGCCCAGTCGATCTACCGAGTAGCCGAAGAATAAGCCCATCCCCCGGCTGCCTACACGTAGATGCGAAAGACTCGGTGATCCTCCTAGCAGGTCTCCTAGTTCACCCGCCGATTGACATCGGTTCCCGCTTGTGCACGTTCACACGAAGGTTGTCACAGCGCGGCCATGCCATCTGCTGCGGCGCGGCTGATGTGATTAGCGGGCTCAACACAAATCGGGGAGGGACTATGAGCATTCGGTCTGACGGGCTTGTCGCATGACTTCCGAGGTGACCGAATGGCTGGCGCTGCTCCGCGTGCATGAGGGTGGCGTGACCAGGCTGGCAGGCCACTACCTTAATTGCGGGTGGCCGGTTGCCGGCTACCTCGCTGACGTGCTCGACGAGCTGATCGACACCGGATTTCTGGCCCTTGCCCAACCCAACCCGATCGGCCAGCAGCAAGTCTGTGTCACGTATAGCGGACAGGCCAGGTATGCAGTGCTGAGCGAGCACGGTGGGTGGACGGCGGCGCGCTCACCGTGCTCAACGAGGTGTTGACGTGGGAAACGGCGTGAACCCGCCATGTCCTCAATCGACGACAGTGTCAACGGCGCCGAGCAGACCCGTCCATACCGCAACCCTCCCGAGGAATGCGGACGAGCCGTGCGCCTGGTGTGCAGCTACGACCACAATGCCGACGACGCCCGGGGGCTTCTCATGGTGCTCGGCCTGAATCCCCGCGATGGCCGCCGGAGGACGAATATCACACGTTGATCCCCGGTCGGCCGTCGATAGCGCCGAATTTGTTACCGGATGAGGGTCCGGTCGCTGTGACCGATGAGCCGCGCTGGCCGCAGCGCACCGCCGAGCCGCCCGCCAGTGGCTACCCTATGAGTACCCTCTCGGCATGGATGTCGGAGTCTTCAACAGTTCACATCATCCGTGCCCAGAGGATACTTTCCCGGTCCCGACACGATCAACCCGCCAAGTTCTTCAGTGGCGCCAGGCTGAGGAGGCCTCGTGAAGAAGTCACGCCTGGCCCTCGCCGTTGTCCTCATGGGCATCGGTCTCGGTGCGGTGTTCATCTGCACGATGTTCATCGTTCGCTACAATAAACTGGCCGACTTCGTGGCTTATAAGATCGTCCAGCTCGACCGAGCGCAGGCCTCCGGCGACCAAGTTGATATCATTTTCTTCAGCGGCTTAGTGAGTGAGACCTTCGCCACCCTGGAGAATCTGCGGATTCTGATCACGATCATGTCAGTCGTCGCAGTGGCGTCCCTGATCCCGGGTTCGATCCTCTCCTACGTTCTCTACCGCCAGACGAAAAGGCGCAGCAGACCGCGGATGCTTCGCCTCGATCCGGACGCCGCAGGCGCGATCCAGGGCAGTTCCGACGTTTTCGTTTCCTACGCCCGAGAGGATCAGGAATTCGTCCAGAAGCTCGTCCAGAAGCTCTCGGCGCAAGGCCGCGAAACCTGGATCGACTGGCAGGGCCTCCCGCCGACGGTGGACTGGATGCAGGAGATTTATCGGGCGATCGAGGGCGCGAACACCTTCGTCTTCGTGATCAGTCCTCACTCACTGAGCTCGAAGGTGTGCCAGGCCGAGTTCGAGTACGCGGCAAACCTGGACAAGCGGATCGTGCCGGTCGTGCACCGGGACGTGCCCTCCGGAATTGTCCCCCCCGAAATCGCGGCACGGAATTGGGTATTCTTCCGCCAAGGGGACGACCCCGACCGCGCCTTCGACGCACTGAACCGGGCGCTTGACGTCGACGTCGGGTGGCTGCGCTTCCACACGCGCCTGCTGATGCGGGCCAAAGAGTGGAGCGCTCATGACGCCGACGACAGCTACTTGCTGGCCGGCACAGACCTCGACGAGACTCAGAACTGGCTGGGCCGCGCGACCCATCGCCAACCTCGGGTCAACTCGCTCCAGACCGCGTATGTCGCCGCTAGCGCGCATGGGAACGTCGTCCGGCAACGCCGTCAGGTGCGCGGCTTCTACGTCGCGAGCCTGGCGTTCGGACTGCTTCAGCCCGGGATCACCTATGCCTTCGCCTTCGACGAGATCTCCGAGTCCGGCCTGATCGTCCTCGCCCCACTGTGGATTATCGCGATGGCCTTTGGGGGTAGCGGTCTGCTGACACCCCGGCCGACGCTGATGAAGTCTGCCGCCGTCGCCGGCGGGGTCGCGGTACTCATGATCGTGTCCTACCAGACCGTCTGGCCGCTGCTCTGAGTCTGCTCATGCTGCTGTCTCTGCACATCAGCCTTAGCGAGCAGGACATACCGGCGTACACCAGAGCGCGACGAGGCGTGCACGGGATGCGGACACGCCGGGTCAGAAGAATTCGACCGGGACGTAGGTGCCCCAGACGTCGCGCAGGGCGTGGCAGACCTCGCCTACTGTGGCGCTGGCGGCTAGGGCCTGCTTCATCGGGTACAGGACGTTGTCGCTGCCCTCGGCGGCTTTGCGCAGGTCGTCCAAGGCCCGCTCGACGTCCGACGACGAACGTGACGCGCGCAGGGCGACAAGCCGACGCCGGGCGCTGTCCTCGATCGTGGGGTCCACTCGCAGAGGCTGGTAGGGGTCTTCTACGTCCAGGCGGTAGCGGTTGAGGCCGACCACGACCCGCTCGCCGGAGTCGATCTCCTTGGCGGTGTCGTAGGCGGTCCGCTCGATCTCGGACTTCTGGAAACCCTGCTCGATGGCGTGCACCGCGCCGCCGAGGGAATCGACCTTCTCGATCAGCGTCACCGCCGCGTCCTCGACCTCGTCGGTCATCGCCTCCACCGCGTAGGACCCCGCGAAGGGGTCCACTGTGGACGTCAGGTCGGTCTCGCAGGCCAGTACCTGCTGGGTGCGCAGCGCCAGCCGGGCGGCCTTCTCGGTGGGCAGCGCGATCGCCTCGTCGTAGGAGTTCGTGTGCAGCGACTGGGTGCCACCGAAGATCGCGG
>JBOHHE010000350.1:0-3254 GCA_050700355.1 Pseudonocardiaceae bacterium
GCGCGGGAGTTGGCGTATTCGGAGCGTACGGTGAAGAACATCATCCACAACGTGATCACCCGGTTGCAGTTGCGTAACCGGGCTCAGGCGGTCGCCTACGCCGTCCGCGAAGGCCTCATCTGATCACTGCAATGAACTGCCTCATCGGGCAGGGATGGCTTCCCGTAGGGGGGGCCGGGTGGCCGTTATCCATTGCGTCCCACGCAGACACGCTGACCCGGACTGATCCGGGTCGATGAGGAGGCATGAATGCCCACGTATCTCTCGCCGGGCGTGTACGTCGAGGAAGTCGAGGCCGGCTCGCGGCCCATCGAGGGTGTGGGCACGGCGGTGGCCGCCTTCGTCGGACTCGCCGCGCAGGGCCCGTTCAACACGCCGACGCTGGTCACGAACTGGAATCAGTTCACCCAGACGTTCGGTGAGTTCGTCGAGAGCTCCTATCTTGCACACTCCGTCTACGGCTACTTCCTCAACGGTGGTGGCGCCTGCTATATCGTCCGCATCGGTAGCAGCGGAGCGGGCGACGGCAAAGGCACCGCAGCGAGGAAGAAGGAGCTGACCGAGGGGTCACAGGCCACGCTCGGTGGTTATCGGATAAACGCGATCGCCGGTAGTGCGGGCGCTGGGACGCTCACCGTTCAGGTCGCTGACTCCACCACCGAGGGTGCGCCCGAAGGCAGCTTCAAGCTGGTGGTCAAGCGCGGCAACAAGATCGAGGAAACCTTCGATCCGGTGACCACTGCCCGAGGCAAGGACAACGTGGTCACCGTGGTGTCTGAGCGTTCCAAGCTCATCACGATCGAGGAAACCGCCACGGGTACCGCATTGGCCAAGCCGGGCAATACGAGCGTCACGTTGCAGCCCGCCGCGCCGGCGGCACCGGTCCCGGCCAACCTGGGAGCGGCTGACTACGTCGGAGATGTGGCTGAGCGCACCGGGTTCGGTGGGCTGGAGGCGGTCGACGAGATCACCATGCTGGCGGTGCCGGACCTGATGAGCGCTTACCAGCAGGGGGCAATCGATGCCGAGGGCGTGCAAGCCGTCCAGCTCGCGATGATTGCGCATTGTGAGCTGATGGGCGACCGGATGGCTATTCTCGATCCACCGCCGGGCCTCAAGCCGCAGCAGATCAAGGAATGGCGGGTCGATACGGCGGGTTACGACTCCAAGTACGCCGCCCTGTACTATCCCTGGCCCAAGGTTTTCGACCCCTCGACCGGCACGAACATCCACGTTCCGCCGAGTGGGCACATGGCCGGGATCTGGGCTCGCAACGATGACACCCGCGGTGTGCACAAGGCCCCGGCCAATGAGGTTATCCGCGGTGCGGTCGCGCTGGAGACGCAGATCACCAAAGCCGAGCACGATTTACTCAATCCCATCGGGGTGAACTGCCTGCGGGCTTTCCCGGGCAGAGGCTTGCGGGTCTGGGGCGCCCGCACGTTGTCCTCCGATCCGGCATGGCGCTATCTCAATGTGCGCAGACTTTTCAACTATCTCGAGGAATCGATCCTTGACGGAACGCAGTGGGTAGTTTTCGAGCCGAACGATGATGCGCTGTGGGCGCGGATCCGCCGTACCATCGGCTCTTTCCTGGTCATGGAGTGGCGTAAGGGTGCCCTTTTCGGACTCACCCCGGACGAGGCCTTCTATGTGAAATGTGACCGGGACACCAACCCGTCCGAGAGTATCGACGCAGGCCAGGTGATCTGCGAGATCGGCGTCGCGCCGGTCAAGCCTGCCGAGTTCGTCATCTTCCGCCTGGCGCAGTTCTCCGGCGGCACCAGCATTGTCTCCGAGTGATCAGCGAAAGGCGGTAGGCACCCATGGCACTCCCCGATCTGGACACCTCGGTCGGCCACTCCTTCGGTCTCGAATTTGATGGAGTCATGATCAAGCAGATCACCGAGGTCAGCGGGCTCAAGATGGAACAGGACGTCATTGAGCTCAAGCAGAACACCAACGATGGCAAGTATATGATCAAGAAGTTGCCCGGACGGCCGAAAGCGGGCGAGGTGACGCTGACCCGTGGCCTCACCGAGGACAAGAGCTTCGAGACCTGGATCAAGGACTCGCGCTTCGGGAAGATGCCGGACGTTCGCAAGGGTGGCGCCGTCATCGTTTTCGACTACGAGGGCAACGCGCTCAAACGCTACCGGCTGACCAACGCTTGGCCGAAGAGCTTGGAGATCGGCACGCTCAAGGCAGGTGATACCAGCGTGCTCACTGAGAAGCTCGTGATCACCTATGAGTCGATGGACGTCGAGTGATGCGACGCGGACTGAGCACGGTCGACCTCGCGGCGGTGCAACGCAAGCCGGCCTCCGCCGAAGCCCAGTCTCGCGAATCCCAGTCTCGCGAATCCCAGTCTCGCGAGACGCTGCGAACGGAGTTCGGTTTCGAACTGCCTCGGGGTTACGTGGACGGCTCGGGAAAGGTGCATCGATCAGGAATCATGCGGTTGGCCACTGCCCGGGACGAACTGGTTCCGCTGCGCGACGACCGGGTTCGGGAGAATCCCGCATTTCTCACCGTGGTGTTGCTGGGCCGGGTGATCACCCGGCTCGGCACCGTCACCGACATCCACGCCGGAATCATTGAGGACTTGTTCGCCTCGGACCTCGCCTTCTTGCAGGACTTCTATCGCCGAATCAATACCGAGGGTCATACTCAGGCGGCAGTGACCTGCCCCGGGTGTCAAAACCGGTTCACCGTCGACATCGCCGGTGGACGCCTGGGGGAATCGTGACGTACGCGCCCGATCGGCTCCATGAGGAGGTCGCGTACATCGCTTATCATTTCCACTGGGGACTTGACGACATTCTCGATCTGGAGCATCCCGAACGACAGCGGTACGTCGCGGAAATCGGCCGGATAAACACCCGGATCAATCAGGGCCGGTGAGGCATTCATGTGGCCATGGCAACGGATGCGGCGTACCGATCCCCCCACGGGAGGCGCGACCACCCAGACAGTGGCGGCACACACGCCGGAGTGGACGGCGCTGCCACCGATTCAGCGCACTCTCGACGCACTGCACCCGGTGGCGCCGCAGCGGGAGTTCCGGAACTCGCTGGCGTCATGGCGTAACCCGTCGTTCCTGGCGCCTCTTGGTCATCTGGTCTCTGCGGACGCGCCCGCAGGCGTGATCCACCGCCTGATCGAACCGGCCGCACCGCCGCACGACCACCTGAACACCCCATCTCTGACCTTCGTCACCACGAGGCCGGCGCGCCCGCCGCGCGCCGGCCTCG
>JBOHHE010000351.1:0-18339 GCA_050700355.1 Pseudonocardiaceae bacterium
GCGCCCTGCGTTTCCAGTTCGTCGAGCAGGCCGGCCAGTTCGGTGGGGGTGGTGGGTTCGAAGACCGTCAGCGGGTGCGCGTGCCGCCGACGGTTCGCGCGTACCCGTTCCCGCAGCACGCGCTGGGCGGTCAGATCGTCGGTGAGGATGAAGGCGAGCCAGAACGAGTTCGCCCGGTCGAGGTGGCGGCGCAGCCAGGTCCAGGCCCGTACCCCCTCGGGGGTGAGGAACTCCGGGTCAGCCACTGGAGATTTCGTCGTGCAGTAGCGGATGCACGTCGTACCAGACCTCGCCGTTCTGGTATCCGAGCACGAAGTGCTGGTCGAGTAGGGAGGCGACCACGTCCCAGCCGTCCTGGGTGGCCAGCGGGAGTTCGTGGTTGTCCGCCACCCGGCGCAGCATCGCGCGCTGGTCGTCGGCCAGCGGCAGCATGCCGTTGCGCACCTGCTCGATCGCGGCTGTCACCGTCGCGGCGTCCACCGGGAGCGACTCAGCTTGGGTGACCACCTCCATCATCAGTCCGAGCAGGATGCGCAGATGTCCGCCGGAGGCCAGGATGAGCCGATCGACGGCGTAGTCGTCGAGTAAGCGATCGAGTTTCCAGCCCGGGACTCGCTGCACGAGCACCTGCCGGGCGGCGGCGACACCGTCGGTGTTGGATTTGCGGTCGCGGTCGATGACCCGGAGGTTGGTGACCCGGCGCAGCGCCCTCCCGACGGAGATCGGCACGTACATCGGCAGGGTGAAGACGGTCCGGCAATCGGCCAACCGGAGATTGTCGTAATCCTTGTCGAACAGGTTCACCAGCGCCCGGCGCACCTGCTGGAACTTCTCGCTGTCCACGGCGCGGTTGTGGTCCAGCGAGTCCACGATCACGATCAGCCCCTTCCATTCGCCGTCGGTCCAGCGGGCACGCATCTCCGCAACCAGCTCGGTGACGATCTCGTTGGCTTGCTCGACCAGCTCGCTGAGCCGGCCGCGGAGGAACTCGCGCAACTGTGCGACGAACGCGGTGTCGCGGCGCAGCTCCGCTTTGAGCGTCGCCGTGGTGGTCAGCACGCCGACGCTCACGTCGGCGCCAGTGACCTGCGTCCGGGGCACCAGATCCGACAACCACCTGCCCAACCGCGACCAGCCTCGGGACGTCGCGGCGTCGCCCTTGGCGATGAGGTCGTACTCGACGGCCTGGTCGGAGATGGCGCCCACCAGGAAGAGCAGCACATCGACGATGTTGAGCGGTTCGTGCATGTTCAGGTAGTCCTCGGCGCTGAACATGACCACCGTGAATCCCCGCCGCTGCAAGTCCTGCTTCAGCCGTAGCAACTGCACAGTCTTGCCCGAACCGCGCAGCCCGGTGAGGAAGAACGCCTCCCCAGGGGTCGTCATCGTGATCGTGCGGCCCAGCAGCTTCACCGCATCGGGCCCCATCACCTGCCCTGGTAGCTCTTCAAGAGCCACATACAGGGGTGAGGTCGGTGGCACGGCCTGCTTGGTGAGGTTGCGGTACAGCTCGGTGAGGAACTCCTCGTCCTCGTCGGTCATGACGGGAAGACTACGAGGTCGCGGGCATTAGCCACATTATGAGCGACGTTCCTACCCTGACCTTGAACAACGGCGCGCGGATCCCCCAGCTCGGTTTCGGTACCTTCCAGGTGCCACCGGAGGACACCGAGCGGGTGGTGTCCACCGCGCTGGAGTGCCCCGCGACGCTGCGGGCGCTGCACGCCGAGCATGCCATCGCCACCGAGGCGTGGAGCCCACTCGCGCAGGGTCAGCTGCTCTCCGATCCTCCCATCGCCCGGCTCGCCGAGCGGCACGGCGTGACGCCGGCTCAGGTGGTGCTGCGCTGGCATCTGCGACTTGGCAACATCGTGATCCCTAAATCGGGAACGCCGGCGCGAATGCGGGAAAACTTTGACGTGTTCGGTTTCGAGCTCTCCGCCGACGACCTCGCCGCGATCGCCGACCTGGAGACCGGTCAGCGCATCGGCCCCGATCCCGCGGAATTCAACCTGCGCTGAGTGCGTCGACTTTTATTACGTGGCTGTGTGACAGCATCGGCCGTCGGAGGTTTCCGAGCCCGCCGGCTCAACTGTCACTGCCCGCCAGATCGATCAGCTCGGCGTTACTGCACACGTAGCCGATACTGTGCCGGCTGTACGTGCTGGGCCCGGCGCCTGAGTCCGGAAACAGGTAAAGTCCGCGTTCGGCGAGCAGTTCGCGGACCAATGCCTCTTCCGGTTCCGGTTGAGAGATAGGTACGCCTGAGCTGATCCAGTCCACGACCGTCCCCCATGCGGTGCCACGCTCGAGCCGGTGCAGCTCTATCGTCCACGTGGCACCCACCGAGCAACACCACATGGCCACCGTCGCGCCATCCAGAATTAAACCTGCAGCAACGCGTTCCCGACCAGTCATTGTTCTTCCAGCCTCCTGTTACTCAACGGCTTGACTACCATCGTTGAATGGCCCGCCAGGCGGCATAGCCCTGCTTATCCGGCACCGCCCGCGCCGCAGTCGCGGTACTGACGGATGGTGATGAGTCGAAGGAAGTAGGTTCGTGTCGGCTGATGTCTAAACAACACAAAGTGGTGTCTGAAAACACTACGATCGACCCATCGTTTAAAACCTGAATAGGCCGCGCTGTCGGACCGTACCGCCATCGTAGCAAGCGTCCACCGCCGCGACCACATTTACAGACGCGTCAACGCGTGCAGCAGGGTGCTCACGGGGCGGTCCTGGGCGTTGTGGCCCATCAGCCCGATTCGCCAGCCAGTGCCTGCCAGGGGGCCGAGACCGGCGCCGACCTCGATGCCGAAGTCCGTGCGCAGCGAGCGGCGAGCCTTGGCGTCGGCCATTCCTTCGGGTAACCGGACAGCGGTGAGCTGTGGCAGACGGTGGCCCTGCGCGGCGAACACCTCGAAACCGAGTTCGGGCAAGGCGGCCTGGAGCTGCTCGCCGATCCGGGCGTGGCGCTCCCACACCGCGGGCAGGCCCTCCGCCAGCAGGCGACCGAGGCCCGCGTGCACGGCGGAGATCAAGGTGGAACTGGCCGTGTGGTGGTAACGGGGTGGGTCGCCCTGGTAGTAGGCACTCAGCAAGTCAAGATCCAGATAGAACGAGCTGACCGGCTGGTCCCGCTCGCGGATCCGCGCCACCGCCCGGTCGGACAGCGTCACCGGGGCGATTCCGGACGGTGCACCCAGGCATTTCTGGGTTGCCGAATAGCAGGCGTCGACCCCCCAGGCGTCCACCTCGACCGGAATCCCGCCCAGCGAGGTCACGGTGTCGACGAGCAGCAGGGTGTCGGTGCCCTGCAGGTCGCTCAGTGGGGCGATCTG
The DNA here is from genome assembly GCA_050700355.1 of Pseudonocardiaceae bacterium. Lineage (GTDB taxonomy): Bacteria > Actinomycetota > Actinomycetes > Mycobacteriales > Pseudonocardiaceae. Next base: position 3,342 of record JBOHHE010000351.1, read on the forward strand.
GTTGCGGACGCCTGTCGACGTCTCGGCGTGTACCACCGCCACCAGCCTGGCCTGCGGCGCCTGGCGTCGGGCGTCGAGCAGCTGCTCCGGGTCCAGCGCCCGCCCCCACGGGGCATGCACTGTCTGCACCTTCGCGCCCACCCGGCGCGCAACCTCGCACAGCCGTTCGCCGAAGTAGCCGTTCACCCCGATGATGGCCAGCTCACCGGGTTCGAGGAGGCTGGCCAGGCAGGCTTCCATTCCGGCCGAGCCGGTGCCGCTGACCGGCAGCGTCAGGCGGTTGCGGGTGCCGAAGACGGTGCGTAACCGGTCGGCGGTGTCGGCCACCAGGGCGAGATACTCGGGGTCCAGATGCCCCAGTATCGGCCGGATCAACGCCTCGACGGCCTCGGGATAGGGGTTCGACGGTCCTGGCCCGAGCAGCAGGCGATCGGTGTGCACGCGTTCAATCATCCCAGAATCGACGACGACACCGAAGCCGATCACGTACCGTCGCGTGCTGTGCAGAGTGTGCGTCACGCGGGTCAGTGGTCGGTCGACACGGTGGCCGTTGTCGTGGTGGATTCCTCCGGTGCGGTCGTGGGTAGCCATGGCCCGCAGGACCAGCCGTTCTGGCTTGCCTCGGTGACCAAGCCGCTGTCCGCTTACGCGGTGCTGCTGGCGGTGGAGGAGGGCGCGGTCGACTGGGACCAGCCCGCCGGGCCGAAGGGTGCCACCGTGCGCCACCTCCTCGCGCACGCCTCCGGACTGGCGTTCGAGGCCGATCGGGTCATGGCGGCTCCGGGGACCAGGCGGATCTATTCCAACGCCGGGTTCGTGGCACTGGCCGATACGGTGCAGGCGGCCACCGGTATCAGGTTCGCGGACTATCTGGCTGAAGGGGTGTTGCAGCCGTTGGGAATGACCGCCTCACGGCTGTCCGGTGCCGCGGGCACCGGGGCGGTGTCCACCTGCGCCGACCTGGCCCGGTTCGCGGCGGAACTACAGGCACCGAGCCTGATCGCGCCACAGACCCTGGCCGAGGCGACCACAGTGGCCTACCCGGGCCTGAACGGCCTGGTGCCCGGCTTCGGCATGATGCGCCCCAACGACTGGGGTCTGGGCTTCGAACTGCGTGCCCACAAGTTTCCCCACTGGACCGGCACGCGCAGCTCCCCGCAGACGTTCGGCCACTTCGGGGCGACCGGAACATTCCTGTGGGTGGATCCCTCGGCAGCCGCGGCCTGCGTGGCGCTGACCGACCGCAGCTTCGGCCAGTGGGCCAAGGACGCCTGGCCCCCCTTCACCGACGCTATCCTCGCCGAGCTGGCGGGTGAGTAAGCTTCCCTATGCAGCAGTGATCACTTCAGATCACGACGATATCTTGACGGTCGCTCAGCCCAATATCAGCTGTGACTGTGTTGTGCGGTCCGCCGAGTTGTGCGGTCCGCCGACCATTTATTGCCTGAGGGGATTATGTAGTGGTGTTCTGGTGGGGTCGATGGTGCTCGGGGGGATAAATTCGGGGAGACCGCGTCCGTCCAGGCGGATGTGCCATCCCTGACGGTGCACAATGACATGGTGGTACTCACACAGTAGGCACAGATTGGTCAGTTTCGTCTCGCCCCCGTCCACCCAACTGCGAATGTGATGGGCGTGGCAGTAACGCGGTGGGCGACCGCAGCCCGGAAAAGCGCATCCCCTGTCGCGCTGAGCCAGGGCGGTGCGTTGGGCGGGGGTGGCCAGTCGTTGCTCGCGTCCGACGTCCAGGGGCATCGAGTTCCCGTTGAGGACCATAGGAATGATCCCGGCATCGCAGGCCAGGCGGCGGGCTTCCAGAGCGCACAGGGATCCCCCGGCGTCCAGGCTGATGCGTCCGAGACCGTGGACCAGGTCGCTGAGAGTCAGAGTGATTACCAGGTGCGGGCGTTGCCCGCCCCTGGCGGGTAGTTCCCCCTCGTCAAGCAGGCTGGTCATGGCCTCGACCAGGGCGTCGGCGTCGCGGCGAGCGGGGGAGCGCTCATCGGGGACCCCGTCGATCGGGGCCCGACGCTGGTTGAGGGAGCCGAGGACTTCTTTGACCCGGGCGCCGCCTTCGGGGTCAAGGGTTCCGGCCAGGCGCACGGTCCCGTTCGGGCGGGTCCGGACCAGCAATTCCCGCTGTTCCTCGGGCTCGTCTGACGGCTTAGTGCCGTCGGGGTCCAGGTGCGCCAGGAGCCGTTCCGCGATCCGGCCCAGCGCTGGGGGGTCGAATCGGCGGGCCATGTGCGCCAGGGTCTGTTCGGCCTTGGCGACTTCGTCGGGATGGGTGGCCGGGGGGATCCGCCGCATGGCCGCGGTGATTACCCGCAGGTGGTTCGGCCCAATCGCCCCAGCGGCCAACTCCTCAGCGGTGGCGGGCAACGCCGGGGGCAATACCTCACCAGTCAACGACCGCCGGGCAGTGAGCACCTGGGCATGCTCGACCCGCACCCGAGCCTCCCCCTGGGGCAGATTAAGTACTCCGGCCAGCAGCCGAGCGGTGGTCCCAAACCCGGTGATCGAGCCGACCCGCTCGGCTTCCAACTCCGCGATCACGTCCAGGGTTCGGGCGTAGCTGCGGCGGTACTCGGCCTCGGCGGCGCGCAGTGACCCGAGCAGCCCGTCGATTCGGGCCTGCTCGCTATCCAGTACCGCTGTGGTCACGTACTCATCCTGACCACCGGCACCGACAATTTCGGGCCACCCGGTACCTCCTCGGGAAAGAACCTTGAGAATGCGACGAGTGGTCACCACTCAACGACCAACGGTATCGCGCCCGCTGATCAGCTGTATGTCGCTGAAATGCGCGAGTTCGCGGAACAGGTAGCCGTTGCCGACCTGGCGCAGGAACAGGCACTGAGCGGCGTAGTCCAGAAATGCAGCGGCGCCAGATCCAGCTTCGTAACTGGCGTCGCATCATCGCCCGCAAGCCACGCAGCATGATGGATGCGGGGCGCCCACGTGACGCTCATGCCCAGGGACAGCACGCCGAGCACGATCGTGACCGCCGAAAGTCGTGGCACGGTGAGGTATTTACACGGATTCCCAGCAGGGGCCGCGTGGGTGGTTTCGAGTGCCTGTCGCCGTGGCAGAGTGGGGTTGGTAACGGCGCGGATACAGGGAGGCACCGATGGTTGCGATGAGGACGCTTGCACCGGCGCCGCCGGAGTCCGGATTGGTGCCGATCGCGGGAGATCGCGGACTGCCGCTGATCGGCTACACCTGGCAGGTGCTGCACGATCCGCTGGGTATCGCGCGGCGCCGCTACGAGCTGCACGGACCCGTGTCCTGGTTCGGTGCTTTCGGTACCCGAGTGGTCGCGCTGCTCGGTCCGGACGCGGCCGAGGTGGCCCTGGGCAACCGGGATCGGGCGTTCTCCAGCGGTGCGGGGTGGAGCTATTTCATCGGCCCCTTTTTCCGGCGGGGGATCCTGCTGCTCGATTTCGATGAGCACCTGCATCACCGGCGGATCATGCAACAGGCGTTCAGCCCGGCCCGGCTGACCGGCTACCTCGCCGGGATGAACCCGTCCATCGCCACGGGGCTGGAGAACTGGACGCTCGGCCCGGGATTCCGGGTCTACCCGGCGGTCAAGCAGTTGACCCTGGACCTGGCGACCGACATCTTCATGGGTGGCGCGCACCTCAACAGTGCCCGGAAGCGCCAGGTCAACCGCGCTTTCATCGAATGCGTGCGGGCCGGCACCGCCTATGTGCGCACATCTGTTCCTGGGGGACGGTGGCGTCGAGGGTTGATCGGCAGGCAGGTACTGGAGGATTTCCTCTATGAGCACCTGCCGTCGGTCCGGAACCGGAACTCCGATGACCTGTTCGCTGCGCTGTGTTCCGCCGAATCCGAGGACGGCGACCGATTCACCGATGTCGACGTGGTGAACCACATGATCTTCTTGTTGATGGCGGCACATGACACCACCACCATCACGATCACAACGATGATGGAGTACCTCGGTCGGTATCCGGAGTGGCAGCAACGTTGCCGGGCGGAGTCACACGCGCTCGGTACGGCTGAACTCGGCTACCCCGATCTGGGTGCTCTGACCTCGCTGGACCTCGTGATGAAGGAGGCGCTGCGGCTGGTCATCCCGGTTCCGGCGCTTGCCCGCAAGACTGTGGCGGACACCGAGGTACTGGGGCACTTCCTGCCGGCGGGCACGCTGGTCTCCATCGGCATGCACTTCACCCATCACATGGCCGAGTACTGGCCGGATCCGGAACGGTTCGACCCCGAGCGGTTCGCCGAGCACCGGCGAGAGGACCGGGTGCACCGGTTCGCCTGGGCACCCTTCGGCGCCGGAGTGCACAAATGCATCGGGCTGCACTTCGCCGGCCTGCAGGTCAAAGCGGTGCTGCACCAGCTGTTGCTGCGCTACCGGTGGAGCACCCCACCCGGCTACCAGGCTCCGATGGACTACACCTCGCTGCCGCGCCCCAAAGACGGCCTCCCCGTCCACCTCCAGCGCCTCTGACCCCCGCGTGTCCGCCTCCCATGCCCGGCGTGTCCGCTCCCCGTGCGCCGTATGTCCGCTCCCCGTGCTCGGTGCGTCCGCTTTCGTTGTCTGGACTCAGGCTTGATCCAGGCGGGGGACAAGCACTTCCTGCGCCAGCAGCAGTAGTGCCGCGGCGGCGGGAATAGCGACCAGGATGCCGATGACGCCCAGTAGCGTGCCGCCCAAGAGCACGGCCACCACGGTCATCACGGCCGATACCTTCATGATCCCACCGATGATCCTGGGAATCAGCACGTAGTCCTCCACCAGGCGGTAAATGACGAAGAACACGATCGTGGCCAGGAACAGTGGCAGTGACATGGTCAGCGTCACCAGACACACGATGACCCCGCCCGTGGTGGAGCCGATCACCGGAATCAGATCCAGCACCGACACCATGATTGCCAGTAGCAGTGCATAAGGAACACCGAAGATCAGCAGCCAAGCATAGGTGAGTATTCCGGCAATGACCGCGATCATCAGAATACCCAACACATAGTGGCCGACTTTGGCGAAGATCTCATCGCCGATCAGGATCGCGCGCGGTCGGCGCGAGGCGGGGATCATCCGGTACCCCGCCGCACGGATACGGGGCAGGTCGGCCACGAAGTACACCGTCAGCACCATCAGGATCAGGAAACTGGCCACCGCGCCGAACACCACCTGACCCGCCCCCAACAGACCGCCTACCAGGCTGAATCCCTGGTCGTCGAGGCCCCGTTCGAGCCGCTGTTGGAGATGAAAGCGGTCATTAAGCTGACCCAGCCACGAGCCGCGGTCCTGGGCCTGTTGCAGATAACCGGGCGTCTCCTGCACGAGTTGGGTAGCCTGCTCCACCACCAGCGGGATCGCCGCGGCCAAGAAACCACTCACCACGCCCGAGACCACCACGAACACCGTGGTGACCGCAGCCCATCGGGGGAGGCGGCGACCGACCAGCCAGGACACCGCTGGTTCCAGGCCGATGGCCAGGAACAACGCCAACGCGATAAGGATCAGGATTTCCCGGGCACCCAGAATCAACTGGACCAGCCCATAAGTGACTGCGACGCCGGCCGCCGCAGCCATTCCCACCAGGAAAGGAGAGCGCCGATTCAGCGGCTTTCCCAACGGGCCCAGTGGCTGTTCGGTGGTGCTCATCTCGGCTGCGACGGCTTCGGCCTCGGCGACCGGCCCCTCGTCCTCGGTGTGTGGCTGCCCCAGCAGATCGTGATGACCCTCTTCGCCGGAGCCGGCGACACTGTCCGCGCTGTCGGATTGCTCGCCCTTGGGGGGGGTGGCAGCGGATGAAGGCACCGGTGAAACCTCCTGGTCTCTGGATGCCCTTGTCAACTCCCGGGGTTGGTTCCGGTCAACCTTCGATAACCTATTGCGGTGGCCCGGCCCATGAGGGCTTTGACCAGGCCGAACACCGCCCCCTGGAGGGCAGCGACGGCCAGGACCAGTCGGGTGTCGCGGTCCAGCGCGGTCGGGTCAGGCGCCTCGTCCTCGCTGGAAATGGCTCGCCAGATCTGGGTGAAGGCCACCCCGGCCAGCATTCCACCGAGGACGCCACTGATCAGGCTCACCGATTTGTAGGTCACCGTGTTTCCGGCTGTCATCGGGTCCACAGCCTTCGCGCGATGACGAGCAGGGCGATCAACGCGAGCCCGGCGCTCCCCAGCGTTGCCCACCGCTCCTTCGGCGTCCGGCTGGCCGTCTCGCGGACCCACTCAGCGGCGTCAATGGCCTGGTCCTTGAAATCGCTGCCGCGTGTGACGGCCTGGTCCTTGAGTCCGTTGCCCAGTGTCATGGCCTGGTCCTTGAGTACGCTGCTCCGGGCAACGGCCTGGTCCTTGAGCTCATTGCCCAGTGTCATGGCTTGGTCCTTGAGTTCGCCGCTCCGGGCGACGGCCTGATTACGCAGCTCATCCCCCAGCTCCTTGAGCTCTTCCTTTAGCCGTTCCTCGCTGCCGCTCATCGGTGATGCCCTCCTTCACGCTGTGGAAGTCGCACTTCTCAACCGGGAGTACCCAGATAACGAGGTTTTTACACACTGTGTGCGGGGCCATCTACCGAGGGTGTGGCAACCCGCCTGGGGGCAGCTGAACCACTTTGACGAAGAAGTGGTCGATGTCTTTGATCGCGGCGATGAAGCGGTCGAAATCCATCGGCTTGGTGACGTAGGCGTTGGCGTGCAGCTGGTAGCTGCGCAAGACGTCCTCCTCGGCGCTGGAGGTGGTCAGGACGACGACCGGGATGTGCGACAGCGCCGGGTCGTCCTTCAGTTCGGCCAGCACCTCTCGGCCGTCTCGGCGCGGTAGGTTGAGGTCGAGCAGGATCAGATCCGGTGCCGGCGCATCAGCGTAGGGTTGCTCGCGGCGTAGATAGGCCAGCGCCGCCGCACCGTCGCTCACCACATCGAGGCGGTTGTGCGGGTGTTCCTCGAATGCCTCGCGGGTGATCAGAACGTCGCTGGGATCGTCCTCCACCAGCAGTACATTGATGGCACGGGGCCCCGGTTCGGTCATTACCCGACCTCCTCTGCCAGAGCGGGGAGCCAGATACAGACCGTGGCACCCACCGCCGCTTCGTCCCCCTGGGATTCGTCGCGCTGCCCGTGCCCGGTATCCAACCAGATCCGGCCGCCGTGAAACTCGACGATCTTCTTGGCCAGCGCCAACCCGATACCGGTACCGGAGTATGCCTCTCGGGAGTGCAGCCGCTGAAAGATCAGAAAGATCTTGTCGGCGTACTCGGGATCGATGCCGATGCCATTGTCACTGATCGATATCTGCCAACCACCAGAGACCGAACCGCCATCCACGGCCGAACCACCATCCCCGACCGGCCGCGCCGCGATCTCGATCCACGGCGGCACGTCCGGGCGGGCGAACTTCAGCCCGTTGCCGAGGAGGTTGACCATCAACTGGGTGAGCAACGCGGGATCACCGGGAACCACCGGGAGTTCACCGATGATGACCTCACCGCCGGACCGCTCGAGTGCCCCGTCCAGCTGGACCAGCGCGGCAGCCACGACCGTGGCCAGCTCAACCGGCTTGAACTCGGCCGTGGTCCGTCCGACCCGGGAGAATGCCAGCAAATCGTTGATCAGCTGCTGCATTCGCTGGGCACCGTCCACGGCGAACTCGATGTACTGGTCCGCGCGCTCGTCGAGCTGCCCGCCGTAGCGGCGCTGCAGCAGCTGGCAGAAACTGGACACCTTGCGCAGCGGTTCCTGCAAGTCGTGGGATGCGACGAAGGCGAACTGCTCCAGATCCTGGTTGGACCGCTCCAGATCAAGGGCGGAGGCGGCCAGCGTGTCGCGGTCCTCGACGATTCGCCTGCGCATCGCGTCGACATCGGCCGCCGTGGCGGCGATCTCATACGTGGCGTTTCCCGCACTCACCCGGTGCTCGTAGTCGCCGCTGGCCACCTGACGCGCGTCGGCGGCCAGCGCGGCGAGCGGAACGCCCACCCAGCGCCGCAACAGCAGTGCGACGGCGACGAGCATCCCGGCGACGAGCGCCGCGCTGACCACAAGCACCAATACCTCAAGCCGACCCAGTGCCTCCAGCCGGGTGGCGGCCCGATCGCGAGCCTTCTGCAGGTCGGCCCGCAGCCTCTCGGCGGCTGCCTTCAATGGCGTGAACCGCTGCTCTTCGATCCGGTAGAGCTCGTCATCGGGCGCTCGAGGACCGCTTCGATCGACCACATCGATGATCGGCTCTGCGGCGTCGCGGCGCCATCGGTCCGCAGCCTGCAGAACGCTGTCCAGCGCCCCCCGCAGCGCCGCGTCCGCAGGCAGCAACGCCATCAGCTCGGCGACGTTGCGATCCTGACGGTCCAATTGCTTGCGATACTCCAGGAGCGAGAACTCCTCGCCGCGCAGCGCGTAGCCACGAATGGCGTTCTGCTGCTCCACGAAGGAGGTCAGCAGGTCACCAGCCACCCGGCGAGATGGCGAGATCCGGTCCACGAGCTCGGCCGAGGCGGCCCGGTTCAGGCCGGTGATCACGATCGACGTGGTGAGCGCGGCGAGCAGCGCGAGCGCGGTGACCCCGAGTAGCACACCGATCCGGCGCGCCAGCGTCGCTCGTTTCATCCGAGATCAGCACAGCCGGACATCGCCTGGCCCGAGCCGCAGTCCGAATCGGAGAGCAGCAGGATCGCGACGTCGTCGGCCAATGAGCCGCCGTTGATCCGCTCGGCGTGCTCGACCAGCACCGCGGGCAGTTCGGTGAGCTCGGTGTCCCGCTCCACCAGCAGCAGCTCCAGCAGCCCTTCCTCCCACAGCCGCTTGCCGGGAGAGGCGCCGCAACCCTCGATCAATCCGTCGGTGTACAGCAGTAGCGCCCAGCCTGGATCCAGGGACAGCTCAAGGCCGTTCCAGCTGGCCGAAATGTTGATGCCCAGTGGCGGCCCGATGACCGGCTGCTGGGCGATGAGCCGAGGGCGCAGCAGCACCGGCGGCGGATGTCCGGCCGTCCGGATCAGAGCGGTTTCCTCGACGATTGCCACCGTGCACACCGTGGTGAACAGTGCGCTGTCCGATCGTTCGCTGATCAGCACCTGCTGCAGCGCAGGTAGCACCTCGGGCTCGCCGACGCCGCTGAGCACCAGCGCTCGCCAGGACACCCGCAGCAGCGCGCCCAGCGCGGCCTCGTCCGGGCCGTGCCCGCACACGTCTCCGACAATGGCGTGCACCGAACCGTCCGGGCAGCGCAGGGCGTCATAGAAGTCACCGCCGATCACCGCGTTGCGCCCGCAGCGGTAGAACGGCACCGCATCCACCGCGCTGCCGTCCAGCAATAGCCGAGGCAGCAGGCCGCGTTCAAGACGGGCTGACTCGGCGGCGATCAGCTGTTGCTCACGCAACCGCCGCAGGCTGGCCTCGGCGCGGCGGCGCTGGATGGCGTAGCGGATGGCTCGGATCAGTACTGCGCTGTCCGCCTTGCCTTTGACCAGGTAGTCCTGGGCGCCCGCAGCCACCGCTTTGATGCCGAGGTACTCGTCGTCCAGCCCCGTGAGTACGCAGATCGCGGCATCGGGGTCGGCGTTCAGCAGCTGCTGAAGCCCGTCCAAACCGGAGATTCCTGGCAGATTCACGTCCAGCAGGACACAGTCCGTCCTCCTCAGCAAACCCGGATGCAGCGCTCCCTGGATCGACCCCACCACGACCAGCTCGATCGTCGGGTCCACCTCGGCGAGCAACTCACCGACGAGGAACGCGTCACCGGGGTCGTCCTCGATCAGCAACACGCGTTCGGCGGATACGGGGCGAGCCATGCGACAGCCCCTCCTCCCGCGCTTGTCCGGCACGGAAGTATAGAACGCGCGTTCGCCCGGCCGAATTCAAGAGGCTCAGCCAGCAGACCTGGCGGCGCCGGTAGCGCTTGCGGCCTACCGCCCGGGATCGATGCCGGTGATCCTCCGGAAACCCTTGGCGCCGGCCCGATCCACCGCCGCCTTCACTCCGGCGAAGATTGCGCCCTGCAGCGCGGCGGCGAGCAGCACCTCCTTGGTGCTGTACTCCGCTGAGGTGGCTGTGGGGGGCTCTTCCTCATCGGCGACCACCTTCCAGACCTGCTTGAAAACCGCGCCGGCCAGAATCCCCCCGAGCACGCTGACGACCAGGCCCAGCGGTTTGTAGAGCAGCTTCACGAGCTCACCTCTCGTCGGTGCAGGCGACGGCGACGACGACGCAGGCGGCGCAGGATCAGCACTACCAGCACGGCCAGTGCCGTGCTCACCGCTGCGCCTGGCTTCTCCTGTGCCACTTGCCGGGCCTTCTGCTGCACCGACCCGGCCAATTGCTGGGCCTTCTCGGGGGCTTGAGCACGCACCTCCCGTATCTTCTCAGTGGTCTGGGTTTTGAGTTCTTTCGCCTTGTCCTGGGTGCGGCCCTTGACGTCTAGCTTGTATGCCAGCGCATTAACCGTCTCGGCCAATTCGCCACGGACCTCGGCAATATCGCGGCGTAGTTCCGCCGCGTCAGTGGGGTCCGAATTACTGTGGGCAGGCTCGGTGGGTGAGCTCATCGATGCGCACTCTCCTTGATGATCTCGATATCGCGTTTGGTACTGGCGATCGCCTCCTCCGGCATGGGCGGGGTGGCGTGCTTCACCTGGCTCAAGGCAACCAACGCCAGCAAACCACCCAGCAACAGCAGCGCGCCACCGACGATCAGCGCGGCCGCCCACACCGCCAGTACCAGGGCTAGTGCGGCAATCGCCGCAGCGCTCAGCGCGGCTACTCCCAGCAGGGAAAGCACGGCGGCGGCACCCGTCAGTCCGGCTCCGATACCGGCCCGCTTGCCCTTCTGCTCCAGCTCGACCTGAGCCAGCCGCAGCTCGTCGCGAATCAGATGCGAGACCTGCTCGGACAGCTGGCTCACCAGGTCCCCCACGGACCGCTCGCGCATATCACCTTGCCCATCGATCTCACTCATGCCGCCTATGTACCCCCACCCGGGGGGAACAAAACATCGCCGATCCCGAAGACCAAGCCAGCCGTACCACAACCCTCAAGGGACACCCGATTAGGTGAAGATGCTCACCCCGCCGGGACCGACCAGCAACCCTACGACAATCAGCACAATGCCCCAGAGCAGCTCTCGCCGAAAGAGGGCAAAGATGCCGGAAACAACGAGCACGACTGCGATAATCCATAGCAAGGTGATCATACCGCTTAAGTACCCCCTTTCCGGTCGCCGAAAACATTGGCGCCGAACGGGTGATCAGGGTTTCCTTACGCCACGGGCTGCCGCCGAAGCGGCGCCGATGATGAGAATCGCGGAGGCGCCCAGCGCGCCCAGGGTTGCGCCCAGTGACGGATCATCCAGCGCCCAGCTACGGGCGGCGTCGATGGCGTAGGTCAGCGGGTTCGCCGTGGCGACCACCTGCAGCCAGGACGGCAGCCCGGCGATGGGCACGAAGGCACTGGAAGCGAACATCAACGGGAAGATCACCAAGAAGCCGAGCATCTGCATCAGCTCGACATTGCGCATCCAGCTGGCCAGGGCCAGAAAGACCCAGGAAACCCCGGTGCCGACCGCCAGCCCGATCAGCAACGCCGCCGCGGTCCCGGTTATCCCACCGCTGGGCGAGTAACCGTAGAGCGCGGCGGCGGCCACCGCGAGCACGAGGAGCTGAATGGCACTGCGCACCAGGTCCAACACGCTGCGCCCGATCAGTACCGAGGTCATCGAGATGGGCAACGTGCGGAACCGGGCGAGTGCGCCGTTCTTCAGGTCGGTGGCCAGCCCCGCGCCGGACCACATCGCCGCCTGGCACGCGGTGGTCACCATGATCGCCGGTATGAGGTAGTCGATGTAGTTCACTCCGGCGGGAAAGCCGGGGGTGGCGGCGATACCTTGGAATACCTGGCTGAACAGAGTCATCATGATCATCGGCTGAAGGAGGCTCAGCGCCACCATTCTCGGATCCCGCAGACGGCGCAGCGACCGCCCGGCGAGTACCCGCACCTGGGTGAGCACCCCACTGCCCGCCGGACGAGAAAGCGTTGGGACGGCCGGGGTGGCGAGTGTGGTCATGCGTGGGCTCCTGTCAAGGTGAGGTAGACGTCGTCCAGGGTCGGCTCGTGCAGACCGAGTTCGGCCGCCTCGATGCCCGCGTCGTCCAGTGCGCGAACCACGACGGCGAGCGCGCGGGAGGACTCCACCGGGGCAATGAGCGTCCGGCCGGATTGCAGCGGGTCCAACCCGGCGCGGCGCAGTGTGTCCAGCGCGGGGCCGATGTCCGCTGCGGCGGCCAGTGTCGCGCTGACGGTCCGGCGGCCGATCCGGCTCTTGAGCTCGGCCGCGGTGCCCGCCGCGACGACCTTTCCCTGGGACAGTACGGTGATCGAGTCGGCCAGCCGATCGGCCTCCTCGAGATACTGGGTGGTGAGCAGCACCGTGGTGCCGCCGTCGACCAGCGTGCGGACGACGTCCCACATGCCCAGCCTGCTCTCCGGATCCAGGCCGGTGGTGGGCTCGTCGAGGAACACCACATCGGGGCGTCCGACCAGGCTGCTCGCCAGGTCGAGACGTCGGCGCATTCCACCGGAATAGCTCTGGGCGGTCCGGTCGGCCGCCTCGGCCAATCCGAACAGCTCGAGCAGTTCCCCGGCCCTCCTGATCGCGTCCCGCCGCGACGCGCCCAGCAGCCGGCCGAGCAGTACCAAGTTCTGGGTACCGGTGAGGTCTTCGTCCACCGAGGCGAATTGTCCGGTGACCCCGATCCGGCGGCGTACTTGCGCGCCGTCGCTCACCACGTCGAAACCGGCCACCGTGGCCGTGCCATCGGTCGGGGGAAACAGCGTGGTGAGGACGTTGACCAGAGTCGTCTTTCCGGCGCCGTTGTGCCCGAGCAGCCCGTGCACCGTGCCTGCCCGAACTCCCACACTCACGCCGTCCAAGGCGGTGACGTTGCCGAACGTCTTGCGCACGTCGACGGCTTCGATCATCAACTCGCTCATTCCTGCTCCCCTCGTAGCGCACCGTGTAAAAAGACATCGATGAGTTCTTCGAAATCGCCCGGCCCCGGTGCGTCGAGTCCGGTCATACGGGACCGCAACATGTGATCGCTGGTCACCGCCAACAAATACATTCGGGCGGTGCGGGCGGGGCTCAGCCGCAGGTTCGCGGCGTCCGGGGCCAGCAGGTCGGCGAGTGCCGCAGACAGTTCCCGCATCTTTTCGCCAACGTCGGCGAAGCCGCGGTGTCTGGCGGTGTCGGGCGGACCGTGACAGCCGGCTCGCACGGCCTGTGCAACCTGCATGGCCCGGCCCCAATGCTCAGCGACCGCCGCGCTGGCTCGTAGCAGCCGCTGCGCCACCGGCAGATCCCGGGGGATCTCTCCTACCTCGGCGATGGGACCGGCGGGGTCGAAGGCGGCATGCAGGCATGCTCCCAGTAGCTCCTGTTTGTCGGTGAAAGCGCGAAACACAGTGCCTTCGGCAATTCCGGAGGCGGCCGCGATCTGGCCGGTGGTCACGGCGGCGCCATGCTCGACGATCAGCGGCAGCGTGGCCGCCACGATCGCCGCCCTTCGCTCCTGGGGGGTCATGGCCGGAGCCCGCTTGCGGGATGTCTCACTCACCCTCGTCAGCCTACGGAGTGAGCGCTCACTCCGTCAATGAGTGAGCACTCACTCCTAAGGTCGGAATGACGATCAGAAACATGACGTAGCGCCACTGGGGAATCTTGTAACGTAGCAGGGCTGACATCGGCAATGGCGCACCTGTGCGGTGGGGGGACCTGGTGCTCGCGGCCAAGGGGGTCACGATGAGAGAAGCGACAGACGTCGCAACGACCGGGCGTTACCTGGTGTTGCTGGAGCCCGACGCGGCCGCTGAGGGTGCCCGGATGATGAACCAGGTTGCCGGACTACGGATAGCCACCACCGCGGACGCGGCGGCAACCGATCAGCTCGGCCAGACCGATGGGCTGGTGCTGCACGAACTGAGCGTCGCGGTGGTCACCGCCACCGCCGAACAGGCCGCCGAGCTGCGCAGGGCAGCGGCCGAGCCTGGCCCGATCATGCTTGTCGAGCCCGAGGGTGTGGTCCGAGCGGTCCGGCCCGCAGCCTCGGTGGCCGAACCCACCTCAAGTGAGGAAACGACGCTGAGCTGGGGCCTGAGCGTGATCGGTGCCGACCTCAGCCGGGCGAGCGGTGCCGGCGTGCGGGTCGCGATACTGGACACCGGGCTGGATCTCCACCACCCGGACTTCGTCGGCCGGACCGTGGTGAGCCGCTCCTTCATGCCCGGTTACGAGGTGCACGACGCCCACGGCCACGGTACGCACTGCATCGGCACGTCCTGCGGGCCACGATTCGCCGGCGCGGCGCCCGGCTACGGCATCGCATACGAATCCGACATCTACGCGGGTAAAGTGCTCGATGACGAGGGTTCCGGCGCCGAAGGTGGCGTCCTGGCGGGTATTTCCTGGGCGGTCGCCAATCGATGCCAGGTGGTATCGCTGTCCCTCGGCGCGCCCACCGAACCTGGACAGCCGTACTCCCGCGTCTTCGAGCAGGTAGCCCGGCGCACGATGCGGCGAGGTGCGCTCATCATCGCGGCGGCGGGAAGCGCGAGCGACCGGAAGAGGGGGCACATCGCCTCGGTGGCCCATCCCGCCAACTGCCCGTCCATCATGGCGATCGGGGCGGTGGACGTCCAAGGGCGGATCGCCAATTTCTCCTGCGGCACCATGGACGCCATCGGCCAGATCGATCTGGTCGCTCCGGGTGTCGACGTCCACTCGAGCTGGCCGATGCCCACCCGCTACAACCGGATCAGCGGGACCAGTACCGCGGCTCCGCACGTGGCCGGGGTGGCCGCGCTGATGGCCGGACAGCACCGGCAGGCCAGCCCCTATGAGCTGTGGATGCGGCTGACCCAAACCGCTCAACGCCTGAATCTGCCCGCCACCGATGTCGGTGCCGGGCTGGTCCAAGTTCCCTAAACACCCCCGTGGGCCTCGGGGGGCCAGCGGCGTCGCCGGAC
>JBOHHE010000352.1:0-1829 GCA_050700355.1 Pseudonocardiaceae bacterium
TTCTGGACACCCCACCCCACACATCACATCAGCCACACCGGCCACACCGGCCTCACCCCTTGGAATCAATCATCTAGTCCCCACCATCCGCTATCTGGGGCTGAACGATCCTGTTCTGGAGCGTTGCTGCCAGCGGCTTCGGCACCGCCAGCATCGTTTCCGTCGTAAGGATTTCCCCACAGCTTCAGCCTTTTTGGTTGATCCACCTGGAAGCCAGCGCGGCAAGCCCAGGGGTTCTCCCATGCCCCCTGCCCGCCAGTTGCCCAGCCGAAACAGACCTCCCTGATTCGGAACTGACCGTCGTCTACCATGCGCGCGCACCTCCTGTCGTGAGCCTACGCCAGCCTGACCTACCTTGTCCGCTGTAGCCGGTATTGGTGCACCCGAGGCGGTGCTGCTCTACTACGCCCATAGGCAAAAATGGCCCATAGGCAGCTGACGGTGCGATGGCCCGCGACTATCCCGACGTGCGGGCCAACACCGTCGCATCCTTCGGGCTGGGTGATTACGAGTGGATGCTGGCGTTCGAAGCCGACGAGCTGCACCGGATTGTGGACCTGATGCGTGAACTACGCGCCTCGAGGGCTCGCCGCCATGTCCGGGAGGAAGTGCCGTTCTACACCGGCCGTCGCCGCGATATCGCCGATATCGTCTCCGGTTGGTAAGTAGCTACTTTGAGCCTATGAGCCCCGCTAAGGATACTAGGACCTTTCCGGCTTGGACGCACGGTGATTCCCGCTGAGGACGCTTTACCTTGAACCGAAAGTGAGTTGGTGTTCCCGTGGGGATTTGCCTCGCGCCGGGCCTAACCCGCCTGTCCTGGGGACCTGTGCCTGGCGATCAGATACTTGCCATCGCCGGTGCTGACAATCTGTGCCCAGCCCCGTAACAGGTCTCGGAGTCGTTCGTGGTCGCCGTGCGGGACCGGGACTACGTTCGACGAATCGGGCCAGCCATCGCGTCGCCATACGCCGACGAAGCGATCCGTCGATCCCTGGTTGTAGCTGTCCGCAGAGACTCCGTACGCGTCGTCGATCCAACCTTCGATCCGCGCTCCCCAGGCCAGGTATGCCGCAACCGCTCCCACGTTATCGGGGGAGACGCACCAACGAATGCTGTCGAAGTCGTTCTCGGCCGCCCAGTCGGTGACCCCCGCAAACAGCGTGCGGCCTACGCCGTTTCCTTGGCGCTCGGCCAGCACCGCCATATGTGTCAGCTCTACGTGCGCTCTTCCTCGCAAAGCGACGGATGCCCCGATCGGGCCATCGGCGTTATCGACGAGCATCACAAGCTGCTCGGTTCGCAACAGGTCGAACATGAACCCAACTCGAAGCATGGTCGCGGATTTCGGCACACCGAAGACGCCGTCGAGGATCTCGGAAACGGCAACCAGATCCTGCTGGGCAGTCGCGGCGCGAAGTCGAATCGTCATGCTGGGATTTTAGCCAGATCGGTCGGGTCGCTGTTTGCGCCGCATAGAATGACCACTACCCGTTCGCAGGGTAGGGCGGCACGCGCTGGAATCAACGCGTTCAGGGGTTTCTTGACGGCGTGCTGCTGAGGCTCGGCGTAGGGATATCGAGGACACGGCCGGTGCCCGGCCAGATCGCAACATCGAGTTCGGCGTGAACCGAGCCGGTGAGAATGAAGCTGCCGGGGCCGCATCCGGCATCTACCGCGCGCTTTACCGCTCCGAGTACTCCCGGAACCTCCTGCCATTCGTCGAGAAGAACCGGTGTCTCCAGGCCGCGCAGTGCCGCATCGGGGTCGGATCGGAAAGCCTCCGCTTCGCGCTCTCGATCTAGCCGAATAATGGTGCGGGCCTGTTG
>JBOHHE010000353.1:0-4735 GCA_050700355.1 Pseudonocardiaceae bacterium
CTCCCGAAACAGCGATCATGTGAGGGCTATGGGGGCCACAAGAGTCGAATTGCCGGTGGGTGTGGGGTGGAGGTGGTAGCGGTGGTATCCGGCGCGGACCCCTTATTACGCACGGACATTACGCCGAAGTCATGTCCTCCAGACCTGGTGAGCTCCTGCGGCTGGCCGAGCCTTTCCCGGTCGAACTCGACCTCGCCGAACTCGCCGCCGCCACCCGCCCACCAAGCTGAGCCACCTGACAAACCGGCTCTGCGCGACCCCTTAACCAGGGAGTGGAAAGAACTTGAGCCTGACGTGGGCCGACGCTAGCCGAACATCCACGATTATCTAGATCCGAGGCACACCCAACTGATCACAAATCGCTCGTGCGGTGGCGACCGGCAGCTGCCGGTGCCTGGGAACCGAGGTGTGTTTGCCCGTCTCCTGATTGAGCCAGATCGTGTGTTTCGCACCTTGACGCGCCAGATCACAGCCGTGTGAGCGCAAGTGCCGCTCAAGCCGCAGCAGGGTGATCATGACATGATCCGCCCCAGTCGAACGACCTTCCGCTGGTGCGCCGCAACACGCGGCGCACCAGACAGCCAGCAACTCCTCTCAGCGGTCTCCCGAGTCGGGATCTTGGTTGAGCGCACGATGGGAAGTATGCACCTCGCCTCTTGCCGTTCTATGGTGATGGCGTGAGCAGCGATGTGGCGGTCTCGTACACCGTGATCTTCGAAGATGTCGGCGGCGGCTGGGTCCAGGCTCGTCTGCATGAGCTGCCTGGCGTCATCACTGCGGCACCCACCCGGGAGCAAGCGGCGGAGGACGTCGTCGATGCACTGCGCGAGTACCTGCTGTCTCTGGGGGATGTTCCCGAGCCAAGGAGTGAATCCGAAGGCGCCGCTAACACCGTCCAGCTAACGATCGCTCTGCGCGGCAGCTGAGCACCGGGGCATCGCCACCCGCCCACCAAGCTGAGCCACGATAGCGACTACAGCCGAATACCGTGTAACCATGAGTGTCCCCAGGTCTGTGCGCTTCGCCGATGAGGTCATCCGCCGCCTGGACCGTTACGTGCGGTCGCATCCCGGGGTGTCCCCCATCCTCGGTCACGAACCTGTTCGTCGACGAGGCCATCAGTGCCGAGGAACACCCGGGGATCATGTTTCGGCCCGGTCCTACCGGGCGGCGTGCTGCGGTGGTCGGCGGCCCGGACGGGTGGGAGGTGATCGCGACCTTGCGCACCGTGCGAGCTGCCGCACCCGATCTGGAAGGCGACTCTCTCGTCGCCGCGGTCGCCGAGGCATTGGGGCAGACGCGGCGCAGAGTCCGGGTGGCCACGCGCTACCACGCCGTTTACCCGGACGAGATCGACGAGCGGATCGCGGTCAACAACGAATTGGCCGATGAGGCCGAAGCGGCATGGCTGACCGAACAGAGACTGCTGCGGCAGCCAGTCGGCCAGGCTCCGTGAGGCTGCTGCTGGACGAGATGTACCCACCCGCCCTCGCCGAGGAGCTGTGCGCCGGGGGTGCGATTGGACAAGCTCCCCGCCGCCGCACTGGCTTTGTAGCGGATCGGGCCTTGGCTGCTCACGGGTGCCAGAACGATGAGCAGCGATGTTGCGGATATCGCAATCATCAGTGGTAGCCTTGCTGATTTCGCAACTGTGCGCTACCTTGCTGGTATGGCGGTCGACAGCCAGGTGCTCGCTGCGCGCGTTCGCGCGGCGATCGAGCGTGCCGGGGTCAGGCATCAGGACGTTGCCGAGGCCGCCGGCATAAGCCCTTCGGGACTGTCGCGTGCGTTGAATGAGCAACGTGAATTCAAGAGCCTCGAGATTGCCTTGATCGCAGAGCACCTTGGTATAACGGTAGATTCTCTCATCAGCGAGAACCCCTCCGGTGCTCAGTCGGCCAGTACAGCGGCGCGGATACAACCTGGTGCTGGTCCTGCTATAGAAAAAGCGCTATCACGCCTGAATCTGATGCTTGAGCTCGATCGATTACTTGTCTCTCTGGGAAGCAGTAACCCAGAAGCCGAGAATTTCCCACTGCCTGCTGTCGCGGTACCCCACATTCAGGGTGCCCGGTTCGCTCGGAACGTCAGGGGTTCGTTGGGACTGGTCGGTGATCTACCGCAAGAATTAGATGCACTGGTACAGTTGGTCGAGAAGCTTTTGAATATCGACGTTTCGCTTGAACCTCTACCAAGTGGGCTCGACGGATTGTCTGCTGTTCAGGGGAATTTCCGCGTCGCGCTGATCAGCACACATATTTCCGCGGCTCGGCAGAGATGGACCTTGGCTCACGAGATTCTACATATTCTCGCTGGTGACTCTATCGAATTAACGGTCGACGAAAACACCTTCGGCGTCAAGACTCCTGTCGAAACGAGGGCAAATTCTTTCGCTGGAGAGTTTCTTGTCCCTACTGATGCCCTTCTGGTCGACGCCAAGGGCGAGGAGCTCACCGAAGAATTCATAGGGTCGCTTCTGGGTAGGTTCCGGGTAAGCCTTGACGCCCTTGCCTTCCGGCTGCACAACGCCAATATCGTCAACCACGAGGGTCGCGATCGAGTCCGGCGGATGTCATCTAAGGCGATAGCGTTGAGAACTGGCCGTGTCTCCGATTTGCAGGCGAGGCTCGATCGCAGACTCCCCACGCGGCTACTAAATAGGCTGTACGACGCTTACTTGAAGGGTCAGATCAGCATACGCCCGATCGCCTCTCTACTAGACGTCGAGCCTGATTTGTTGCTGACCGAGCTGTCCAGCCCCGAAATCTCTGGAAATCTGATGGAGGGTGAGGGTTACGAGGTGCCCGTGCTTTGACACCAGCTATCGCCGGGGGACTGGTCTTTTTCGATGCGAATACGCTCATCAACTTCGCTATCATAGATCGCCTGGGCATCCTCGGGTGCCGTTATGGGGGATGCGCAGCTTGGACTGACGGTGTTCAATTCGAGGTCAAGCGGGGTGTTCAGTCTGATCGGCGGATTCAATGAGTGCTCGATGTGCCGTGGCTGGTTGAGTTGCTCAGGGCGTGCCTGTCTGGTAGCAGCTTCAGACCTACGAAACACCTCGGCGAGGCCCAAACGATCTTTTTAGGGCGCTGTCCATGAACGTTCACTGGGTCTGGTGACATGCCGGGCAACGTCGGTGGGCGTGGCGTGTGTGGGCTTCACGCTCGATGGCGAATGTGATCGCTATCAGCGTGAGGTGGGCGGTGGCGGAGCCGGTGAGGGCTCGGCGGTTGACCGAGCAGGAGGGTCGCAAGCTGCAGCAGATCGTGCGGCGGGGCAAGCACGAGTCGGTGCGGGTCCGGCGGGCGTTGATCATTATGGCGTCGGCGTCGGGGACGACGGTGCCGGCGGTCGCCCGGCTCGTCCAGGCGCACGAGGACACCGTCCGGGACGTCATCCATTCCTTCAATGAGCGGGGGTTAGCGGCGCTGGACCCTCGGTGGGCGGGAGGCCGTCTCCGCCAGATCACCAGTGACGAGGAGCAGTACATCGTCCAGGCGGCCACCACACGCCCGGCCAAGCTCGGCCGCCCGTTCACGCACTGGAGCATCCGCAAGCTCACCGACTATCTGGCCGACAACCCGATCCGGTGGGTGAAGGTCGGCTGGGAGCGGCTACGGCAGATCCTGCACAGGCGCGGGATCTCTTTCCAGCGCACCCGCACCTGGAAGGAATCACGTGACCCGGACAAGGACGCCAAGCTGGACCGGATCGAGGAGGTGACCAGCCGGCTACCCGATCGGTGTTTCGCCTTCGACCAGTTCGGGCCGCTGTCGATCCGGCCGTGTCACGGCACCTGCTGGGCGCGCCGCAAGCACCCTGACCGACTCCCGGCCACCTACCACGCACCCACGGCACCCGGTACTTCCACGGCTGCTACTCCCTGGGCGATGACCAGTTGTGGGGCGTGGTGCGCCGCTGTAAAAGGCGGCGATCACACCTTGGGCGCGCTCAAGTCGATCCGCGCCGCCCGCCCGGACGGCGCCCCGATCTACGTGATCCTGGACAACCTGTCGGCCAACAAGACCCCCGCCATCCGGGCCTGGGCCGCCCGCCACAAGGCGAAGCTGTGCTTCACCCCGACCAGCGCCTCGTGGGCCAACCCGATCGAGGCCCAGTTCGGGCCGTCCAACGCCGCGAACGCGCCCGCATCCGCAGCCAACGCCAACAACGCTGGGGTCGCCCCCGACCCAAGGACGCCTGATCACACCCGGCGAACGTTCAGGGACAGCGCACTAGCTGTTGGAGGGCCGCGCCTACTTTCGCACGCGGAAGCGGAGCATCGTGATGGCGCCCGACTGGGTGTTGCTGAAAGGTTCCAGGTCGATCCTGTCGAGGCTTGGGGACGAGAAGTGGACGCCGTCGCCGAGTAGCACCGGTAGGACATACACCAGGATCTCGTCAACGAGCCCGCGCTGCAGGCACTGGGCGGCCACGTCGGCACCGAGGATCTCCAGGTTCTTGTCGCCCGCGGCGCTGCGTGCCGTGGCAACGGCTTCCTCAAGTCCACAGGTGAGGAACGTGACGGTAGGGTCCGGCTCGTCGGGAGGCTTGTGGGTGAGGACGAACTGTGCTCCCCCGTCGTAGGCGGTGTCCTGGTCGGCCATACGTTTGGCGACCTCGTAGGTGCCCCGGCCGATGAGCATGGCGCCCGTGGCCGCCATGACCTCCGGGAACGCGTCCGCAGGCAGGTACTCGAAGATCCAGTCCATCGCGTGGCCAGGACCGG
>JBOHHE010000354.1:0-16793 GCA_050700355.1 Pseudonocardiaceae bacterium
TACCGCGCCGTCAGTTCTCGCGACGCCCGGTTCGACGGCTGTTTCGTGGTCGCGGTGCGGACCACCGGCATCTACTGCCGTCCGTCCTGCCCCGCGATCACACCGAAACAGCGCAACGTCACGTTCCTGCCCACTGCGGCCGCCGCGCAGCTTGCCGGCTACCGCGCATGCCGACGCTGCCTGCCCGACGCGGTACCGGGCTCTCCGGAGTGGAACCTGCGCGGCGACCTGGTGGCGCGGGCAGTGCGGCTGATCGCCGACGGCGTGGTGGAACGCGACGGCGTGCCGGGCCTGGCCGCCCAGCTCGGCTACTCCACCCGGCAGCTGAACCGGCTGCTCACCGCTGAGCTGGGCGCCGGAGCGTTGGCGCTGGCCAGAGCACACCGGGCGCAGGCCGCGCGGGTGCTGGTCGAGACCACCGCGCTGCCGATGGCCGACGTCGCGTTCGCCGCCGGGTTCGCCTCGGTGCGCCAGTTCAACGACACCATGCAGGCGGTGTACGCCACTACCCCCTCGCAGTTGCGCAACAAGGTCAGACCCAACCCGACGCCGGGGGTACTTCGGCTGCGACTGCCGTTTCGGGGTCCGATGGACGGTGCCGGTCTGCTGGAATTCCTGGCCATACGGGCGGTCCCCGGCGTCGAGTCGGTCCTCGACGGCGGTTACGCTAGGACGCTGCGGCTGCCGCACGGCAGCGGCACCGCGATGGTGCGCGCAACGCCGTCGTACTGGGACACCACGCTGCGCTTGGCCGATCTGCGCGACCTGCCGGTCGCGGTGAGCCGGCTGCGCAGGCTGCTTGACGCCGACGCCGATCCGTGCGCGGTCGACGAGGTACTCGGCGCGGATCCGGCGCTGGCCGCCGCGGTCGCCGCCGCACCGGGGATCCGGGTCCCCGGCACCGTGGACGGCGGCGAGACACTGCTGCGCGCGATGCTGGGGCAGCAGGTCAGTGTGGCGTCCGCCCGCAATGCCGCGGCCCGGCTGGCAGTGGCCCTGGGTGAGCCGATCCCGCGTGAACCGGTACTGGGCGAACCGATCGCGAGCCTCGGGGCGTTGACCACGTTGTTCCCCGCTCCGGCTCTGGTCGCCGAGCGGGCAGGTGAGGTACTTCCCGGCCCGCGTCGCCGGATCGAGGCGATCCAGGCCACCGCCGCCGCGCTGGCTGCCGGCGATCTGGTGGTCGATGCGGGCCGGGACCCCCAGGAGCTCCGGGGGGAGCTCGAAGCGCTGCCCGGGATCGGCCCCTGGACGGCGAGCTATGTGATCATGCGCGTGCTGGGCGCCACCGACATACTGCTGGACACCGATCTCGCAGTGCGGCGGGGCGCAGCGGCGCTGAACCTGACCACCGACGGCCTGGCCCGGTGCGCTCGACGGTGGCGGCCCTGGCGGTCCTATGCCGGAATGCACCTCTGGCGCGTCGCGGCCACAACTTCCCCACTCAGACGATCGGAGCAAACGGCATGACTGCCACCTCCACCGTGGACACCCCCATCGGTCCCTTCACCGTCCTGGTCGACGACGAGGGCACGGTGCTCGCCTCGGGCTGGACGGCCGAGCTGGACGAGCTGCTGCCCCTGGTAGCGGCTCCGCTAAGGCCTGTCGCGGTACGCCGCCGCGCGGATCTCGGCTCGGTCACCAGCGCGGTGACCGCCTACCACCGGGGCGAGCTCGCCGCGATCTCGGACGTGCCGGTGCGGCAGCAGTCCGGTGCGTTCCTCGAACACGCCTGGCAGGTGCTGCGGGCGATCCCGGCCGGCGCCCCGGTCAGCTACCGGGAGTTCGCCACCAAAGCAGGCCGACCGAGCGCGATCCGCGCCGCAGCATCAGCCTGCGCCCGCAACGCGGCGGCGCTGTTCGTCCCCTGCCACCGCGTCCTGCGCACCGACGGCTCGTTAGGCGGCTTCCGCTGGGGCCTGCCCGCCAAACGCTGGCTCCTCGACCACGAATCCCCCTCCTCAGCGGGTTAAGGAATCAGCTGGCCCTGATAGTCGCCGCCCGGCATGTCCGGCCAGACCGTCTGACCCGAATCCGGAATAGTGCTGTGAAGTAGTCTTCAGTCTCACTGGTTGATCTTTTGGCGTTTATTTTCGGGTTGCCGGCCGTTGGAGGGCCGAGTGTCTTCTCGAGTGGCGGTTTCCGGGTCGACGTCGATCGCCTGGGCAGCGAGCGAAAGGTTCTGAGCCAGGTCTCGCCGAGCCTGCGCTAGCTGTTCCAGACGGTTGGTCGCATGCGCCTCAGAAACAGATTCGGCGGCGAAGAGCTGAAATGTCTCTGCATAGAACCGCAGCAAAATCTGCAGTTCCCAGCGCAACCGTGCGAGTTTGGGAGAATCAGGCTCGCTCTCTGGAGAGGCGGCGACCTGTGCCGCTAGGGCGCGGAACTCCGCTGGATGCACGGATCGCCGGCGGACGGCGGCGAGCGCGTGGAATACTTCAGGTGGCCACATCTGCTCTGGACTGTCCCTTTGGGAGAGCGTCGCCGTCGCGTAGCGCGCCATCTCGTCGACGAGCACGGTCTCGGCGACATCGGATATCCAGACTCTCCCGTCGACGGCAAGACCGGCGTTGACTATGTTGCGCATGGAACGGATTGCATCACGCGGAAGACCACCCGAAAGACAATAGCATAACCGCGCGAATGGCTCGGACAGTCCGATTACCCGGCGCTCAAGCAGCGCTCGGGTCTCAGCAAGGGTAAGCTGCGAGGCATAAATCACCTCATCGAATGCGCTGTCGATTTCAGTTCGAATGGCCAGACCGCAGCGCTCAAAGCTCACCATTGCATCCTGCGACACTGCCACTACGAAATAACTCCTGTGCACTCCAAAGATGGCCTTGAGGTCGTTGATAAACCGGCGTGCATCCACCTCACTGTCGATTTTATCGAGCTCGTCTACGGCGATAAGCACCCGTCC
Source organism: Pseudonocardiaceae bacterium (assembly GCA_050700355.1). Lineage (GTDB taxonomy): Bacteria > Actinomycetota > Actinomycetes > Mycobacteriales > Pseudonocardiaceae. Next base: position 2,921 of record JBOHHE010000354.1, read on the forward strand.
GTACGATGTGGCGTGCTGGATGAGCTGTCGGAGCTGCGCGACCAGCTCCGACATGGTCATGTTGCGCCGAGCACGGGTGATCTGCTGAGACTGAGACACCTCGCCTTTCAGCTCGATACCGACCGACGTTCCGGTCATCATCTTCGACTCACTCCCCGACAGTTTGCTCTCGGTGAAGGTGAGTGCCTCTAGTAGGGCCTCGGCTTCGCCTTGGAGGGCCGCCGGCGGGCCTACGGCTGTGTCGCGGAACTCGGTGCCGTGCGTTGAGTTGACCGAATTCGTAGTCGGCGCATGCAACGCGGTTGAGCGCGTGCGGTGCACAACGATCGCCCCGATAAGTGCGGTGGTGACCACCACGGAGCTCCAGATCGCGATGGGTACCCGCAGCTCCCAGAGCCGGGCGCCAATAACGATGTAACCAGCCACACCGAGTGAAACCATGATCGCCCACCAGTGCACCCAGAGCTGGACGCAGGTCGCGACGGCCCCGCTCGGTCGCCGGTGTGCTATCGCACCCAGGACCAGAGCGGCGACTACGAGGACAATCGGGGCGAACAGGGGGATGAGACTCCTTGCCCGACCATCGGGCAGCGAGCTCGCCACACCGGTAGCAACGAGGACGTAAAGGATACTGACGAGAGCTAGACCGATAAGACGCCACGTCCACTGAGCCAGAAGGAGACCACACAACCAAGTACCGAATGACCGCGCCTGCTCGGCCGCCTGCTCCTGCGGCTCAACCTTCTCGCGGATCGCCGCCCGCGCAGCCGGACTGACGATCGCGCTGCAGATCTCTGCCGCGAGATGCGATATGAACTCAATGGCGACATAGTGCACCGGCGCGGGCAGGTAGACCTGTAGCGTCTTGTCGGCCTTCCAGACATCGACCGTGTCCGTCGTAATCGAGCGCAGGATCGTAGTCTTGCCGATGCCCCGGGGACCGGAGAGGCCGATGCTTCCACCGGGTAGTTGGCTGAGAAGCCGAGTGAGGCGCGACATCGAGGTGGTCCTGATCTCGAAGCGTTGGTCGTCGACCTCGCTCAGGCCGGGCCCGCCGATGACGAGGAACTCCCGTGGATCGGCTACTTCACCGTTCTGCTGGTCGCGCAACGTAGTGTTCAGCAGAGTCCGGATCGCGGGGAGCACGGACTGCTCAACCAGCTTCCGTTGGATCCGCCGGCCGAGTTCGTCCAACTTTGCCGTCGTGGCCCGGTGGTCCGGGTCCTCCTGCACGAGGGCTTTGAGTCGTGGCTCGAGAGCCCGCCGCTGATCGAAGACGTCGACCACCGGCGACACCGGATGCCTCAAGTTACGAACCAAACGGATGCCCAGACCGCACACGAGCACGACCGCGGCCGAGCTCATGAGTCCGATACCGGGCCAAGCCACCCAAGCCGACAGAAGTCCGAAGAAGTAGAGGCCGACGGGTAGGACAAAAACCGCAGCCAGAAACATCCAGTAGAGGAACATCCCGGTGTAGGCGACGCTCCGGCGGATCGAGCCTCCATAGGGTCGGTCTAACATCTGGGGAACGGCTAGCAGCAGGATCGTGACAGCGGGCCAGAGCAGCCTCGTCAACGGATCGAAGGGACGTTTCACGTCTCTGTTCAGCTGCATCCAGAAGGGATCTACAACCTTACGGATAGTGTGCGCGATAAACGTTCTGACTTGCGCAAGTTGCTCATACTCCGCGAGTTCAGGCCGCACCGCCTTGAGGAACCCGGCGTGTCGAGGAGCGAGGCGAGTCCGTACGTCCTCCGCCGTCGTCCGCCCTCGCCTCATAGCCTGCACGACTTCATCGAGATCCAGCGCCTCGTCGATCGCGGCTTGGAGGAGACGCACTTCTGACCAAGAATCCTCGAAGGGGTCGACCGCTGACGGCTGGGTCTCTGCACAGGTAGCCGGCGGTAGTTGTAAGCGGGTCACCCCAGCGGACGGTGCGATCCCACGCAACCGACATCAACCGGTGATGGGCGGCGCGCCTCACTGGTTTTGACGACGGGGTATAGCACCCTGTGCGCCGTGGATCTACCGGTGCTGGTGGCCCTGCTCGTCGGCCTTGGAATCGGGGCGGTGGTCAGCTGGGTGCTGGCCGCGGCCGGTCGGCGTGCGGCGGTGGCGGAGGCTGGGCGCGCGGCGGATGCGGCCAGGGCTGCCGCCGAGGCATCCCTCACGGCGGCGCGCCGGGATATCGAGAACGCCCGAACCCAGCGGGACGCCGAAGCGGCCCGCGCCGAGCAGGCCCGTGTCCGGGCCGAACAGGCTGCGGAGCGGCTCGCGGCGACTCAGGTGGAGCTGGCCGGTGTCCGTGCCGGGCTGGACGCCGAACGCGAGGCCGCCGCGGAGCGGGACAGGCAGCTGGCCCGCCGGGAAGCCGAGTTCAAGGACAGCTTCCAGGCCTTGTCGGCCGACGCCCTGTCCCGCAACAACGAGGCGTTCGTCCAGCTCGCCGAAGCCCGTCTCGCCAAGGTCACCGCAGCCATGTCGACAAAGTCCGACGGTGAAGCCACCCAACGTCAGCAGGCCATCGCGGCGCTGCTCGATCCGGTCACCCAGACCCTGCACCGGCTCGATGGTCAGCTGCGCACCGTGGAGAAAGAACGCGAGGCCGCCTACGCTGGGCTGCGCGAGCAGGTGGGTGCGATGCATCGCACCTCGGAGCGGCTGCAGGGGGAGACCCGTCAGCTGGTCAACGCGCTGCGCGCGCCGCAGGTTCGCGGGCGGTGGGGGGAACTGCAGCTGGAGCGGATCGTGGAGCTGGCCGGCATGGTCGAGCACTGTGACTTCACCCGCCAGGTCAGCGCCACCGATGCCAGCGGTGACGACGACGCGCTGGTTCGTCCCGACCTGATCGTGCGCCTGGCAGGTGGTAAGCAGATCGTGCTGGACGCCAAGGTGCCCTTCGGGGCCTATCTGGAGGCGGTCGACGCGACCGACCCGGAGCACCGCAGCGACCGACTGTCCGCACACGCTCGGCACCTGCGCGCGCACGTCGACTCGCTGGCGAACAAGGCCTACTGGCAGCGCTTCGAGCCCACCCCGGAGTTCGTGGTGCTCTTCGTACCCGGTGATCCGTTCCTCGAAGCGGCATTACAGGCCGACCCCGCCCTGCTGGAATACTCCTTCGAGCGCAACATCGTGATCGCGACACCGACCACCCTGATCGCGCTGCTACGGACGGTGGGCTACGCCTGGCGGCAGGAGGCCCTGGCCCGCAACGCTGCCAAGGTGCACGATCTGGGCCGGGAACTGCACTCCCGGCTGGCCACCATGGGCGGGCACGTCGCGAAGCTCGGCAAGCAGCTGGGCGGGGCGGTCGACGCCTACAACAGCACCGTGCGATCACTGGAGTCCCGGGTACTCGTGACAGCGCGACGGTTCACCGAACTCCAGGTCGTCAGCGACGAGCTGAGCGAGGCGGAGCAGGTACTGCGCAGTCCCCGAATGGTGCAGGCGGTCGAGCTGGTCGCCTCGGCGGCGGACACGCTGGTCGCACTGGAGCCGGCCGACACGACTCAGATTCAGCCCGGTGAGGACTGGAGCTGGGTGACCGAACAGCTGAACCAGGAACCTGACGAGGATCTGCGGCAGACTAGTGTAAACGGGTGGCCATAACCAGGGAGCGTCCCGTTGTGCGACAACGCGGGCTCCAGTGGGACGAGCGCTCACTGCTACCTCGACATGCCGGGGTCAAACCGTGGCTGGCGGTGTTGCTGGCGCTGGCACTCACCGCAGCGGGTGTCCTCGCCGACATCCACCGAATCAATCAGCTGGGCATTGTCTTTCAGGCATGCTATTTCCTGGGCTGCCTACTGGCGGTAGCCGTGGTGACACGCAAGGGCCTGTTCGGACCGATGGTGCAACCTCCCCTGCTCCTCGCATTCGCCGTACCCAGCGTGGTCTTGTTTGCCGGCTCCGTGCCCAGTGGCGGAGGTGTAGCCGCCGCCCTCGCCGTGGGTACTCCGCTGATCAATGGCTTTCCTACCATGGCGATCACCACCGCGCTCACTCTTGCTGTCGGAGTCTTCCGAATCCGTACCCAGCGCGCGCCCGCCGTGGCGGAACGTCAGCGGGAATCCAACAGGTATTCAGGACAGCGCCGGAAGTCGACTCGCCCGACCGCACCGCGAATTCGCAGAGCAACGCGCCAAGAAGTCCGCGAGACCGACAGCGAACCATTGACCGAGCCGATCCTCCGGGTAACCGAGGAGGTCTTCGCGAGGTTCTCGAAATCTGAGAACCTCCGACGTCGGCAGCTCTAGGCGGTCGACCGCTTGAGCTCTCGGGGTAGCGAGAACACCAACGTCTCCTCAGCCGTGGTGACTTCCTGCACCTCGTCGTAACCACGCTCGGCCAGGAACGCCAGCACCCCACTGACCAGCACCTCCGGAACGGAGGCTCCGCTGGTGAGACCGACGGTGTGCACACCCTCCAGCCACGCCGGGTCGATCTCCCGGGCGTAATCCACCAGATGGGACGACCTGGCACCGGCAGACAGCGCCACCTCGACCAGCCGCACCGAGTTGGAGGAGTTCCGGGAGCCCACAACCAGCACGAGGTCACAGTCCGGAGCCATCGCTTTCACCGCTACCTGACGGTTTTGCGTCGCGTAACAGATGTCATCGCTGGGCGGATCGGACAGCTCGGGAAACCGCTCTCGGAGCCGGGCCACCGTCTGCATCGTCTCGTCGACCGACAGCGTGGTCTGCGACAGCCACACCACCCGGGACGGATTCCGCACGGTGACCGCGTCCACCGCGTCCGGCCCGTCCACGAGTTGGATGTGTTCGGGTGCCTCACCCGCGGTCCCTTCGACCTCCTCGTGGCCCTCGTGACCGATCAACAAGATGTCGTAACCGTCCTGAGCGAAGCGTTTGGCCTCCCGGTGCACCTTGGTGACCAGCGGACACGTGGCGTCGATCGTGCGCAGGCCGCGCGTGGCGGCCTGGTGGTGCACGGCCGGGGATACGCCGTGTGCGGAGAAGACCACGACGGCACCCTCGGGCACCTCATCGGCCTCCTCGACGAAAATCACCCCGCGCTCCTGCAAGGTTTCCACCACGTACCGGTTGTGCACGATCTCCTTGCGCACGTACACCGGCGCGCCGTAGGTCTCCAGCGCCTTCTCGACGGTGACCACGGCGCGGTCGACCCCGGCGCAGTAACCACGGGGCTTGGCGAGCAGTACACGCTTGGTCATGTCCCTACCCTACGGGCGCGCCGTGGCACCGGCGGGGCACACTTGACGGAGCCCGGGTAACCACCGCGCCGGTCGCTGCGGCAGGCTGGTCACCATGAGCCCGATGCCCTTACCCGTCCGTGTCGCGGCGGGCCTCTTAGTTACCGCCTTGGAGCGGGCCCGTAAGTTACCCGACCAAATCACCGAGTTGCCCGTCACCGCGGCCAGCCGTGCCGTTCAGGCAGGCATGCGGCTGCAGCAACGGGTCACCGAACTGGCCATTAAAGGCGATGAAGTGTTCTCGCTGTTCCGACAGGTCGAGGACACCCCGCCGTGGGCCAGGTTCGACGAGGACGACGGCCTCCGGAGTCCAGGCGTCGACACCGCCACGCCACCTGATGCAGCACTGAACGGCGCAGCGACCGACGCGGCGGATACCCCGGAATCGGCTCCCACCGAGTCGGATACCGCAGGCAGCACGGATGAACCGCGGGCGCTGCCCGGCTACGACAGGCTGACCCTGGCCCAGCTGCGCGGCCGGCTGCGGGCGTTGTCCCTGCCCGAGCTCGAGGCGCTGCTCGAACATGAGCACACCCATCAGGACCGCGCCCCGTTCATCACCATGCTGTCCAACCGGATCGTCACGGTTCGCGCCCATTGACTGCGCCGGTCACCACGTCGGAGGCACCATGGCCGGTCCGTACCGTTGCCCGCAAGATCGCGGCCTGGATCGAGCGGCTGGGCACGGTGTGGGTGGAGGGACAGCTCACCCAGGTCAGCGCGAGAGCGGGCACCGGCACCGCCTTTCTGACGCTGCGCGATCCGGCCGCTGACGTCTCCCTGACCTTGACCTGCCCGATCGGGCTGGTCCGCGACCGGCAGCCGCCGCTGGCCGATGGCAGCCGGGTCGTGGTGCATGGCAAGCCATCGCTGCACCTGGGACGCGGCACGCTGAGCCTGCGCGTCGACGAGATCCGGATGGTCGGCATCGGGGAGCTGCTGGCCCGCATCGAACAGCTCCGACGTCGGCTCGGCGCCGAAGGGCTCTTCGACCCCCGCCGCAAGCGCCCGCTACCGGTACTGCCCAGCTGCGTCGGGCTGGTCACCGGCCGAGCCAGCGCCGCCGAGCGCGACGTGATCAGCAATGCGCAGGCGCGCTGGCCCGCGGTGCGCTTCCGGGTGCAGAACGTGGCGGTACAGGGCGCCCTCGCCGTGGGTCAGATCATCGACGCGCTCACCGTGCTGGATCGTGATCCTTCGGTGCAGGTCATCGTGTTGGCCCGGGGCGGAGGCAGCGTGGAAGACCTGCTGCCGTTCTCCGACGAGGCGCTGTGTCGCGCGGTATCGCAGTGCAGCACGCCGGTGGTGTCGGCGATCGGCCACGAACCGGACACCCCGCTGGTGGACCACGTTGCCGACAGACGCTGCTCCACCCCGACCGACGCGGGCAAGTGCGTTGTGCCCGACGTTGCCGAGGAGACCGCCCGGCTGCGTCAGCTGCGTGACCGTTGCCGCCGGGCCCTGCACGGCTGGGTGGACCGGGAACGGCGGCTGCTCGATGCCCTGCGCAGTCGCCCGGCACTCGCCGACCCGCTGCGCCCACTGGACGCGCGCCACCAGATGGTGGCCGATCTGCAAGCCCGCGCCGACCGAGCGCTGCTCGGCGGGTTGCGGGCGGCTGAGGACCGGCTCGAGCACACCGCCGCGCGCTTGACGACCCTCGGACCGGCAGCCACCCTGGCGCGGGGCTACGCGGTGGTCCAGCGGGTGGACGGACCGGCCGACACCTCGGCAGGCTCTGCCGAACAGACCCGCGTGCTCCGGTCGGTTGCCGACGCCCCAGCGGGCACCGTGCTGCGGATCCGGCTTCCCGACGGAGCGCTGCGCGCCAAGGTGACCGGTGACCGCAAACGGAAAGAGAGCACGACACGGTGAGCGACAGGGATGATCTGGCCACGCTGGGCTACGAGGCCGCTCGCGACGAACTGGCCGAGGTAGTGCGCGCGCTGGAAGCAGGTGGCCTTGCCCTGGAGGATTCGCTGGCTCTCTGGGAACGTGGCGAGCGGCTCGCCGCGGTCTGCGAGCAACATCTCGCGGGTGCCCGGCAGCGGATCGAAGCAGCGATCGCCGCCCGCGAACAGCGCGATACCGAGTTCCCACCCGGAAGGTGATGATCGCCCTCATAGCCCGGGACATTTCGCGGTTTAGTGAGCGAGGTCGCGGGCGAGCTCACCCGCGGCGGCGAGCAACGCCACCGGACCGGCATCGGAGCCGGTGAGATAGGGGGCGGTGTAGAGCACTCCGAGACAGAAACCGCCCAACGAGGCGCAGGTCATCGGCGCATCAGGAGCCATGGAGAACGCCTTGCGCACCAACTCCCGGGTCACTCCCGTGGGGTCGGGCTCACCCATTGCCGCGGCGGCCCGCTCGAAGAAGCCAAACCCGGCCGTGACGTCAACGGGATCGGCGTCGATGGGCAGATCCTGACCCAGCAGCAACGCACCACCCAGCACCGGAAACATCGACTCCTGTTCGATGCTGTCATCGGAGACGAAATACGCGCCGCTGACCAGGAAGCCGTTCACAAAACCGACCACGGTGTCCTGGTGCAGCGGCAGATCCGGCTGGCTGGCAAAGATCGCCGCGATCCGGCCCCGGTGGTACTCGAACAACTCGCGGGACTCGCTGCCCTCGGCCAGGTGTTCCTGTAGTCCACTGGCCAAGCCCGCAAAACACGAACGCACCGTCATAACCGCTCACGCTATCCCAGCCAAGCCACGATCACCGCCGCGCCGCCATGTCACGCGGCAATCCCAGAAACCCCCACCTATGTAGCACAATTGCTGCGCCCGATCTCGACGGGTTCCAGAACCACCGGCGCGGTCTTGGTCCCCGGTATCACCTCACAGGTATCCGCGTCGGCAGAGCAGACTCCGAATTGATCATTTAGATGTTCACAGGTGGTGAACCCTGCCGGGCGAGGCCGAAACGGTCCATCAGGCTGTCTACGTCCCACAGCTGCCTGCGGGCCCGCTGGGCCAGGTCAGCGGTCAGTTCCCGGACTATCGGATGGTTGCGCATGCGCACCGGAGCGGCCTGGTCGGCGAGATCAAGGTGTCGGATCGCCTCATCGTCGCGGGCGCCACAGTCCTGGGCCAGCACCCGGGCCAGGTCGAAGTGGTAGCAGCTGGTCCGGTTGCGACTGTGCAGCCGCTCGACACCGACCCGACCGGGGTGGGCCAACTCGTAAGCTCGGGCACCGTCGCCGAGGTCGGCGCCGACCGCAAGCGTCCACAGTGCAACGTTGATCGGCCCGAAATGCAGCAGTGCCGTATTGCGCTCCCCGGTTCGCTCGGCGAGCACCCGGGCCGCATCAAGGTGATCTCGGGCGTCCCCGACTCGGCCGGCTCGGGCCGCAAGTTTGGCGGCGAGCAGATGGTGCATGCCCAGCATCTGGGCCGCCCCGGTGTCTGCGGCAGAGGGGTCGGCCAGCGATTCGAGCTCCGCGAGTGCCAGCCTGTTCGCCTCATCAGCTTGTGGTCGCGCACCGACGTTGATCCAGTCCAAGACCCACCCGAAGCGAGCGAGTCCGAGGACGACCGGGTCCCCCAGAGACGTCGCGGCCTCGAGTTCACGGTGACCGGCGCTCAGTGCCAGGTCGTGGTATCCCACTGTTGCCGCGATGGCAGCGGCGACGCGGCAAGCCGTCACCAAAGCGGCCAGCGCCGGGCGGCGGGTGTCGGCATTGCGGGCTGCGGCATGCACGTGCAGCTCGACCAGCAACGTCCCGAGGTCCCGCCCGGCCCGAGCGTAACGATCCTGATCGAGGTGATCATGGGTCTGGGACGCCCACCGGACCAGTTCGGCCACCGGGCGGGCAGGCTGATCGAGCGGGTCGCCCAGCGCGGTGTGGTAGAGAGCCTCGCGAATACCGGGTACCACCCCCAGCGCGTCTGCCGTCGCTCGGTCGACCGGCAGATAGGGCTGCCCGGTCAGAACGGTCACCGAGCACCCCATCGCGTTCGCGAGATCTTCGATCTCCCCCCGCCGTTCGAACCGGCGCTCACCGCTCTCCAACGCCGAAAGGTGCTCCTGGCTGATCCCCGCCAGCCCGGCCACCACGTCCAGGGAAAGTCCACGATGACGGCGGATCGCTCGGGCTCGGAATCCGATCTCGACGGGCTCCCGGCCCACCGGCACAGTCTTGGCCACCGGACATCACCTCACCCACACGGTACTTGCGCCCCCACGAACGAGATGAGGGCGCCTCACTCGTCACTCGGCGCTGCGCAGCATGGCTCGGATACCGACGGTGAGCCCGACTGCGGCGGTGATAAGCGCCGCGGCCCAGCCCAAGGCGACGGTAGAGGAGGCGAGCTGACCGGCGAACAGGGCACGTTCGGCGTCGACGACATAGGTGAGCGGGTTGAACCGAGCCGCGATCTGCATCCACGCCGGCCCGGTCTCCAATGGCAGCAACATGCCGGAGAGCAGCATGAGCGGGAAGATCAACGTCTGCTGCACGGCCCAGAACATCCATTCCTGCTTGCGCACGGCGATCGCGAGTGTGTAGCTGAGTGAGCCGAGCCCGACGCCGAACACCGCCAGCATCACCAGCCCCACCAGCGCGCCGGTCGGATAGAGCCGGAAACCGAACGGGATCATCACCGCGACGATGACCATCGCCTGCCCGGCCAATGGCACCATCTCTTTGAGCGAGCGGCCGATCAGAAGCGACGGCCTGGACAGTGGCGTGACGAGCATCCGTTCGTGCGCGCCGGTGTGGAACTCATAGAGCAGGTTCGAGCCCACGGTCGTCGTACCGAACAGAGCCGTCATCACGAGGATCGCAGGCACGAACCACTGCCAGACACCCCCCTCGAGGGCACCCGCCTGCCCGCCCAGAGAGCCGACGAGCAATGGGCCGAACAGGGCGAGGAACACCAGCGGTTGAATCATGCCGAAGATCAGTGAGAACGGGTCGTGCAGCACCGGTCGCAGCTCGCGCATCATCACGATGCCGGTGTCCCGGAGCAGACCGCGCACCCCGGGCCGGGACGACGGCGGGGCTGTGATCGGCGAAGGGGCGGCCGCAGTGAGGGTGCTCATGCTGCATCCTTTCCAGAGTGGGGGTCCTGCGGGTCGGTGGTGTTCTCGGCTTCGCGCAGGCTGCGCCCGGTGAGAGTGAGGAACACGTCGTCGAGTGTGGGCCGGTGCACCTGCACGGTCGCGACGCGCACGCCGGCGTCCCCGGCGGCCCGCAGCAGCTCCGGGATCGCGCCCGGTCCGTCGGCGACCCGCGCCTCGACGCGGGCACCGTCGACGACGATGTCGCGGCCCCCAGGCAGGCGGGCGGCAAGCTCAGCCAGGTGGGTAGCCCCGCCGGCCCCGGCACTCGCGTCAGCCATCACGACGATCCGGTCCCCGGCCAGTTTGGTCTTGAGCGCCTCGGCTGTGTCATCCGCGATGACCTCGCCGCGGTCGACGATGATGACGCGGGCGGCCATCGCGTCGGCCTCATCCATGTAGTGCGTGGTGAGCACGATCGTCATACCGTGGGCGGTGCGCATGCGCTGGATGTGGTCCCACAGGTTTGCCCGGTTCTGCGGATCCAGACCGGTCGAGGGCTCATCGAGGAACAGCAGCGGCGGTGCGTGGACCAGTCCCATCGCGACGTCGAGACGCCGGCGCTGGCCACCCGACAGCTCGGAGACCTTGCGTCCGGCGAGCTCGGCGAGATCGAGGGCCTCGAGCAGTTCACCGGCTCGCCGCCGGGCCGCGCGGCGGTCTAGGCCGTAAATGATGCCCTGGGTGTTCAGCTCGTCGCGGACACGCTGGTTGTGGCCGGCACCGTTGCCCTGGCCGACGTAACCGATCCGCCTGCGGACCTGCGCTGGTGCGGTGACCACGTCGTGGCCGGCGACGATCGCGGTGCCGGAGGTCGGAGCGATGAGGGTGGTGAGCATGCGCATCGTGGTCGTCTTGCCCGCCCCGTTCGGCCCGAGCACGGCCACCAGCTCGCCGGGTTCGATGTGCAGGCTGATGCTCCGGACCGCGTGCACGGTGTGACCGCGGTTCACCACGAAGTCCTTGGTGAGCGAGTCGGCGTGGATCATCGGTCCTCTCCTGCGGTCTTACTCGCTGGTTCTCTCATAGAAGCGAACGCTACGGGCCAGGGCTGACACTTTCTGGCCGCAACTGCGAGCGACGCACGCACCGCACCGACCGAAGCCCTTGGAAACGACGCCCACCCGGCCAACCCCCGCGCCTGGAGGCCGATGCGATCGCCCCTGGAGGTGTCATTGCGGTGTGATCGGCGGATCAGGTGTGCTGATGGTCGTGCCCGTGCGCTGCCGCATCACCGCAGCGCACGGTGCCGCAGCCGCCGTTCGAACAGCTAAGTGAGGCATCATGACCAAGGACGACGACGGCTCCCGCGAGGCGGCGACAGCCCGGACGGTCACCGAGATCGAGACCAGCGCGTTCTACGGAGACCAGATGTTCCGGATCAACCTGTGCGCCGGTACGTCGGTAACATTCCAGCTGACTCCCAACTCCGATCACATCGAGGTGTACACCTCCCCGAGCTACGGGCAGGGAGAGCTGGACCACAGCGAGGTGGTGCAGGTCATCGCCCAGTTAGCCACCCTGGCCGGGTGTACAGCCCAGGCTCTGCAGGAAGACCGGAGGTGACGGTCAGCCGGGTGACCACAGGTCGCAGTGATGCATATCGGCGAAGGATACGGCCGACCTGATGGTGGTGCCCGGGTCACCGGGGGCGAGGGTCAGGATCTCGCCGCGCTCGGCGAACGGTGGCCATGGCTGATCGCCTGCAGCGCCGGGATCTCCCGTGGCGGCGAACCGCGTCCAGTACCCGATCATCTGATCGGCAAGGCGCTGCTGCTCGGGAGTGAAGCCGGGCTGGCCCGGCGTCAGATCGAACAGGTAGGGCACCTCTGAGCCATGCGTGGCACCACCGGCCAGATCACCGGGCAGCAGGGCGGCCGGTGAGGACGCGGCGGGATCGGCGAACTCGTAGGCGTAGACCGGACCACGCGCGGCGAAGGCCCGGTAGGCGTCGAGGTTGGGGCAGGCCCAGGCCCGGTCGGTGATGACATCGGCCCAGGCCCGCCCGGGGGAACGGCCCTCCAGCGGATAGGCGGCTGCGGCCCGGTCCGCGTCGGAACCGGCCGCCGAGGCCAGCATTTCGCGGAACGCCTCCGCGCTCAGTGGGTTGCCGGAGCCCTCGAAGAACACAGCTACCACCAGCAACGGCTGACTTTAGGCCGACAGGGGAATCGAAGCCCACGGGGAAGCTGACAGAAATGGTCACCGGATCCACTCGTGAACGGATGTAGAGCTCAGTTGCCCGGATTCCTGGGCCTGGACGCGGGAGGCTGTGTGGTCGTGCGGTAACAGACCGTGGGGTGCCGTGACGTAGTGAGTACGGCTTCACCGTGTGGGACGCCGTCGGTCGTTGGTGGTTCAGGGAGGGCGCTGTGGGTGAGCGGTGGGATGTGTTCGTCTCCTATGCTCATGAGGACGGGGCGTGGGTGCGGGTGCTGGCCGAGAACCTGTACCGGGTGGGCCGGGAGGTGTTCTTCGATCAGTGGGAGGTGGTCGGGGGTAGTCGGCTGTCGGAGCGGTTGCAGCAGGGGCTGGTCTCGTCGAGGGTCGTGGTGTTGGTGGTGAGCCGGGCCGCGGTGGGCAAGCAGTGGTGGTGGGAGGAATTCGCCGCGGCTATGGCGGGGGTGATAGCCGGTGTGCAGCGGCTGGTACCGGTGCTGCTGGATGATGTGTCGCTGCCACTATTCGTCGCCGGCTGGGTGTGGGTGGATTTTCGCCACCTCGATGCCCCCGCGCAGTACGAGGCGCGTTTCGTGGACTTGCTGACGGCGGTGCGGGGAGTCCCGTTCGGGGAGCGGCCGCAGCGGGACGGGGGAATCGTGGTGCCGCCGGGGATATATCGGGCTGAGGGTCCGCGAGCTGCTCGCTTGCGCATCGACCGGCAGTAGGTGGTGTTCAGCTGTGTGGCTCAGGAGTCGTCACATCTGCCGCTGGGGGTGGACGGTGGGTTGCGGACCTTGGTGTGGGATGTGGAACGGGCACGGTCTCGCCCCGGTGGCTCGGTGGTGTTGAAGGCACCCGATGCGGCTGCTGGTGGCGTGCTGCACGGCCGGTTGATGGAGCTGGGTCGGGCGCTGGGAGCGCGGTTGCTGGCTGGGGACGCCGGAGTCGCGCTGGCCCAGGAAGTGGGCCGGTCACAGGCGTCGCGGCGTTGTTCCTGGCCGGACCACCGCTGGCGCTGTATCGGCGAGCCGACGGGGTGGCGCCGGTGCCGACCCGGCCGGAAGCCGCCCCGGCGCTGGGCGGCATGATCCGCCAGGTCGGGGACTTCGTGGGTCGCCGCGCCGAGCTGCGCGCGCTGCTGCGGGAGCTGCGGGGTGGTCAGCGGGGGGTGGTGCTGCACGGGATCGGGGGTGTCGGTAAGAGCAGCCTGGCCGCGCAGCTGGTGGATCAGCTGGTGGATCAGCTGGTGGATCAGCTGGTGGATCAGGATGAAAGGAAGCGGATCCCCATGCGACTACCATCACGGCATGCCGAAGCCGACCACGACCATGCGTCGTAGGCAGCTGGGCGCGGAGCTCGAAGAGCTGCGCAAGAACGCGAACGTCGACCGGAAGCAGGCCGCGC
>JBOHHE010000355.1:0-23689 GCA_050700355.1 Pseudonocardiaceae bacterium
GCGAGGAGCGCCGGCTGCTGTTCGTCGGCATGACTCGGGCGCAACGGCACCTCTATCTCAGTTCCGCCGCCGAACGAATCCGCCACGGCACCGCCCGGCAGACCAGCCGGTCACCGTTCCTGGCCGATCTCGACGGCGCCGTATGCGAGCAGATCGATCACGCCCTGCCACGGCAGAAACCCCGGGATACTCAACTCCGCCTGTTGTAGTGCGACGGCGGCAACGTCGGATTGCACGAGTGCGGGATTGACTGCGGCGAGGGCATCGGCGTTCACGCGCGCCACGCTAGAGCACTGTGGCCTGACCCGGCAGCCGGTTTTCCCGCGCTGTGCCTTGGACCGGAAAACTCGCGTACTGGCGCTGACCTATGGTTTATTTCGGCGTCGAAGTCACTGCGCGAGAATCGGCATCAAGTCAGGAGTCTGCGGTGAATCGAGGAGTGGGCGGGACGCGGTTCGTCGCTGCGGTCCTTGTCGGGGGGCTCGCGTTCGCTCTGCTGGTGCCTGGGGGCGCGGGGGCTGAGCAGGATAGAGGACCGGAGGTGTGGAACATCTTGGTGCCGGGGCAGTCGGGGACGATCGACGCCCTGGAGTTCGCGGGAGTGCTAGCTGCTGATCCGGTGAACCGCATCGCCATCGACCGGCGCAACGCGCCGCCGAATTTCGCCGATCAGCTCGAGCGCTACGACGCGCTGAATACCGTGGACCCCGCCTCGTTGTCCGAGACCGATGTGAACACCTACTACAAACGTGCCGATATTGACGTGGCGCCGGGTGAGGTGGCGCGCGTTGAACAGCCCCGACCGGGCGTCACGATCACCTGGGACCGCGATGGCGTGCCCCATGTGGTCGGGCGCACCGGCACCGATGTGGCGTTCGGAGCCGGCTGGGCCGGGACGCAGGATCGGATATTCGTGCAGGACGCCCTGCGTCATGTCGGCGCGGCCCGCGCGGCGGAATTTCTCGGCTCGTCGGAGGCGAATATCGCAATGGATGCCGCGCAGTTGCGCGTTGCCTATTACACCGAGCGCGAGGCCGCCGACCAGGTGGCGGCTGCGGCCGAAAGGCACGGAGCGGAGGGGGAGCGGCTGCTGGCCGAGATCGACGCTTACCTGGCGGGCATCAACGCCGCGCAGCATGCCTTGTGCCCGGTGGGCACCGTCGGGGCCGGTTGCCCGGCAGAGTACGCCGCACTGGGCCGGGTGCCCCGGCCGTGGACCCGGGCAGATTTCACTTATGTGGGATCCCTGATCGGCACTATCTTCGGCACGGGCGGCGGGGGCGAGGCGGCCAACGCGCGGTGGCTGCAGCAGCTGGGACAGCGTTTCGGGCTTACCGAGGCCCGCGCGGTGTATGACGACCTCCGTTTCAAGGACGCGGGCAATGCCCCCACCACGGCGTCGACGCGTTTCGAGTACGGCGACAGGGTGGGTGTGGACCCCTCACGACCTGGGGTGGCACTGCCCGACCTGGTTCCGGTGGCCACCGCTCCCGGTACCGGGGCGCGGCTCGATGGCGTAACGACGCCGCCGGTCGTGGCAGGACGGTTGGACACCCCTTTCGGTGTGTTGGACCTGCGGGCGGGCCCCGGGATGAGCAATGCCGCGCTGGTCTCCGGCCGGCGCACTCCGGACGGGCACCCGATCGCTGTGTTCGGTCCGCAGACCGGCTATTTCACCCCGCAGCTGCTCACCGAGATCTCCCTGTCCGGCCCCGGGATCCGCGCCCGCGGCGTGGCGTTCGCCGGGACGAACCTCCGGGTGCAGATCGGTCGCGGTGAGGGGTACGCGTTCTCGGCCACCAGCTCGGGCGCCGACAACGTCGACACCGTCATCGAGCGGCTCTGCAATCCTTCCGGGGCGCCGGTGCGCGTGGATTCCCTGCACTACCTGCGCGACGGTCAGTGCGTGCCGATGCAACGCTTCGAGCACACCGAGACCGCGCTGCCCACTTCCGCCGTGCCGAGTGTCCCGCAGCGACTGCGCTTTCTGGTCCTGCGCACCTCCCACGGCATCGTGCAGGAACGGACCACGGTGGGCGGTGCGCCGGTAGCGATCGTCACGCAGCGCTCCACCTACGGCCGGGAGATCGACTCGACTCTCGGCTTCGCCCAGTTCAATGATCCCGGCTTCGTGACCGGCCCGGACGCGTTCGCCCGAGCCGCCGCGCGGATCGACTACACCTTCAACTGGTTCTACCTCGATGATGCCGACATCTCCTATTTCTCCTCCGGACGGCTGCCGCTGCGCGCCGCTGAGGTGGATCCCGACCTGCCGCGCTGGGGCGATCCGCGCTACGACTGGCTGGATTGGTTGCCCGGCACCGATCACCCGCAGCAGCTCAACCCACCCTCCGGGCAGCTGGTGAATTGGAACAACAAGCCCGCACCCGGGTTCGCCGCCGCCGACAACCAGTGGGGCTACGGGCCGGTGCACCGCAGCCAGCCGCTCGCCGACCGGGTGGCCCGCGTCTCGACCCTGCCCGAGCTGGTGACCGCCGTGCAGGACGCGGCCACCGTGGACACTCGCGCCGAACGCGTGCTTCCTGCCCTGCTCGACGCGCTGGGTGAGGTCAGCGCCGAGGATCCGTTGCTCGCTGATGCCGTCGCGCTGCTGCGTGACTGGTCAGGACACCGCATCTTGCTAAATGGGCTGCAGGGGAGCCGGACGACACCGACTGGCTCCAGCCTTGGTTCGACCGCGTGCGTGTCGCCACTCGGGCGGGTAAGATTTTTCGGCGGGTGCGCATCGTTTCCGAACCTGTCTCGGACTACCAGAAATGGGTACTCAAGGACTCTCATCTGTTTGTTGAAGCAGGTGAGGATATTCGCTGGGTGCCGCGTAGCCGCGTATCCACCGTGGCTCTGCCAGGTAACGATTTCTGGCTATTTGACGATCGAGTGGTTGTCTTCCTGATCTTTGCCGCTAGTGGTCACGTCGTTGATCGCCAGAAAACCACCGACCGTGCTGCGATCGAGTTGTGTAAAAACGCATTTGACGCAGTGTGGAAGTTGTCGGTTCCCGACAGTGAATACAAAACCAGCTAACCCGGCACGGCAGGCGCTTGAGGTTCGTCTCCGTGAGATCCGCAAGGGAGCGGGTCTCACGGGGCGCGCCTTGACGGTTAGCCTTGGCAGTCACTTTACGAAATCAGGCGGATAGAAACGGCAGCCAAGCGCCCGGAACCGAGAGTAATTCGTAGTCGAGGTCGGCGAAGTTCTCGACATCGGTGACACCGATGAGGTGCGGAGGGAGACCGTGCACGGTGGCCACCCCCAGGTGGTCGCCGCAGGTGACGGTCACGTCGTAAGCGGTGATCATCGCTTCTTTTCGACGGCTGACGCCGGTGCTGATACCTGGCTGGTGTGCTCAGTCCGCGCTTTACCGTCCGCGACCGGTTTGCTGCTGGAGCCGGTCTATGAGGCGGGACGCGTCGGCCTTGGTCAGTGCTTCAGGAACGTCTTCGCCGGCTTCCTGCGCGAGTGTCTGCAGATAACTGCGCTGCGGACCCGTCATCGGCTCCTCGCCGGTGGTCCAGTCCTGCGGATCCTTCTCTGGCGTCTCGCGTGGCGCCTGGGGTACATCGCTGGTCATCGTCACCTCCATCTGGTGACCAACTTACCGGCGCTGTCTGACGATCGACTACGAGGGTCAGCGCTGCCAGGGTGGGCGCGTCGGTGGTGTGTAGGCGGGCAGGTTCAAAGCGGTTGCAGCTTGCGGGGATACGGCACCATGTGCCGGTGTGAAGTTGGTGCTGACGTCAGATACCCATGTTCCGAAGCGCGCTCGTGATCTGCCCGAGTCGCTGTGGCGGGCCATCGACGCCGCCGATGTGGTGGTTCATGCCGGTGACTGGGTCGAGGTGGGGCTGCTTGAGGCGATCCAGGAGCGGGCGGCGCGGCTGGTCGCGGTGTACGGCAATAACGACGGCGCGGGTCTGCGGGCTCGGCTTCCAGAGGTCGCTCAGGTCGAGCTGGGCGGAGTATGCCTGGCTGTTGTGCACGAGACCGGCCCGGCAGCTGGTCGGGAGCGTCGCTGCGATGCTCGTTTTCCCGAGTGCGACGTTCTGGTCTTCGGTCACAGTCATATCCCGTGGGACAGCGTGACACCGCGTGGTATGCGTTTGCTCAATCCCGGCTCGCCCACCGACCGGCGGCGCCAGCCGGTGGCCACGTATCTGACGGCAGAGATCCACGATGGTGGTCTTGGCTCTGTCGTGCTGCACCCGATCGACCCGCCATCAGGGGCCGCTGAGCGCACAGTGGCAACCGCCGCCTGGTAGTCGGGTTCTTTCATCGGCAGGTCCGTACGGAGCTGTTCCCACCGCCGGGTCTCAATGTTGAGATCGGTGTGTCGAGTGAGTTTACGACGTTCAGAACGCGAACGGAGCCGTCCGAGTCGGCCAAGGTGACGTTTTGGATCGTCTCACCGTCGTACGTGAAGTCAGGGGAGATCTCACCAGGGTCGAATTTGCGACCGACAACGGTCAACCGCTCTTCGAACTCGTAGATCTCCCCGACACGCTCTTGATTATGTCGACGGATGCTACCCGAGCTGAATTGCGTTATGTTTGCGAGGTATCAGCTTTGTCCCGCCTCATGTGGACAATTTCTTATTGTCCTGAACAGCCCGGTCTCACTCCCGAAAGCCCGTGCTAACTCCCGTCTGAGTGGTTCCGCATCCTCCGCAGTCAGGTAGGCACTCGGTCCTTCCCGCCACCCGTTCAGGCACAAACCCCCACTGCCCATGTTCGACACCAGCACGGTTGCAGGCACAGCCACCCCAGGACGGATACTGCGCCTGATACCGCGTCGTGGTGGCAGCTCATGGTCACCGTGACGAAGTCCCTGTACGTCATGAACTGCCTCACCGTTGCCGTGGCTCATCCGTCTCCTCTACGCCTCGGTAGCCCCGCTCGTCTGTTCGTCAAGGTGAACGGCACCCAGAGCCGGGGCGAACGCACCCAGGCAGCGCGGCGACGGGGTCAATGCCGGCCAATCGGTCACTGTCTGCGTGGGGGGAGTACGCAGACTGACCAATCGACACCAGACACCTGCCGCGCCCCGGTGAGCCGTCAATCCCGGCTCTGGGGCCTGAAGCCAGGCAAGTGGTGGGTGGAGGCGGTGGACAACGCAGTTTCACCCCCGGTAGCAGTGCTGAACACTCAGCTACGCTTTGGCTCTACCAACGGGTCGTTGCAGCTGGCAAGAACCGACGATGACGGGGGAGCGACAGTGACCCAGGAACCGCCCGAACTGCTGGCTATTCGCTTGAGCTTAGGCCAGCAGCTGGCCGCTCTGCGCGAAGCTGCCGGAAAGGTGCAGCAGCAGATCGCCCGCCGAAGCGGCTACAGCCGTTCCTCGATCGCCAAGGCTGAAGCCGGCCGCCAGCTGCTCACCCGGGAATTCTGGACAACGGTTGATGAGCTGCTCCAGGCCGAGGGTGTCCTGCTGGCCAGCTACGAACAGGTCCGTGCTGCCAAGGAAGAACATGAAACCAGGAGTCGGGAAGCGGCGCTGGCTGAGGCGTACGCTGAGGCGAAAGAGCATGCGCAGGCGCTGCGGGCCACGGCCCCGGCTGTGAGCAGTCGCACCACCTTGCTGTTGGGCAGCAGTAACACGGCTATGTCACCCTGGGGTGTGGTATTTGACACCGACCCCGCCAGTGCTGAGCCTATTGACGAGACCTTTATTGTTTCCCTCCGTACCCGGATGCAAGAGCTGCTAGCGCTTGATGCCCAGGTAGGTGGCAATGAAACTTCTGCTCAAGCCTTGCGCCTGTTCCGTTCGGCGCACCGCCGTATCGGGGTAAGTCCCTGCCCGGAACATTTGCAGCGTGAATTGTATGCAGCAGTGGGGGAGTTGGCGGAAATCACTGGCTGGTTGTTTTATGATGCTGACCAGCAGGATGCCATGCGCCGCATCAATCAAGAAGCGCTGTATTACCTCCGGTGGGCTGGTCATCGTAGCTTGGAACTGCTCACCTTGCAAAACATGAGCATGCAGGCCGAATACCTCAACCGCCCCGGCGAAGCCCTGCACATTGTGCAGTCTGTCCGCGAAGCTGACCGGCTTAGCCCTCGCCTGGATTCCCTTTTTCTGTTCCGTGGTGCCCATGCCTTGGCTCAACAGCAGCAGCGATCTGATGCGGTGCGTGCCTTCCGAAAAGCCAAGGCGCTGTACCTCGACGGCCCCCGTGACACTGATCCTGGGTGGGCAGCCTGGGTTGATGACCGGCAGTTCGCCTGGTTCGAAGCCATGATGTGGGCCGAACTCGGTGAACGTGACAAGCCTATCCATATCTTTGCCGAAGCCCTCGTTACCAGCCCGAAGCATCGTGTCCGAGGGCTGTATAGCCGAACGGTCTACCTGTTCGAGAGCCTGATCAAGGCGGGCGACTGGCGGGAAGCTGAACAGCTCATACCCAAGCTGGCACCGTACATTACTGAAGTCGGCTCAGGCCGGACAGCCAGTCTCCTATGGAGAACGTTGCATACCATCCGCAAGACCGACACCACGCCGAGCCTGGAAGACGGGGTGGTGTGGCTTAGGGGGATGTTGGAGGAGTAGGAATTATGCAGCACGGCGGGTTCAATACCGAGGACCCGCTCCCAGCCGACCTACGCGACGCGCTCATGCTGATCACCAGCCCCGGAAGCGCGCACTAATTTGAGCCAAGTCAGGTTTCAGGGCCACCGTGTCCGGACCGCTGCCACCCGAGCAGCCAGGGACTAACCACCGAACGGCATGTCGGCCTGCGAGGCAGCGCAGCCGCCTCGCAGGCCGTCTAGTTCGTCGCGCGGCTAGCTAGGCAGCGCGTCACCGATCTTGCCGAAGTCGTATCAGAAATCGAGTGCCCCGACAAGAACAGTATCGTTAGACGGGGGAGGAAGGACCTCGGAAGACGTGCCAAGGCTGTCCCCAATCGCGGGCTTGTCGGCCGCTAAAAGATCAGAAAGCGTCCTAACCTGTAGCAGGATGCGGGGCGGCAGTAGCTCCGCACCCTGCTCAGCGAGCTCTGCGAAGTTCACTACGTCAGACATCAAGACCTCCGTGGCAGTAAAAGCCGACCCCCAGCGGGCCGAGCGCAGACACATCCCATCCATTTTTGGCTGGGCAAACACATACTTTATCAACGGGGCATGGTTAATGACAATCAGTGCAAATACGTAAGCTTTCCTGCGCAGGCCACCCAGGAGTTGCTCTCAGCTACGTAGTTGACAGCCGGATCACACGTAGCCAGCGTTGCATTCGGAGCGAATCGCCAGTGAATCGAACTGTCCCAATGCCTGCGCTGTAGGCGCACTTCGTGATCTTGACGGTAAGAGGGGTGTAACGAGGGGCAGCCGCCTGGTGATCATCGGGTTGTGACGTACGAAGATCGTAAGGCGGCTGCCGGCGCCATCGTAGAGGGCCGATTGGCCGCAGAGAACCTGGCGGAGTTGCACAGGCGGTTAGGGCCGTGTTGTCGGCGGGCGAAGCCGTTCTGGCAGGCCGGGAAGTACATCACGGCGCTGATGGGGATCTACCCCGCAAGAACGCATGGACGATCGCCCAGCACACCGGGGACACCACCCCGGACCGGATGCAGCGGTTGCTCAACCATGCGGTGTGGGACACCGACGCGGCCATGGCGGTGATCCGGGGGTTCGTGGTCGAGCGCTTGGCCGCTGATCTGGCGGTGGCGGCGCTGGATGAGACCGGACAGGAAAACACGGCCACGCCACGGCCGGGGTGAAACGCCAGTACCTGGGATGCGCCGGAGGGGTGGCCAATGGGGCGTGGTGTTCCGAACAAAACCCCAGCTGGCGATAGACATCATCGCCGAGGTGATCGCCGAGAACACGATGCCACCCTGGTGTGCCGGCGAGGAAGTCTACGGGCGCTGCACACAGCTTCGCCGATATCTGGAAGAGCACGACGTTGGCTATGTGCTCCGGGTCCGATGCGCGTTCGGGGTGCAGCCCGGTGGCCACACTGCGCGCCGACTGTTCAACCTGGTCACCCACCAGATCCAGACCATGGCCCACCACCTGCACTGGATCTGGTGCAGACGACGCCACCAAGCACGCGCGATTGGACTGGCAGTACGTCCTGTCGGGGATGGGCTTGATGTTGGGGATGATCTTCCGTCTGGGAATGAGGATTCTGAAGTCAACATCTCCCTTGACAGAGGGTCATCCGGTGTCAGGGGTTCTCGTCGTTGTCTAATTCGGCCGACAGTGGGGTGAATGTGATACCACCAGCCTGTTGGAGGTTATGGGGAAAACAACGGATCGACGTAGCACTCGGAGCAGGATGTACACACTGGTGTTCATCTTGGTAGCCTTGTTGGTAGCGGTACTGACCAGCGCTTCGAACTTTCGTCGGATCGGGGATCTCCCGCAGTCGTTGCCGGCTAAATTTGAGTGCGAAGTGGTGTTATGTTCGGGGTGTATTCGGGTGATCGAGCGAGCGTACCAGCCAGCGTGTACTGGAAAACATCGATGCCGATGAGTTGGACTTGGCAGTGGGGATGTGGTTGCGGAGACATGCCTGCCCGGATGCGTGGGACAGGATGGTTCTCGCGATAGAGGACAAGGTGCTGCGGGGTGCCTGGACTTGAGAACACGAGATTCACGATGTTCTCGACCATGATCCATGCAGTGGGGGTGACCGTCGCGCATGCCCTGGTTCCCGCCGGCACGAACGAGATCGCCCAGGTAGAGACGAGTTAGCCGAAGTCCCCAGCAGGACCGGAACGCGTGTGGTGGCGATGATGGACGCCGCTCACACTCAGCGCGATACGGCCGAGCACCTCGTTGCCGGGCGTGGTGTCGACTACGTGATGACAGCGAAGAGAAACCAGTCGAAATTGTTAGAATCGGTGGTCAGGAAATGCCTTCCTCGTGTGAAAACAGCCCAGATCATGTGGTGGAGGAACGTAGGAATGGACGGATTAATCGCTGATCGACGTGGATCGCTGACGCTCGTGGTATCGACGTTCCGCGCATACGGCAGGCAGGATGTGTTCGTCGAGAAGTATTCGATCTTACTGAGATCCGGATCGGTAAAAAGTATGCGTGGGTAGTGATCAGCAGCGGGGTCACTGACACCGTGGCGGAGGATCTTCATGGGCATGTCCGAAATCACTGGAGAATTGAAACAAGAGCCACCATACACGGGACACTGCCTGGCGTGAGGATATGCACCAGGCATATATCGGGAGCGGGTCGCAGGTCATGGCCACCCTGAGAAATACGGCCACTGGAATCCTCCGGTTGAACGGTTTCACCGCGATCAAGGAAGCCACCGAATGGATATGCCGAGACCGGAGCCGGACGCCACTCCAACTGGTCACATGAAGCGATATTCAACTACAGGCTGTGAACATGATGTTGGGGTCCTTCGCGGGTCCGTGGGTGGCGAGCCGCAGCCCGGTCAGCGCCGCATCAGTTCGTATGCCTCCCGTAGGTCTGTCGCTTCGGGCACTCCACGAGCCTCAACCGTACGAATGACCTCGAGTGCTCGCCAGTGGTTCGAGGCTACCAAGCGGCCGGACAGAATGGACTCTTGCGCGACTGCGCATGCCTCATCAAGGCCATCAGTTAACAACAGAGCAAGGGCTAGGTCAATATTAGCAGACGCCAGGCGACGTGCCCATCTGCCAGCCTCAACTTCCTTCGTGAAGGTGGCTACAACATGGCGCGCAGAATGCTCAGCAGCGATATCACCGAGCCAAGCAAGCGTCGTTGCAACATACGCTTCTGCTTTATCTGGATCATAGCGGTAATGGTGCTCGGGCGCCTCAGGCTTAGCCATGGAAGAAACAAAGCGCTCCACCCGATTGAGCGCGTCATATGTCTCCTTGGCTCCACCGAGCCGCGCCCAAGCACGACCTTCTTGTGCCGTAGCTTGAATTGCTACCGAGCTGCCTCGTGGCGCCAGCTGTTGGGCGGCCCGCGACAAATCAACCGCATGGCGATAGTCGCCATCAGTCAGGACTTGCCACGCTTCAGTCTCGTAACACCAGGCGTGAATCTCGCTGTGCTCGGTCTGGGTCGCCAGGCTGGTGGCCGTCGCGAGCCACGCCGCTCCAGCGGCTCGTTGCTCAAGATCGATATAGAGCGTGGCTGTTAACAACGAGAGCCAGCCACCGATAACAAGCAGTCGACGATGTTCATCAAGTGTCATCCGCGCATCGAGCAACTGCATGACATATGCTATGTGTCGGCGTAGGGGCACAAATAGCACCTGGGGTGGTGTCACCGGATACTTGATCGCTAAATCATCAACAACTCGTTCCAACCGCTCCACGGTTTCAGTGCTCACATCCGACGCCGCTACTCGGCGGGCCAACTCCAAGGCATCGTGTTCGCCATTCTCTTCCGCCGTGACGATGCCCCGCCAACGGACGGGAATTAGGCCAACATGGTTACTATGTCGTGCGGGTAGTGCAAAATCACTATCGATAATCTCGGTCAAATCAGCCTGCGAGAGGTGCAACGCTTCCGCAAGGGCTGGTCGGTGGCAGGGTTGTGGTGTGGTCTCGCCTGATTCCCAACGCATGATCGTGGAACGATCAACGCCGAGCTCTTCGGCCAGTGATTCTTGCGTATAACCAGCTGCTTTACGTGCTGCGGCAAGCCTGAGTCGCTTGGTTGCCACGTCCATCACCTCCCATGTTCCCCGTCCACCGTAGTGGGACAACACCACGACGGCTCACCAGGTTGTGCTGCCCCCCTAACGCGACATTACTGCGACAGAGACGCGCTGTTCCCCCTCGCTGATCAACGCTTGACTACTTTCCAGGCCCCAGGGCCGGGATTTACGGCGTCACCTGCGCGGTGATGCCTGTCGGCTGGTCTCTCACGTCATCTCCTGGGCGTGAGAGGAGTATGGGCAGGCATCGGGCTTCCCGTCCCGCGCTGTTGCGGTGAAGTCGCCCCGGCTCTGGGTGCCGACCGAGACAGCAAGGACGAGCACACGAGCGGAGTTCTGAAGCGTGGCACATGAGGCCGAGCATTCAGACCAGGACGGCGACGGTTGTGGTCACCGTGATGAGGTGGACATGGGTGGGCTCACCCACAGCATCAGTCCAGGGGCGCGGGTGTCTGGCCACGGTGCTGGTCGTGGCGATGAGCACGGGGAGCTATCTGTTGGTGAAGTACCCGGAGGGTGAACCGACGGCCTTGGTCACCGCCGAGGATGCCGGGCTCCTGCGCCAAGGGCTTGACCAGGCAGCAGAATTGTGGGACTTCGGCCGCGTCCCTGAGCGGCTCGAATCGTTCAGAAATCGCGTACCTTAACGGCCAGGTCGGTGAAGTTCTCAACGCCGATGACACCGATGAGGGTGGTCGGTGAGGCAGAGCTGGGCTGGTTGGGTGCCCGCGTCATCAAGCAGCTGCGACCGCAGCCTCTGGTCACCCCCAGAAGATGGCGGTTGGATCTCGTTCGAGCTCTGTGAGCATGTCGTCGATCCTGGGAGACGGTGCGAGCCGATCGTATTGGTGGAAGCGCAGATTGCGATCTCGCCAGTACAGCGACCACGTCTTGCTTGCCTTGGTGTAGCGCAGACGAGCGATCGGGAATCGGGTCCATTCTGGGTCCTTGCCTTCGCGCCAGGGTGGCCGGCACTCCAGGATCGTCAGGTGTCCGGGCCCGACATCGCATTCCACGCGAACCTGGTCGCGTACGTGGGTGGGCACCCGTTCGTCGCACCAGCGCTGGACTCGGGCCACGTCGAGGTCGGGAAGTCGGTGAGCTGGCATCCCGCGAGTCTGCCAGCAGAGACTGGGCTCCCACCGCTGGTGGGGGTAGAACCCGACTGCGGTCGGGAGTGCTTGGCCGGTGGGGTCGAGCCCTAGAGTGACCGCACCGACCCGCCACCGCTGGTGGTCGACCGTGGCGGCGAGCCGGTCCATTGCGGGTCCGTGCGCGGCGAGCTGCTCGGCCGCGAGCCCCAGCCGCTCGGCTTCGCTGATGCGGAGACGCGGCCTGTTCCGAGCAGCTCGATGAGACTGTCTGGCTCTATCAGGACTTGCTCTGACGACCTCCACCGTGATCTTGATGTGGTGCTCAGGCCGACTCCTCCGGAGCGACCGCAATATCAAGATCGTCACAGAGCGCAAGGTGTCTGACTTGGTCGGCCAGAAGCAGGTAGCCATGCCCGCTGATACACAAGATGCGCAGGTGCTCGATCGGCCCGTCGGTGCTGTGGAGATGGAACCTATCCTCGGCAATTGCCGGCAGATCGCACATGGGGCAGCACACAATATTGTTCATGCCTGAGTCGTCATTTATCCATATAACCGACCCCAACCGGAACGGCCGCGAGAGACGGTTCATCTCTATGCTTCCCCTTGGTGGCCGCAGTCGGGGCTGCGGCAGGAGTTAGCTTGGTGATGAGACTTTCGGCGCCTCCGTACAGCAGTGGCATCGCGCCAACCAAATCTTTACCGGTTTGGTTAAGGCGCTTGACTCCAGGACCAATCACCGCGGCATGCCGGGAGATCCGCTGCACGCTCTCCAAACAGTCATCGAGGTTGTTAGCTACATTATTGAGCAGCACACCGATTAAGAAGAGATAAATCGCCAAAACAGCAACTAACAATGCAATGATGATTACCGACAAAATGACGAGAGTCATCTCTGATCCCTTTCCGGTCGGGGCTCTGGGGGCTGGGGCGCGGCAGGCGTGACCTGACGCGCTACCTGGCCGGTGATCACGACGTCCCTGGCGTCGGCGCTACAGCGGACGTCTCCCGTCGGTTGCAGCCGGTCGGCCGTCGTTGTGGTCACAGTCGTCGGCTGGCCAGGGCCTGGGTGCTGAACCGCATCTGCAGCCACCTTCCGACGACAGCACTATGATGATGTATGCAGAAGCGGTAAGTTAAGGGATATTTATCCGCATATACGGATAAATATCCCTTAACTTACCGCAAATGCGGAGATTGTCGAAGTTTTGAACGGTCGCCCGGTCATCGGAGCTAGCGGCCTGCGGTGGGCCGTTTGTTCTGTTCGCATGGTCTACCTCCTCAGTCCCGACTTCATGGCGCGCCGCCAGATCAGTCGCAGCCGTGACGTCCCCGAGCTGGCACACTTCTCGCTTCACTATCTCTGACCTGCAGGAACGCCGATGGCAGGTCGAGTGACACGCCGTCGACCTGTCGCGGTCAGGCCAGCTGGCCGGACTGCGATGGTGGCCCCCTGGCAACCAGCCGACTTCGCCTGCCGCTGACACTCGGTGTGATCGTGCAAGACGTAGATGTCCGGCCTGACGCGCTGACCCTCGAGCTAACTCGGCTACGCGCACCGCAGTGACTCTGCTGCCACGGTGGGCCGCCCGCCGGACACCGTTGAGTCTTCTCCCGGCTGTGGGTGCCGGTTCTGCTGGAAGGCACCCACAGCCAGTGCGGTAGCTGCCGCCGCCAGCAGCCGGGACCGGGTGCCCACCGGTGCTCCGAGGCGGCAGGGAGTACGCCCAAACCAGAGATCCGCAGATGAGATAAAATCTGGAAAAAAATATCCTTGTATGCGTAGTATACGCTCTAATTTTACCGTATATGCACAGAGCGTGGATCAGAGTTTTGGGTACCCCCTCGACATTGATCCACGTCTCACCCGAAGGGCATGTCATGTCTCCAAACGAGCCCTCTAGCGCCCCGCTGGCCATCTGGGCTGTCCCAGTACCACAGCACCGGGATACGACTCCGACGCCGCCCACAGTCCTGATCGCCCCGACCCCCACCGTCAGCATCGATCATGCCGCGCTCGGGGTCCCGGACGCGGCCTACGGCGAGGGCGCCCACCCCGGCCCGCGTACCGTCAGCGTGATCGCCACTGACGCGGCGGTGTCCACCTCCCCGCTCACCAGTCCCGTTCGACGCACGACAACCTTCGATGGGCTAGGTACCCACCTCGCTCAGCCCAACCTCAGTGCCGACATCCCACAGTCGGCTGCTCCCACCGGCACCCGCGTCGGATCCACCACCACCTTGAGTGCGCGTCATGGCCTCTCGGTCTGCGGCCGGTTGATGATCTTCACCGCCACCGTCACCGCCGCGTCGTTCGATTTCGGCACCCCCACCGGCACTGTCACGTTCCGTGCCGATGGTGGTCCCCCCACTGCAGTGACCCTCTGCAACGGGGTCGCCGCCTTCACCGCCCCACTCGATGCCGGGGGACACACTGTCACCGCCAGCTACGCCGGTGACACCTGCTTCAACCCCGCCCCCCTCGCCACGCTGACAACCTGGATCTGGCGAACGGGATTCTGAGGCAGTGTCCGGCGAGGGCGGTTTCAAGCGGTCAGTGCGTCGCTCGGCTTGACCTGGGACCCTCGCGAGGGCTCGCATCGGGGCTGATCAGGGGCGGTATGCCGGTGCTGCTATCCCTGCTGCCGTTGCTGTCCTAGCACCTCATATCTCACTTCTCCCGCCTCCATCATGCTGATCCGCCGCACCTCCCAAATCGGATTCCCATCCGCCACAACAACCAGCCCATTCCATACGAGCCGGTCAAACACCCCAATCAGGTGGCCGGGCACCGGCCTCCCCTGATCGAAATACATCCCAGCAACCTTGGTCACACCACCCCCGGCAACCCTGCGCAGAGCCAACCATTCATACAACCCCGAATCAGTCATCCGGCAATCACCCCGACTATGCCCATGTCGCCGTATGATGGCAAAGTTCTTAAAGCCTGTGAGCTGGGCCTATACTTTCCGGTGCTGAACTGTGTGGGCCGATCACCCCTGATTCCTCTCCTTCACAATCCGGCACGCCTCCTCCCAACATTGCTCGCAGGTCTTCCACGGCAGCCATTCCCTATCTCCCACAACCTCATGGGGATGAACAGCCCCGCACAAACAGCGCATTGGCTCACCCAAAGCAACCTGACGATCACCCCGGATAATGGCATGCCACTGCCCGGAAAGCGGAAACCAGACAAACGAGCGGGAACTCTGCTCACCCCCTGCGTACATCGTCCGGCCACCCGTCCTTGTTCATTACGTCCCAGGACCAGCCCATCAATTCGTTGCTATTCATCCACTGGCCACAATGAGCGGCACCCAGAGCCGGGCGAGTACACCTACAAACAGCAGTTCGGGGAATCCGGCTACTCAGGGCCAGTTCTTGCCTGCGTGGGGAAGACGCAAGAACCCAACTGACACCGGGGCACCCGTGCCGCTGCTGCTTCAGGGAGCTCGTCATCCCGGCCCTGGGGCCCTTGGCACACCAGCGCGCGTGACTGTCCGTCCTCAACGCTGATTCACCCTGACGAACAGCCATGAACACTCAGCTACGCTCAGATCCGCACCACCGGATCGTTACAGCTGGCAAAGACAGCCAGAAAGGGGGAGCGATCATGATCCAAGACCCACCTGAACTGACAGCCATGCGTCTGGCCCTCGGCCAGCAGCTGGCCTCCCTGCGTGAAGCCAGAGGTAAAGTTCAGCAGCAGATCGCCCGCAGAACCGGCTACAGCCGTTCCTCGGTTGCCAAGGCCGAAGCTGGCAGCCAGCTCATGAGCCCAGAGTTCTGGCAGAAGACCGATGAGCTGCTGGAGGCCAAGAGTGACCTGCTAGCCAGCTATGAGCGGGTTCGCCGGGTCAAGCTGGAGCACGAAGCCAACGCCAGGGAAGCCGAGCTGGCCAAGGCATATGCTGAAGCCCAAGCCCAGGCGGAGGCACTGCGGGCGACAGCCATCCCGTCTGAGGCTCACGGTAACGGCAGCCTGCCCACCGGCCAGGAGCTGCTACCTGCGCTGGTCTCAGCAGTCGGAGCGGAGCTGGCCGCAAGCCTGGCCGGGCCGCTCCTGTTCCTGGCTCTGCTCAGCACGCCCTCAGCCCAGGCAGTGCCCGTAGCATGGAGAGGTCAACTCAAAGAGCCGCTTGGAACCTTTCTCCGTGAATGGGCCAATACTGTGGAACGTCGGGAACACCTGAGACTGCTGGGACAACTAGCCACCGCCATTGCCGCCTCACCATTCCTCAGTATGGACAGTGACGAACAGGAACGTTTGTCCAAAGTCGTTGCGGTACCGAGCCGGGTGGATGAACAGTCCATAGCTCACATTGAAGCGGTCCTTTCTGACTGCAAGCGGCAAGAGGATGCCTTCGGCCCGTACTCAGTGCTTCATACCGTCATTGCCCAGCGGGAGTTTGTGGACTCTTTGCTGGACGAGTGTTCGGATGAACTGCGTCCTCGGCTCCTGTCGCTCTACAGTAGTATGTCCACCTCCATTGGTGCCTATTGCTTTAACCTTGATGATGTTGCCAGTGCCATGCACTACTGCGAGCAGGCGCGCGAAGCGGCCCAGGAAGCCCGTAACACCGAACTGGCTATCCACGCGCTGTGTACAATGAGTTTCTTTGCGTCCTGGCAGGGGAAAGCTCATGCCGCTATCGATCTCTCTGCGGCTGCCCAGAACCTCTGCCCTAGAACCGATGACCACTTGTTGCAAGCCCGCACTGCCGCAGAGTTTGGCATGGCCTACGCCGCAGACGGCCAATACAAGGAGTGCATGAGCGAGTTCGACCAGGCATACGCCACGCTTGCTGCGCCAGCCAGCCAACGATCTCCTGAGTCGCCAGTCTACTGGCTCCACGAAGGCTTGATAGCCAGCCATCACAGCGATTGCCTGATCCGGCTCGGCAAGCCGAAAGAAGCAATTTTCGCTGCCGAGCGGGGACTGCGGCTGTTCGATAGCTCTTTTACTAGCGGCTTAGCCTACTGCACCCTACGCCTCGGCACTGCCAGGTTACTCTCTGGCGAAGTTGAAGAAGCAGCACGACTGACCAGCGAGGGAGCGCTACTGGCTACCAAGCACCGTTCAGCCCGGCTCATCAGTGAACTCAGGGCAGCACGAGGGCGGTTGCAGCCGTGGCACAACACTACAGCAGTTAAAGAGCTGGATGAGCGGTTGTGGAGATGGGGTTTGGTAGTAGGGGGATGTAGAAGAGTCGTGACGAGTGAAGTGTGACACGCTAAGTCTGAGCCGCCCCGGGTTTGCCGGAGACTCCGTCTCTTGGGAAGGATGGGGTCATGTCGAGGCGGTCGAGCAACTATCCTAAGGAGCTGCGGGAGCGTGCGGTACGGATGGTCGCGGAGATCCGGTCAGAGTATTCATCTGAGTGGGCAGCGATGGAGTCTGTGGCGTCCAGGCTTGGTGTCGGTTCCGCGTAGGCAGTCCATAATTGGGTCCGGAAGGCTCAGGTGGATGCGGGGCAGCGGCCGGAAGTGACTAGCGAGGAGTCAGCCGAGCTGCGGAAGCTGAAGTCCGAGAACCGGGAATTGCGTAGGGCGAATGAGATCTTGAAAGCGGCTTCGGTTTTATTCGCGGCGGAGCTCGAGCGCCCACAGCGCTGATCGTCGAGTTCATCGACGGGTATAAGGATATAAGGAGAAGTACGGGGTCGAGCCGATGTGTGTCCAGCTCGCTGAGCTGGGCTGCACATTCGTCCCGTCCAGCTATTACGAGGCACGTTCCCGGCCACCGTCGGCGCGGACGATGCGGGACGAGACCTTGAAAACGGTAATCGCCGCAGAGTATGACGATAACTATCGGGTATACGGTGCCCGGAAAATGTGGCTACACCTGCGCGGAATGGGTATCGATGTGGGCCCGCTGCACCGTGGAACGCCTGATGAGGGCACTGGGTCTGCGCGGGGCCTGCCGCGGCAAGGTGAAGCGCACGACGATCGCCGATCCGGCTGCTGGCAGGGCGAAGGACCTGGTGAGGCGTGACTTCCGGCCACTGGTGCCCAATCTGCTATGGGGTGGCCGACTTCACGTACGTATCCACCCAGGCCGGCTGGGTGTACGTCGCATTCGTCATGGACGATTATGCCCGCCGGATCATGGGTTGGAAGGTGTCGACGTCGATGACCACAGACTTGGTTCTCGAGGCGATTAATCAGGCAATTTTCACACGAGGCCGGGAGGGTGTCAAGGATCTTTTAGGGCTGATTCACCATCATGATGCGGGCAGTCAGTATACGGCGGTCCGGTTCACTGAGCGCCTAGTCGAGGAGAGAATTGACCCCTTGATCGGAACAGTAGGAGATGCCCACGACAATTCGCTTGCCAAGTCAGTTAATGGCCTGTGCAAGAATGAACTGATCAAGCCTCGCCGGCCGTAGCGTAACGCCGCGCATGTCGAGGCTGAGACAGCGGCGTATGTCGACTGGTTCAACAACCGGCGCCTCTACGAGTACTGCGGCGACATACCGCCCGTCACACTAGAAAGGCTATTTTAAGGAAATCTGGAAGCCAGTGGTGTAGCATAGCTTCTATCAAAATCGGGTTTCCGGACTCGCCGGGACGATTCAGGGTACCGGCCTCCCCTGATCGAAATACATCCCAGCAACCTTGGCCACACCACCCCCGGCAACTCTGCGCAGTGCCAACCATTCATACAATCCCGAATCAGTCATCCGGCAATTACCCGCCTATGCCCATGCCACCATATGATGGCAAGGTTCTTAAAGCCTGTGAAATGAGCGGCACCCAGAGCCGGGCGAGTACGCCTGCAAGCAGCAGTTCGGGGAATCCGGCTACCCGGGGCCAGTTCTTGCCTGCGTGGGAGAAGACGCAAGAACCAAACTGACACCTGGGCACCCGTGCTGCTGCTTCAGGGAGCTCATCATCTCGGCCCTGGCGCTTGAACCCAGGCAAGCGGTGGTGAACATGTTGGACAACGCTGTTCCACCCTGGGTAGCAGCGGTGACCACTCGGCTACCCTCAGCACGTCCGACCGTGTCGTTACAGCCTGCGAAGGCAGAAAAAGACAGACGACGATGGGGGAGTGACAGTGAACCAGGAACCGCCCGAACTGGTAGCCATGCGCTTGAGTCTCGGTCAGCAGCTGGCGAGCCAGCGTGAAGCGGCAGGCATCGTCCAGCAGCAGATCGGCCATCGGACCGGTTACAGCCGGTCCTCGATCGCCAAGGCTGAAGCCGGCCGCCAGCTGCTCACCTGGGAATTCTGGAAGACAGCCGACGATCTACTCAAAGCTGAAGGGAATCTCCTGGCCAGCTACGAGCGGGTACGCCGGGCCAAGCAGGAGCACGAAGCCCAGGCCCGGGAAGCCGAGCTGGCCAAGGCATATGCCGAAGCTCAGGCCCGGGCGGAGGAGCTGCGGGCCACAGCTATCCCGTCTGAGACGCACAGCGGTAACGACTCGTCTCCGCCACATGCCGCTGGCCGACTGGTTGCGCCGCCCGGGCCGGAGCTTGTGGCCGACGTTGTCCTGCCTGCCGGTGTAGAATTAGCCGAGGGATTTGCCGCACCGTTCGACTACTTCGCATTCCTAAGCAGTGCTGCACGGTGTGCGCCTGGTGAGCAAGGAGACCGTATTTACGACCAGCTCACGAAATTCCTCCGTCAATGGGCAGGTATAATGAACCGTCGGGAACTCTTCGAGCTATTCGGCTGGGCGACTGCTATCATTGCCGCCTTGCCTGCGATAATCGACCTCGGTGAGGAAGAACAGGAACGCCTGGCCCGTGCTATTGTCACGCCAAATCGTGTGGATGCGCAGGTCATTGATCACCTGGCAGCCATTCTGCATTACTGCAAACAGCAGGATGACGTGCTCGGCCCCCGTGCCGTGTTGCATACGGTGCTCACTCAGCGGTGGATTACCCGGCACCTCTTGCCGCAGTGCCCGGCTGAGCTTCACCCCCGATTGCTGTCTCTCTACAGCAGTATGTCTAGTTCTGTCGGGGATTACTCCTTTGATCTCAACGATCTGGACAGTGCCCGGTACTATTATGACCAGGCGCGAGCGGCAGCGCATGAAGCGCGTAACACTGAATTCAGTGTCTATGCCCTCTGTAGCATGAGCTATACTGCTTCCATAGGCTATGCCGTTTACGGCCAAGGCAAAGCCCACGTCGGTATTGACCTGGCGGCCGCTGCCCAGAAACTTGCGATACAGACCGATGACCCGCTCCTGCGGGTGTGTGCCGCTGAGCGGGCGGGCACTGCCCACGCTGTGAGCGGCCAGTACAAACTGTGCTTGACCGAGTTTGACCGGGCGCGGGAGGGCTTGCTGTCCGGAACAAACGCGCCGCCCGAATCACCTGCGTACTATTACCATGAGGGCTTGCTTGCCAGCCACCAGAGCGAGTGCTTGCTCCTGCTCGGCAATCCAAAAGCAGCAACCATGTGTGCGACCAGCGGCCTGGCAGTATTTAACAAGTCATATGTCGATGGCTACGCTCTGTGCGCGCTTCATCTGGGAAATGCCCGCCTGCGCCTGGGAGAGATCGAGGAAGCAGTTCGCGTCATCGGGGATGCTGCCATCCTAGCTGCCCAAAATCGGCAGCCCCGGCTGGTGAAGGCGCTACGCACTGCCCGTGGCCGGTTGCAGCCCTGGCACAGCACGGCGGCGGTCAAGGAGTTGGATGAGGGGTTGCGGGGGATGGGGTTTGGGGGGCAATGGAGTGGATAGCAACGCCTCGAACTTCAGGTGGGACGGGCCGAGGGTGGGTGACTTCCCCAGAACAAGAGGCTGGCAAACGTAGTCGGCGGGCGAATGTTCCAGGACCGTTTCGATCACGCAGGTGCGGCAGAAGCCGGTCACCACCGCGCGCAGCCTGGCTCGCCCCGGAACATCGGTGAGAAGGATGATGCCAAGGTGACCAACGACGGCGGTTACCTGCTCGATAATCAACAGGTCGAAGCGGGGGTCCGCTTCGACGCCCTGACAACGCTGTTTGACCCTTCCACGTTTCGGCACCTCGACGCGCTGGGCATCGCCGCAGGCTGGCGGTGTTGGGAGGTCGGTGCCGGCGGCCCCAGCACGCCGTCCTGGCTCGCCGCCCGCGTCGGCCCGGCCGGGCACGTCCTTGCCACCGACATTGACGTCTCCTGGATGATCACGGCCACCGACGTGGGCTATGAGGTCCGCCACCACGACGTGGGAACCGGACCGCCGCCAGGGCGTGGGTTCGACTTGGTACATGCCCGCCTAGTCCTGGTACACGTACCCCAACGCGCCGCCGCGCTGGCCACCATGATCTCAGCATTGCGGCCCGGTGGCTGGTTGCTCATCAAGGAGGCCGACCCGATGATGCAGCC
The DNA here is from genome assembly GCA_050700355.1 of Pseudonocardiaceae bacterium. Classification (GTDB taxonomy): domain Bacteria; phylum Actinomycetota; class Actinomycetes; order Mycobacteriales; family Pseudonocardiaceae. Next base: position 21,067 of record JBOHHE010000355.1, read on the forward strand.
GTTGGTCTGTCCGGATGAGTCAGGCCCGGCCCAACGGCTGGCTAACAAACTTAAGCACGGCTTCCGCATCTTGATGGCTCAGCGCGGCGTCGACCTCTCCTACGGGCGTAGGTTACCCCGGTTATTGCGCGCAGCGGGACTCCTCAACGTCGAAGCCGACGCCTTCTTCCCCATCAGCGGCTCCACCTGCAACCTGCTGGAGCAGGCCACTGTGGCACAGATCCGCGACCGGCTGGTCGCCGCCCACCTGGCCACCAACGAAGAAGTCGATCAACACCTCGACAATGTCGCGGCTGGGCTCCTCGACCTTGCCACCTCGCCCATGATCTCAGTGTGGGGCCGAAAATCCGCATGAAAACCCCTATACCCTCACAATCGTCCCTTAGCACCGCCACCATCCCGTATCGCCACGTAGCATCCGCTATTCGGCAGTTGAGTGCGTTGCGCTCGATCGGGGCAGCCCCCCCACACGACCTGCGGCAGAAGCGTGCGTTCGGGCAGGAGGCGATAACCCGATGGACATGACAAGGTAACCGAGCTTAGTCTTACCCGGATCATGCGTCCGTACGTCCGACGAGGTGCATTCATGAGGCTGCAGGCAGCTTCGGCCGACCACGGCCAGCCACCTTCCCCGGGCATCGTGAATCCCTGGGACGTGGGGGAGCCCTAAACGTGGATCTTCCACGCCATTTCGTCATCCGCGAGAGCAACCATCGCATCCACAACCCGTTCACCAGCGACAAGCTGGCCACCTTGGGCCACGCGCTGAACCCGCCACCGGGGACGCGAATGCTCGACCTCGCTTGCGGTACGGGCGAGATACTGTGCACCTGGGCACGCGACCACCGGCTGGTCGGCACCGGGGTCGACATCAGCACCGTGTTTCTCGCCGCCGCCCACGCACGAGCCATCGAGTTGGGCGTTGCCGACCAGGTCAGCTTCATCCACGGCGACGCGTCGAACTACATCGCCGACCAGCCAGTCGACATCGCTGCCTGCATCGGCGCCACCTGGATCGGTGCTGGCATACCCGGCACCATCGAACTCCTCCGGCGCAGCCTTCGCCCCCGCGGCACGATGCTGATCGGTGAACCGTACTGGCGCCGTGAACCCCCCGATCAGGCCACCATCGAGGGCTGCAATGCCACTGGCAAGGACGAGTTCCTCCCGCTCCCAGAGCTGATCGAACAGTTCGGCGACCTCGGCTATGACGTTGTGGAGATGGTCCTTGCCAATCAGGACAGCTGGGACCGCTATGCCGCGGCCCAATGGCTCAACATCCGCCGCTGGCTCGACGCCAATCGTGACGACGAGCTGGCCGAGGAGATGCGTACAGAACTCACCCACGCCCCCACACGCCACACCAGATACCAGCGCGAATACCTCGGGTGGGGCGTCTTCGCACTGATGAACCGCTGACCCCGCCACCCGAGCGAGCCCCGGTGCCACCACGCCGAACTCACTCACATCGGCACGTGAGGACCTCCGTCGGTGGCCTTCGCAGATCTCTGGGATCAAACGTCCCGCACGGCGTCAGCGGAGCTCCTGTCGCTCCCGCTCCTGTGTATCTCGCATCCGTACCCCTCGCTCTCGGAGCCGTGTCAGCACCGTCGTCAGATCCATACCCATCCGCTCGCCGATCCGGACCAATGACCAGCCCTCGCCGTACAGCCGCGCGGCCTCGTCGATCTGTTCGGGGGAGAGCCCACGACGCCGCATCGGCACCTGAGATCGGTGCAGGATGTTGCTCACCGTCCGTCGGTGCCTGGCAGCTGGCCTCGCCGCCCCGGACGGAGCGGTGTGGACGCGTCCGATAGCTTTTTTTACCAGAGATTTCAGCTCGCTGACCTGGTGCTTTGTGTTGTAGTAGGCTCCCCGAACCTCCACCACCATGGCCTTACTAGAACCACGATCTTCAAAGATCGAAGCTAGTAGGCTCACAACAGAACGATCATCGGAGGCCGGTGCTTCCGTCAGGGAGTAGCGGCCTCCGATGCTTCCCACAGCCGCTGTAGGCACCTCGTCACCGTCTGCCTCTGGCGGTTTCGCTTCCCCGTGCGCCCGGGAGGGCTTAAGCCTTAGACTTCCGCACCAACTTGCAGATCAGCCAGATCACCCCGCCGATCATCAACACAGGCGCGGCGATCAGGGCCAGGTAATACATGAGCTGGATGCCGATCAGGATCAGGAACACGAAGAAGAAACCGAAGAACCAGAAGAACATAGATCACTCCTTTCTTGGGTGAGAATTACCTGCGCTTGCCAGCAATAACCCAGCACAGGGCACAGAGGATGGCGACTGCCATGATTGGCGGCATGGCCGGTGAAAGCAGGCTGTAAAGCATGTTCCAACCCGATGTAAGATTATTCGTGAATTGCGCTGGCAGTACCGGCGTCAAGATGGCCAGGATGAGCCGAAGAATGATGCCTACCAGCAGCAGTCCTGCAATGACGGCGACTACACGGCCGAGGATGGGGCCGAAGCCCGAGTGCGGTGCTGCCCAGCGAGCACGAACTGCGCACCCACATCGACCACGGACTCCGTCCCGGCCAGATCGCGCGACTCAGCGGCTGCAGCCATCAACAAATCAGCAAGCTCATGGCCAGCAGCGGAATCGGACCG